>JABXJS010000188.1 GCA_013538855.1 Herpetosiphonaceae bacterium
CACCTGGCGCACAACCACGGCGCAGCCTTTCCGCCCGCAGCCTCAGCCCACGGCGCTCGCCATCGCACGCCAGCCCCGCGCTGCGCCACCGAGCGCCACGCATTCTGCGCACGGGACGCCGCACCAGCTCGCGCCCGCAGCCACTCCTGGCGCACAACCACGGCGCAGCCTTTCTGCCTGCGCCTTGTGCTTGAACAGCGTGCGACTACGCGCAAACGATTAACCTGGCCACTGCACCGATGTATGTCAAACAAAAAAAGCCGCCTGGCACAGACCAGGCGGCGCAGCAGATTGCGTAGAGCTAGGCGAGGCTCAGGCCGATGCGCCCGCGCTCTGGCTCCAGGCGCTCGATCACGACCGAGATCACATCGCCAACGTTGAGATCGACGCCAGGCGGCAGCTGTGAGCGATGCAGCAGGCCATCGTTTTTGACGCCGATATCGACGAAGGCCCCAAAGTCCACCACGTTGCGCACGGTGCCCTGCAGGCGCATACCCTCGCGCAAATCCTCTAGGGCCAGCACATCGCTGCGCAGGATGGGCGCAGGCAGATCGGCGCGCGGATCGCGGCCTGGCCGGATAAGCTGCTCAAAGACATCCTCAAGCGTCGGCAGGCCCGCCTCTAGCTCCAGCGCCAGCAGCTCCAGGTCGGTCGCGTGGCGCAGCTTCTCGATAAGCACCGCGCGGTGATCGCGGCCAGTCTTGGGGTTGATGCCAGCGCGCTTGATCAGCGCCTGCGCCAGCTTGTAGCTCTCCGGGTGGATGGCGCTGGCATCGAGCGGCTGATCGCCGCCGTGGACGCGCAGGAAGCCTGCGGCCTGCTCGAAGGACTTCGGCCCCAGGCCCTTGACCTTCTTGAGCGCCTGGCGATTGGCAAACGGCCCGTGCTCCTCGCGGTGGGCCACGATGCGCTCGGCCAGCTTGGGGCCGATGCCCGCCACATGCTCCAGCAGCGCTGGCGAGGCGGTGTTGACATCAACGCCAACATTGTTGACCACGCTCTCGACCACGTCGTCCAGCGCCTCGGTCAGCTCGCGCTGGTTGACATCGTGCTGATAGAGGCCCACGCCGATCGACTGCGGATCAATTTTGACCAGCTCGGCCAGCGGGTCCAGCACACGCCGTGCGATCGAGACCGCGCCGCGGATGCTCACATCGAGGTCGGGTAGCTCGGCGCGGGCCAGCGGGCTAGCGCTGTAGACGCTCGCGCCAGCCTCGTTGACGATGAGATAGCGCGTCGTCGGCAGCTGGCGAATCAGCTCAGCGGCCAGCTTCTCCGTCTCGCGCGAGGCGGTGCCGTTGCCGATGGCGATCACATCGACGCTGTGGCGCTGTACCAGCGTGCCCAGCACACGCAGCGAGGTGGACCACTCGCGCTGCGGATCGTGGGGGAAGATCGTTGTGGTGTGCAGCACGCGGCCGGTCGCATCGACGACGGCCACCTTGCAGCCAGTGCGAAAGCCCGGATCGAGGCCAAGCACGGCGTTCACCTGCAGCGGCGGCTGGCTCAGCAGCGCGCGCACATTGCTGGCAAACACGCGGATGGCGTGCTCCTCGGCCTGCTCAGTGAGCGTGCGCCGCAGATCGCGCTCGATGGATGGCAGCAGCAGCCGCTCGGCGGCATCGCTGATCGCGAGGCGCAGCTGCTCGATCCACGGCGAGCCAACGTGCGGACGATAGACAGTCGTGATCGCCGCACGCCAGTCGCGCTCAGGGATATCGAGGCGCACCTTGAGCACGCCGTCGCGCTCGCCGCGGTTGATCGCCAGCACCTGGTAGGGCCGCAGCCGGTCCACGCGCTGCTCAAAGGCGGTATAGGTGGCGTATAGCCCGCGCTCATCGACCGCATCGGGCACCTTATCGACGACCAGAAAGGCCCAGCGCGCAGCGCGCTCGCGGGTCATACGGCGCACATCCGGGTCGCTGCTGATCATCTCGGCCACGATGTCGCGTGCGCCGGCGAGCGCAGCATCGGGCGTGGGCACCTCGGCGCTCAGGAACTGGGCAGCAGCGGACTCGACCGCCTGGCGGCCTTGCTCAACGATCAGCTCGGCCAGCGGCTCGAGTCCGCGCTCGCGGGCGATGGTGGCGCGGGTGCGGCGCTTCTGCTTAAACGGCGCGTACAGGTCCTCCAGCTCGGTCAGGGTCGTCGCCGCATCAAGCTGTGTCTGGAGGCCCGGCGTGAGCGCACCCTGCTCGGTGAGGGCGGCGATGATGCTGGTGCGGCGCTCGGCGAGGGCGCGCAGGCGGCCTAAGCTTTTCTCCAGCGCGCGCAGCTGCTCCTCGTCCAGCCCGCCGGTGACCTCTTTTCGATAGCGGGCGATAAAGGGCAGCGTATTGCCTGCATCAAAGAGATCAATCGTGCGCTGAACCTGCTGCTGCGTGAGCTGGAGCTGTTCAGCGATTAACTGTGCTTCAAGCATAGTGGCATCTTCTTACATACCAATTCACGTTGAACAGCGCCCATCCTGAGTGCAGAGCGGCACCCTGCCGGGGATGTGGGGCTGCGCCCCAGCCCGCCCAGTAGTCGTGTGTATTCAACGTGAATTGATCATACATCAACAAGATCAAACGCAACGGCGACGCAGGCGGCTAGCTACTCCAGTGGGCGGGCAGCTGGACAGCGGAGGCATCGAGGGCGGCGACGGTTGGGCGGCCCAACAGCGCCATGGCGCGCTCCAGCTCGGCGCGCAGCAGCTCCAGCACCGCCGTAACGCCTGCGCTGCCGTTGACCGCTAGGCCCCACAGCACTGGTCGTCCAACGAGCACAGCGCGTGCGCCCAGCGCCAGCGCCTTGGCCACATCGGTGCCGCGGCGCACGCCGCCATCGAGAAAGAGTTCGCAGCGCCCGGCCACCGCCGCCGCAATCGACGGCAGCGCCTCGATGGTGGCCAGCGCGCCATCGAGCTGCCGTCCGCCATGGTTCGACACCACGATGCCATCGACGCCGTGCTCGACGGCCAGCAGCGCGTCCTCGGGTGTCAGCACGCCCTTGACCAGGATCGGCAGCTTGGTGATCGAGCGCAGCCAATCGACCGCCTCCCAAGTCAGCGTCTGGTCAAACATCGCATCAGCGTGCAGCGCCAGGCCCGACGCGCCAGTCTGCTGGGTGTGGGCGGTCGCATCGCTATTGTCGGTGAAGTTGGCCATGTGCAGGTGCGGCGGCAGGCCGAAGCCGTTGCGCACATCGCGCTCGCGCTGGCCAAGCCGGGGCGCATCGACCGTGAGCACCAGCGCGCGGTAGCCCGCCGCCTCCGCCCGCCGCACCAGCGCCTCGGACAGCACGCGGTCGCGGTAGACGTAGAGCTGAAACCACAGCGGCCCACTGGCCGCCGCCGCCACATCCTCCAAGCGTCGATTGCCCAGCGTGCTTACGGTCATCAGCGTGCCGGTGGGGCCGACGCCGCGCGCCGTCGCACACTCGCCATCGGCGTGGGCTAGGCCGTGGTAGGCCGTTGGAGCTACGAGGATCGGCATACTCACCGGCGTGCCCAGCACCGTGGTCGCCAGATCGATCATGCTCACATCGACCAGAACCCGTGGGCGCAGCCGGATCGGCTCAAAGGCAGCGCGGTTATTGCGCAGCGTCACCTCATCGTCGGCCCCAGAGCGATAGTAGTCGCGGGCCAGCGGATCGAGGATCTGCAGCGCGCGCTCCTCGTAGTCGAAGATGTTGATCAGCGTCATCGCCGACCTCCCTGGCGCGGGTCCTCCGAGCGACCCTTGAAGACCAGCACAATTGGTGTGCCGATAAAGCCGTACTGCTCACGCAGCTTATTTTCCAGGTAGCGCTTGTAGCCAAAGTGAATCTGCTGCGGCGCGTTGGAGAAGAACAAGAACACCGGCGGATCAACCTGCGCCTGGGTGGCGTAGTAGATGCGCAGGTGTGCGCCTTTATGGATCGAGGTCGGCGGATGCTCAAAGATCGCGCGCTCCAGCATATCGTTGAGGTCCGAGGTGGGCACGCGCTTGTTGCGCTCGCTCTCGATCAGCAGCGCTGTGTCGAGGACCTTCGAGACACGCTGGCCAGTCAGCGCCGAGATAAAGACCAGCGGCGCGTAGCTGGCGAAGTGGAACACCTCGTGCACCACGCGCGTCGCCTCCTCGAACGAGAAGACCTGCTTGTCGATCAAGTCCCACTTGTTGACCAAGATCGCCAGGCCCTTGTTGGCCTCCAGCACCATGCCAGCCACGTGCGTGTCCTGGGCGGTCGGGCCTTCGTCGGCGTCGATCAGCAGCAGGGCCACATCGCAGCGCTCGATGGCCTTCATCGACCGCAGCACGCTGTAGCGCTCGATGCCCTGATCAATCGAGCCACGGCGGCGAATACCCGCAGTATCAATCAGCGTAATCTCACGCCCTTTGAACGTGAGCTTGGTGTCGATCGAGTCGCGCGTAGTGCCCGGCACCGCGCTGACCACAACGCGATCCTCGCCAACGAGCTTGTTGAGCAGGCTCGACTTGCCGACATTCGGGCGGCCGACAATCGCGATCTTGAGCGACGTGTCGTCCTCGTCCTCCTCCAGCCCTGGCGGCAGCGCCTCCACCACCGCATCGAGCAGATCGCCAGCGCCGGTGCCGTGGTAGGCGCTGAGCGGAATTGGCTCGCCAAGGCCCAGATTATAGAACTCGACCGCGTTCAGGCGGCGCTCCTCCGTCTCGGCCTTGTTGACGCCAAGAATAATCGGCTTGCTGGAGCGGCGCAGCAGGTCCGCGACCTCGGTATCGGCGGAGACCAGGCCATCTTTGACATCAACGAGGAAGATGATCACATCGGCCTCATCGATGGCCAGCTGGGCCTGCTCGTGGGTGCGCCGCACGATCTCAGCCAGCGGCAGATTGGGGTCATCGTCGCCGACCAGCAGACCAGCGGTGTCAACAATCGTCATCTGGCGACCGTTCCACTCGGTGGTTCCATACAGGCGGTCGCGGGTGGTGCCGGCCTCATCGGCGATGATCGCCTGCCGCTCGCCAATGAGCTTATTGAAGAGGGTTGACTTGCCCACGTTTGGGCGACCCACGATTGCAACGATCGGTTTTGGCATGGTGGACTTCCTATCTTTATGCTATAGCGCAGACTGCTGCGCCAGAATATTTCTCGTGGTGCTAGGCGCGCCGTTCTATTTGAAAAATGGTGGCCGTCTGGCCCAAGATGGTGATGTCCTGCTGGCGGCGAATGCGCAGGCTCGGCAGATCGGCCAGCACATCGCGCACAATCTGCACCTCGCTGGCCAGGGCCACGATCAGACCGCCGGGCTTGAGCACCCGCGCCCACTCCTTGAACGCCTCGGTGTACAGCAGCATCAGCTCATCGGGGTGGTTCACCTGCTGTCCAAAGGGCAGATTAACGGCAATCTTGGAGATTTCGCCATCGTGGAAGGGCAGATTTCCGGCCTCGAGCCGCCGTATCGCCAGATCGCCGCCAAGCGGCTGCAAGTTTTTCGTCAGCGCCTGCACCGCCCCGCGGCTCCGATCACCAGCGATCAGCTGGCCATATGGCCCAAACGCCGCCCGCTCAACGATGATCGTGCCCGTGCCGGCCATGGGATCAAGAAAAATATCATCGTCGGCTGGCTCGGTCAGGCGCACCATCGCCGCCGCCACCGCTGGGCGCAGCGCCGCCGGGCGCTCAATCGCGCGCTGATCGCGATGCCGCTTCGAGGCATCGGAGAGCCGCAGAGCCACCACGAGTTCGCTGCCGAACAGCGTGGCCCACACCTCGACCTGCTCGTTCTCGCTGACAGCCTCCCACTTGGTCGGCCAGGCGGCGCTGATCGCATCGGCCACCGCCTTGCCCATGGCCTTGCGCGGAAAATCTTGGCGGCCAGCGGCGCGCGCGATCACGCGAAAGGTGGTTGTGTGCGGCAGCGAGCCGCCAGCGGCGGTGTATGTTTGCAGCGCCGCCGTCACGTGCGGACCACGGCTCACAGCAGCATAAATCTGCTTGAGGCCGGAGGGGTCGCTGCTGATCTTGAAGGCGCGCACAGCGACAACAAACACATCTTCGACCGTGCGCAGCTCCTCTAGCACCAGCTCGGCCGGGCTAGAGGTTTGAAACATCAGCATATCGTCTTTGTGCGGCAGCGAGCGCTCGGCGACAAGCGTTGGGCGGCGCAAGGTTGCCGTGATCTCGTCCCAGGCCAGGCGTGCGACGCCCGGCTGCGTCTGAACCAAATACAAGGGCCGCCCGGAGGCGACCTGGCTGGCCGAGAGCTTCTTGGTTGGCTTCGATTTGGCAGGCCCGCGCTCTGGGCGCTGGCTCGCACGCCCTGTAGGGCGGCCAAGCCGCGACTGAGCGGCGCGTGATCCAGGGCGCGGGGTGCGGCGAGCAGGTTTACGTGGAGGCATAGAGTCGTTTCTTTCCTTAAAACCTTAGGCGGAGCTAACAGCTCCAGCGTTTGAAAGTTCGGAGGTTGGCTGCTGATCGGTCTGGCGCAGCGCAGCGCGCTCCTTCTGCGTCCTCACCAGGCCGCTAGAGTACGCTTTCCAGAGCGCTTCGACACAGCTGCTATCAAATTCGGTACCAGCGCCAGCGCGCAGGCGGCGAAAGGCCTCTTCGACTGGCAGCCCAGCGCGGTACGGACGATCCGAGGTGATCGCATCGAAGGCGTCGGCCACGGCGGTGATGCGCCCGCCAAGCGAGATAGCCTGGCCCTGCAAGCCCTCGGGATAGCCAGAGCCATCGAGGCGCTCGTGGTGCTCGATGATCACCGGCAGCTCCTCCTGCAGCGTGCGAATGTGGCCCAGGATGGTCTGGCCAATCACCGGATGCAGGCGCATCTCGGCAAACTCCTCTTCGGTCAGATAGCCGGGCTTCTTGAGCACCTGATCGCTGACGCCAATCTTGCCCACATCGTGCAAAATCGCGCCGATGCGCAGATGGTGGATAAAGTCAGGTGAGCAGTTGAGCTGCTGCGCGATGGCGACAGCAAACTCGGCGACGCGCTGCGAGTGGCCCTCGGTGTACGGGTCTTTGGCGTCAATCGCAGCGGTGAGCGCCTGGATAACATCAAGAAATAGCTCGTTGACATCGGCGTAGAGCTTCGCCACCTCCAGCACCGTCGCCGCCTGGCGCGCCAGCGTCTGCAGCAGCAGCACATCGTCGTCATCGAAGGTGCCCTCGATCTTGTTCAGCGCCTCGATGCAGCCGATATTGTGCTCGCGCCAGTGCTCGCGCTCGCTGCCCAGCGAGATCGTGCGCGTGGACAGCGGCACCGCTAAAATGGAGCGCGTGGCAAAGCCGCTCTGCTGATCGGCCTGCGCGTAGTGGCGCGAGTCCTGACTCACATCCTTGACCAGCACCGTCTCGCCGGTCTCGGTGACATAGCCGGCGATGCCCTGGCCCTTGGGCACGCGCATGGCCGCGATCTTCTCGTGCAGCGGCCCGCTGGAGACGTGCAGCACCAGATCGCCGGACTCCGGGTCGAGCAAGAACAGCGAGCTGGCCTCGGTGCCCAGCAGCCGCCGCGCGTTGTGCATGATCACCTCAAGCAGCTGCGTGCGATCAAGCGTCGAGCCAATGTGGCCGATGATCTCGATCAGGGCGCTCAGGCGTGCCTCGCGCTCTTTGGCCCGCTCCAGCAGCCGAGCCTTCTCTAGCTCGGAGGCCATGCGGTTGCCAAGCAGCTGCAGCAGGCGCGCCTCGTGGTGCACAGGATTAAACAGCTGGATTGCGCCGACGGCCTGGCCTTGCAGCAGCAGCGGCAGCGACAGCACCGAGCGCAGCTCGACATTTTGTAGCTCGCCCAGCGAGCTGTCCCAGCGCGCATCAGCGGCCAGATGCTCGACCCACAGCGGGCGGCCAGCGGCGAACGTATCGTTGAGCAGGCCAGCGGTGCGTGGGCGACGTGCGCCAATCAACGCACAGCTGGCCTCATCGCCCTGCACGGCGCTGAGCACAACGCTTTCGTCCTCAACAAGATACAGCGTGCCAGCCTCGGCCTCGGCGATCTCGATCAGCAGCGCCAGCATCTGCTGAATAAGCTCATCGAGCGCCGTTGAGCTGGCGATGGCGTCAGCCCGTTCCAACAAAGCCAGTGTTCGTTCCAACTCATGCGCAATAGCAAGATCAGATTGGGACATTGTACTACTCCAGCTTGTGTAGCGGGAACCGCGCCAACCGCTAGCTACGCAGCCTTGGCCCGATCACGGCGTAGACGACGGATTACCCGGAGAATTTCGTAGGGCATACGCGCCATTGCCACAGGAGCCTGGAGCGCGTCGGTGATTTGCTCCACAGTCCACTCGTCGATCGTGCGTGTGCCACTATGATCAAACATCACTTTTGGCAACAGCACAAGGTCCGCTGGACCGACTTGGCGCAGCGCGCCGACAACATCGCCGCCGGTAAGCAGACCAGAGACCGTCACCATCTCGCCGAAAAATTCATTGGTCACCGGATACAGCTCAACGCTTAAGTTTTGGATCTGGCTCAGCCGCTGGGCCACTGGCTCTAGCACGGGCGCGGCCAAGGTCCCGCAGGCCATCACCACCCTGGTTGGCTGAGCTAGAGACGCCGGGAGCTGCCCCTCGACTTCCGCCCACTCATCTTGGAACTGGCGCACAAGACCGACGCCGTTCTCCAGCTGATCGTAGCCCTCGTACAGCTCACCCTGGGGCTGTGGCCGCCCGGCGAGCAGATAGAACTCATCAGAGGGATAGACCAGCGGCGTGCCATACTCGGTCATAAAGTACTCTTGGAACGGCTCGCACAGGTCGATGACCGCAGCGGCCTCCTCGGGCCGGTAAGGGCGCAGCTCCACCTCGGTGGCTGCGCCGAGCCGCGCACAGAAGCCCAGATCGCCAGCCTGTACGGCCTGCATCAGCTCGCTGGCCACCGGCTGCTCTTCCTGCCACAGCGGCTGCTGCTCCCAGTTGGTGTCGATCCACTCTGGCGTCTCGTGGACGCGGATAGCGGCTTTGATCGACTGCGGCTTTTTGCCCTCGAAGCGATAGCGCGTGAGGCCCACCGGCACGGCCGCGATGCTCTGCACCGTTGGGTAGAGCTGGCCTAGCTCATGGATGGTCTGGGCCAGGGCGGGGCCGTCATTGAGCTGCGGGCAGCAGACGATCTGCGTGTGCACGTCGATACCCAGCGACCCAAGGCGGCGGATGTCGGCCAGCACATCGGGCACATCGGGCTTGCCGAGCAGGATCGCGCGCAGCGTGCGGTCGGTCGCATGCACCGAGACGTACATCGGGCCAAGGCGCTGCTCCTCGATGCGCTGCCAGTCCTCCTCTTTGAGGTTGGTGAGCGTCACGAAGTTGCCATACAAAAACGAGAGGCGATAGTCGTCGTCTTTGAGATACAGCGTCTTGCGAAAGCCCTTGGGCATCTGGGTGAGGAAGCAGAATGGGCACTTGTTGTTGCAGGTGCGCAGACGGTCAAACAGCGGCTCGATGAAGTCGATGCCGAGCATATCGTCGAACGATTTGGCAAGCTGGATGCTGCGTCGCTCGCCGGACTGCATCACGGTGAGCGCCACCTGCTCCTCGGTCATGGCGAAGCGATAGTCGATCACATCGCGCACAACCTGCCCGTTGACCTCCAAGATGGCATCGCCTGGCTGCAGGCCAAGGCGCTCGCCGGTGCTGCCGGGCATCACGGCGGCGATCACCCCGCCGTTGCCGGCGCGAATATTTTTGAGATTTGGTTGATATTCCATAAATTCACGCATAAAAGGCGCACCGCTGTGCGCCATTGTGTAGGGCGTTCAGCGTCAGCGCCAAACGCAGGTAGAGCTACGTCGTCTCATAACATTATAACAGATTAAACACACGTCGCCCCATCATGGTGTTGATGGGGCGACGCGGTCCAACGAGCACATTCGGCTTAGGCAGCTTCCTCCTGCTGCAAGCGCCATGCGGCCAAGATCGGACGGATGCGGCGCACCAGTCGGCGCTTGATGCGGTTCATCACCGGCACCTGGATGCCGTAGCGCGTCGCCAGGCTCGGCACGCTCTGCCGCTCAAGCAGCAGCTCGCGCCAGACAGTCTGAATGAGATCAAAGTGGGTGTCGTCGGTCATCTTGGCGACCTCGGCGGCGATCTCGGCGACTAAGATCTGCGACTCGGCCACGCCGATCAGGTCAAAGTCCTCGGCCACCGCCTCCACCATCGGCTTCGATGGATCGATCACCGAGGGCTGGCTGAGATAGTACACGCGCTGATAGTCGCTGATGCGCTGCGGGTCGGCCAGCCGCCGCTGCTCCGCGCTGGAGATGCCCGGCCCGCCGCGCTTGCGCGTGGCCCAGGCCCGCCGCCACTCCTTTGCGGCCTTATCGGTGACCACCTGAATGTAGGTCGAAAAGCGACAGCCAAAGTAGAAGCGCGGCAGCGTGCGCTTCAGCGTCGCAAAGGCGCAGATGTCCGGCGAGTACTCGTTGAGCTGGATGGCATCGTGCAGCGGAATACGCCGCTGACCAAGATAGATTTTGATCTCGCTGTCAATGGCCAGCCATTCAGTTTGATAGCCGGGATCACTGGCATCGAGGGCGCGCTGCACACGGTGGCGATCCAGGTAGTAGTTGGCGATGATACTCTGCAGCACAGCGCTCGTCTGCTGCTTGCTGCGCCGATAATGCTGATCTACCGCTTGGCAAAAGGACCCCCACTCGTCGCGTGCTACCTCCCATTGGTTTTGTTGGCACAGCCCGGCAACCGCCTGCTCTACCTGAAGAAGTGAAGAAAACATTGAAAAGACCTCCTGAGTCTCTCAATAATAGAGTCTCAGTCCCAAAAAAGAATAAAATAATGAATGAATAGCCCAATGGTACTATTTTATTTGCGAATTTAATGCGAATACGGGGGATAGAGCACAACACTGGTGTAGTCCTATCGGGCTATCTGCTGGTGTAACTTGGGGACAGCGCCAGCACCAGCGCCGACAAGGAGGCGCAAGCCATGCATAGACACCATGGCCAGCGATCTAAAAAACAGCGCCGCCGCAAGGCTGAGCCTTGCAGCGGCGTGGTGAGATAAGGAAATACCGAGATTAAGGACAGTTCGCTGGATCGCCGGTGCCGGCCTCGTTGACCTGGCACTGGATGTTGTCGAACCGCTCCTGGTTCACACGGCCCACAGTCGAGAGAATACCGAAGACAACAACAGCAATCAAAAACAAGATGAGTGCGTACTCTGTCAACCCTTGAGCTATGGCTTTGCGTCGCTGTGGCAACCAACGCCGAAACCAAGCCCAGAAGGCTGCAAGATAGTACATCATGCCTACCTCCTTACAAGACCGGAATAAATAGGGAGAACAATACTTTAATTGTAGGCGATGCTGCAAAGTTAAAACCTGGTACTCAAGTCCTTTATTATCCATGACTTTAGTACTAAAAAGTACTAGAATCGTGGATTGGAGCGAGTCCAGGTTTTAATTTTTAGTCTGGTCGCAGCTAGTACTTGCTCTCCCCTGGTAGCACTACGTATCCAGGCCCAGCTCCTTCCAGCGGCGACTAACGCGCGCGCTGATCTCCGGCGTCATGCGGATGTCCTGCGGCCACTCACGCGGGAAGCGGTCGATATCCTGGCGCTTGCGCGTCGCGTCGATGCCCATCTTGTGGCCATAGGCGAAGTGATCCGCCGAGTGATCGAGCGCATCAAGCGGCCCCTCCACAATCACGGTGTCGCGCTGCGGATCGACGTTGGAGGTGACGTGAAACAGGACGGCGTTCAAATCTTGCACATCAACGTCGTCATCAACCACGATGATAAACTTCGACAGCGACATCAGCATCAGGCCCCACAGGCCGTACATCACTTTGCGCGCTTGGCCGGGAAACTTCTTCTTGATGCTCACGATCACCAGGTTGTGAAAGGTGCCCTCGGCGGGCATGTTCACATCGACAACCTCGGGCACCACCAGCTGCATCAGCGGCAGAAACAGGCGCTCGGTGGCCTTGCCCAGCCAGTAGTCCTCCTGCGGCGGATAGCCAACGATGGTCGTGGGGTAGATCGGCTTCTTGCGCATGGTGATCGCCGTTACATGCATGACCGGGTACTGATCGGCCAGCGAGTAGTAGCCGGTGTGATCGCCGAACGGCCCCTCCAGGCGGCTCTCCGCCGGATCGACGTAGCCCTCCAGAATAATCTCGGCGTTGGCGGGCACCTCAAGGTCGATGGTTTTGCACTTGACCATCTCGACGCGCTCACGGCGCAGCCAGCCCGCCAGCATAATCTCGTCGATGCCTGGCGGCAGCGGCGCAGAGCCAGAGTAGATGGTGGCGTAGTCGCCGCCTAGAGCCACGGCGATCGGCAGCTTGACGCCACCCTTGCGCAGCGCCTCGCGCTGGTGCTCGGTGCCGCCTTTGTGTATTTGCCAGTGCATGCCGACGGTGTTTTTGTCGTACACTTGCACGCGGTACATGCCCACGTTGCGCGTGCCTTTGAAGGGATCGCGGGTGATCACCGTCGTCAGCGTGATGTAGCGCCCGCCATCATCGGGCCAACACTTGAGGATGGGCAGCTTGTTCAGGTCAACCTCGTCGCCGGTCCAGACGACCTCCTGGCATGGCGCGCTGCTGACGGTCTTTGGGCGATAGCGCAGCACCTCGGATAGCTCGCCGAGCTTTTTTACTTTATCCAAGACGCTCTCGGGCACCTCGGGCTTTACCAGGCTGCCGAGGCGCTCGCGGAGCTGGTCGAGGTGCTCTAGGCCCAGCGCCCAGGCCATGCGCTGCTCGGTGCCGACGGCGTTGATCAGCACCGGCATGTCCGAGCCGATGACGTTCTCGAACAGCAGCGCCACGTTGCCCTGGCCAGCCTTGCGCTTGGAGATGCGGTCGGTGATCTCGGTGATCTCAAGATCGGCGGAGACGGGAGCCTTGATGCGCTTCAGCTCGCCTCGCTTCTCTAAAAATGCGATAAACTCGCGTAGATCAGCAAATGTTGTTGGTATTTTGCTCACGGCGGTTTTCTCCACAGAGGTTGATTCGTTCTTTGTGGATTGTATCACGAGTGTTTGTTGCCCACCCGCCCTAATCAGGAGGCCCCCCGATGCACCAGCCACAGCCACCAGACTGGTTTGTGCCCGCCGTGCCGCCGCTGCCACCAAAGCTCTCGAAGCTGGGCCTTGTAGCGCGCTGGGTCGCCGCGCAGTGGGGCAGCCTCATCTGCATCGTCGCCTGCGTGGAGCTGGCCGACCAGATGAATCCCGACAGCGCTGTAGCCAGCGCGATTGTGTACAGCAGCGGGTTTGCCGCAGCGGGCGCGCTCCAGTGGCTGGCGCTGCGGCGGCTCTTCGGGGTTGCTCTGGCGCAGTGGACGCTCGCCACCAGCGCTGGCTACTGGTTAATTGTGGGCTACTGGATGCTGCGCAGCAGCGGCTCGGCGCTAGCGCGTGAGCTGCATCCAGAGTGGCTGGACATCGGCGGGGTCAGCCTGGCCATGGTGCTGGCGCTGGCGCTGCCGCAGGCGCTGATGCTGCGGCCGCTGCGCTCCGTTGGCTGGACGTGGATCGCCGGGCAGGTGGTCGGCGCACTCGGTGTGCTCATCCCTACGCTGAGCGTCAACACCGTCAACAGCGATGTGGCCTTGGGCATCTATATCATCGGCGGGCTGACGCTCTATCCGCTCATCAGCATGCTCGTGCTGCTGCGCCTGCTTGCAGCGCGAGCGCCACGCTGAGCCATCACGCGGCGGTGGCGCAACCACGGCGGTTGGCATCACGGGCGGCGGACCACGCCGACGCTGCACACCGTGCGCCGACTGTGCACGAAGCACGGATGGCAGCAGCACCACCGCCGCTGCACCAGCAGCTAGCCTTCCCACCGGCAACGCGGCGCACAGCGCGCTCAGAGCTGCGCGGCGAGCGTGGTGAAGTCGAAGTCGATATAGGGTGCGCGGCGGTCGATCTTGGCCTTGCGGCCGCGCATGTAGCGTGCGCACCACCAGTCATCAATGGTGTGCACATCGAAGTCGCGGTGCATCAGCGCGTAGAGCTCCAGCTCGCGCAGCTTGAGAAAGGTGGGAATCTCCGCCAGCCAGCGGGGATCGAGCTGGTTGTGCTGGCGGTAGCCGGCGAGAAAGTGGCGCAGAAACTCGAGGGTAAAGGCGGGCACGTCCTCGGCGTCCATCACCATGTAAAACAGAATAATGGCGATATCGTTGATAAACCAGCTGTAGATGCAGTCGTCGAAGTCGAAGAGTGTGATCTGGCCAGCGGCATCGACGAAAAAGTTGCCAGGATGGGCGTCCTGGTGGATCAGGCCGTAGGATGCGCGATCCTGCGGCAGTGTGCGCATATGGGCGCGCAGCTCGCGGTAGTGGCTCAGCGCGGCGGTCTCGCTGGCGGGCAGGTAGCGCTCGACATACTCAAGCAGCGCCGCGTCCCAGCCTGGGCGACGCCAGCGCTCGTCGGCGGGCTGATAGCGCTGGGTGCGGGCGTGCAGTGCGCCGATCAGCCGCCCATAGGTCGTGTAGAGCGCTGGCGACCAGCCGACCTCCCAGGCCGGGCGGCCAGCAGCGCGCACAAAGGCGGTGGCGAGCCAGTGCGCCCCGTGGCCGTCGGCGATGGTCTCGACCAGCGCGCCGCGCTGCGAGGGCACAGCCTGCGCCACGGGAACGCCACCAGCCGCCAAGAAGTTAACCCAATCGACCTCGCCGTGGATCAACTCGACGCTGCGGCGCTCGCTGTGGCCGACGCGCAGGATGAACGGCGCGTCATCGCGCTCGAAGGCATAGATGAAGCTCTCGAAGGCGTCGAGGGCGCGGATGTTGGCCGGGGCAATCGCGTAGCGCTCCAGCAGCTCGTCGAGCACGGCTGCGCTGTAGCGCTGCTTAATTGACTGTTCCATCGGGGAGCCTCCAAATGCTAGGCGCGATGGCCATAGGCGCGCAGCCTAGCGGTCACGGCAGCGGGCGGCCTAGAACTCGGCACCGGGGCCGCGCAGGCGCTCGATGACAGCGAAGCTGACCAGCGTCACCAGCATCAGCAGCGTGCTCATCGCCAGCGCCTGGCCGTAGTTGACCGCGCCTGGCCGCCCGAGAAACTGATAGATAACCACGGGCATGGTAGCGTTGTCTGGCCCGGTCACCGCCAAAATGAGCGCCGCGCCGAAGTCGCCAAGTGAGACGGTGAAGGCGAACATTGCCGACACGATCAGGGCTGGGAGCAGCAGCGGCAGGTCGATCTCGCGCCAGACGCGCAGCGGGGGCGCGCCCAGCACAGCCGCCGCCGCGCGCAGCTGTGGATCGAGCCGCCGCAGGGCTGGCAGCATAGTGCGAATCACGAAGGGCAGCGCCAGCAGCGTGTGGGCCACCGGCAACAGCCACGCCGAGCGGCGCAGGTCGGGCACGCGCAGGCCCAGCGGCAGCTCGTAGGCGTGGAAGGCGATGATATAGCCAAAGCCCAGCGTCACCGCCGAGGTGCCCAGCGGCAGCATAAACAGCGGATCGAGCAGCCGCGTCAGCCACGAGCGCGGGCGCGCCAGCAGGTAGGCGGCGGGCACGCCGCACAGCAGCGCCAGCAGTGTTGTCAGCCCGGCGAAGCGCAGCGAGTTGAGCATCGCACGCTCCGGTGGCACAAACGCAAACACGCCGCGCTGATTGACGCGCAGCAGCTCAAAGTAGCGCAGCGTCCAGCCATCGGGGCCGCCGAGCGCGCCGATGACCAGCGCAGCCAGCGGCACCACGATCAGCAGCACAAGGCTGGCACACACGCCCAGCACAGCGAGGCGCAGCGGCCACGAGTGCACGCGCCGCTCCGGCTGCGGCCGGGTGGTCTGCGGCACCGCCGCCCGGCGCTGGAGGCGCGTGTACACCACAGTGAGCGTCAAGGTGGTGGCCATCTGCAGCAGCGACAGCACCGCCGCTGTCGGCAGGTTGAACAAATTCACGGCCTGCTCGTAGATCTCGACCTCGACGGTGCGGTAGCCTGGGCCGCCGAGGATCAGGACCGTGCCGAAGGCGGCGAAGGTAAACGTAAACACCAGCAGCGCCGCCGCCAGCAGCGCCGGGGCCGCGAGCGGCAGCGTGATCTCGCGCCACACGCGCCAGCGGCTGGCACCGAGCACCCGCGCCGCCTCCTCTAGCCGCAGGTCGGCGCTGCTCCAGTAGCCGCCGACGATGCGCAGCACAACGGTATAGTTGTAGAAGACGTGCGCCAGCAAAATCAGGGTCAGCGAGTTTTCCAGGCGCAGCGGCGGGCTGGACAGGCTGAGCCAGTCCATCAGCCAGCGGTTGAGCAGGCCGCGCTGGTTGAAGAGTGCGCCAAAGGCCAGCGCCACCACCACGGTTGGCAGCACAAACGGCACCGCCGCCAGCGCGCGCAGCCAAGTCTTGCCGGGCACACGGTAGCGCGCAAAGATGTAGGCGGCTGGCAGCGCGGCGAGCACGGTCAGCAGCGTCGATAGCGCCGCCTGCCAAGCGCTAAACCAGACCACGCTCCAGGTGGCGCGCGTGCGCAGCACCGCCAGCGCCTGATCCAGCATCAGCTGGCCGTCGGGCCACAGCGCACGCTGAATAATCGCCGCCAGCGGCACCACAAAAAAAAGGCTGCCAAACAGCAGCGGCAGCGCGTACCAGCTTGTTCGCCAACGCTTCACGGCTTCCTCACAGATGGGCGGGCAGGCGACGCAGCGGCCGCCTGCCCCAGGTGCGGCTAGCGCACCACGATGTCGGTCCAGGCATCGATCCAGGCATCGCGCTGCGCGGCGATGCGCTGCGGATCGAGGTTGTTGGTGGTGCTGGGCACGCTGGCGTACTTGGTAAACTCAGCGGGCACGCTAGCGCTCGGCAGCACCGGGTACACAAACATCTGGCCGCCGATGTCGCTCTGGAAGGTATCGCTGAGCATAAAGTCCATCCAAGCCTGGGCCAGCTCTGGCTGCTGGGTGCCCTGCAGGATGCCGGCGAACTCGATCTGCCGAAAGACGCCGCCGGACAGCAGCAGATTACCAGTTGGCGCGTCGTCCAGCGGCGTCTCGCTGAAGATCACCGCCGCCGCCGGGCTGGTCGCGTAGCTCACGACCAGCGGCGCAGCGCCGCCAGCGCCACCGCCGGCGAACTCGTTGTAGTAGGCGTCCTCCCAGCCAGCGGTGACCTTCACGCCATTGGCGCGCAGGTCGCGCCAAAAGTCGCGCCAGGTGTAGTCGCCATCCTCGCCGAAGTGGTCGATGGTGGCCAGCAGGAAGGCGAGGCCCGGCGATGAGGTGGCCGGATTCTCGACCACCAGCTTGCCCTGCCACTCCGGCTTCGTCAGATCACGCAGGTCCTGCGGCGGGGTCAGGCCCGCCTGCGCCAGCGCCGCCTTGTCGTAGTTGATGTTGACGTAGCCGAAGTCGATCGGCACCAGCCGATTCTGCGCGTCGAGCTTGAGCTCAGCGGGCACTTGGTCAAGGTTCTTCGGCGCATACGGTGTGAAGATGTCGGCCTCCAGCGCGCGGCTGAGGAAGGTGTTGTCGATGCCGAACTGCACATCGCCAAGCGGCGCGCCCTTGGCGAGGATGCTCTTGTTGAGCGCAGCGCCAGCATCGCCAGCGCTGACAACCTGCACCTGTGCGCCGGTCTGCGCGGTAAACGCCTGCAGCACGCTGTCGCTGATGGCGAAGCTATCGTGTGAGACGAGCACCAGGGTCTTGCCGGCGAAGGGCTGGCTTGCGCCGCTTGACGCGGTGGCCGCAGGCGCGGCGGTGGCGGGTGCGGGGCTGGCGGTAGGCGTGGCTGTCTCGCCGCAGGCGGCCAGCAGGCCCAGCAGCACAACGAGCAGCAGAAAGGCCCCAAATCTTCGTGTATGGTTCATAGCAGTGCTCCTACAAACGCGCTAGGGGCCATTAAAAAAACCCGCGCTGGGCGGGCCAGGCCGCTTTCCTCCGCTCGTGCTAACGAGATCAGGTTCAAGGGTTCCTCGCGCTGGCGAGATCTCAGCCTCAATGGCCCCCCTAGCGGTGATTAAATTCGGCTTAAGCATACCACAAAAGCACAGCGGCGAAAAATCGCTGCGCACCGTCGCCCCTGCGCGCCACCAGCGCACGCCCGAAATTAGCCCACTGCTTAAGCCATCGCACGCTGGCGTAGGGCAGCACCAACTAGGCCCTGCGCCCTCAGCGAGCGAGCCGCCGCCGTCGGCGCGCTTGGCTGCACAGCTGAGGATTAACCACGCCCGTAGGTTCAACAATACCTGCGCACCGTAGCGCCTGATCTACCAGAGACAGCCCCAGCACAGCCGTGTGCCGCAGTTTTGAAAAAAAGCGCTGTGCTAGCCTGCCTACAGCTCAGACAGCAGGGTCGGCTCCGTGCTCAGCCGCTGCTTGCCGTGAGGCTGCGCCGCGTGCTGGCGCGTTAAACACCGCTGCGCCACCGATGGCACGGTGGCGCAGCGAGCCGACGAGCACTGGGCTACTGGCAGGCGCGATTGTCGAGCGGCCCGCCGAACTGAATGCGCTCCTGGTTGTTGAGGTCGCCCTGGCAGAAGTGGCGACGGCCGCCGAGCACCTCCAGCTGGGTGGTGAAGTAGCTGAGCATATCGTTGCTGAAGTAGTCGATCGGGTTCAGCGCATAGCCTGGATTGACCGGCTTCTGGCGCGGGTCTTGGTTGGCGATGGTGCTGGCAGGCACTGGGCGCAGCTCAAAGTGCAGGTGCGGCGCGCTGGGGTAGCCCGACTTGGCGATCTCCTGGCCGGGCGCGACGATCTGGCCCGGCGACACCAGCTCTACCGAGGTGTGGCCATACAGGGCGTAGATATTGCCGTAGCGCACAATCACGCTTTTTGGCCCGGCACCAAACGAGGTGCCGCTCACATTGTTGCCGGCCCACACCACCAGGCCATAGTCGATAGCGTAGAGCGACGTGCCAACCGGCACCGAGAAGTCCACGCCAGAGTGGCGGCCCTGCGTCTGTGTGTAGAGCGAGCGGCCGTTGCCTGCCGAGTAGCGCGTGTAGCCATAGAACTGAGCGATCGGCGGCTGGCCGGCCACCGGCAGCATGTTGAACAGCGGCGTGCGATCGGCCAGTGCGTCGGTTGGCTCGGGCAGATCAGGCGTCACCGTCTCGGTGATGCTGAAGGCGGGCTTGGGCAGGCTGCTCTGGCGCAGCACCGCGCCGTCTGGCTCGGCGAAGAGCGTGTCGCTGGTCCAGACCTGCACATCGACGGCGTGGCCCTCAAAGTTAGTGCGATACACGCCGGTGAGCGGCACGCCGATGCCGGCCTCCAGCGCGGCCTGCTGAAACTTCGAGGCCGGATCGTAGGCGCTCTTGGCGCTGCGCTGGTAGACCTCGCTCCAGATCGCCTCGCGCAGTGCGCCGCTGGGAGCCTGGCTAAGGCGTGTGATCTCGCTATACTTGCCAACCGGGCTGTAGAGCGCATCGAGGCCGAAGATCTGCACATCGTACTGCCCGCCATCAACCGTGATGGTGAAGCCTTCGCTGAGCGACGGCCCGAGGCCCTCGCGCACCACATACTGTGCAAACGCCTGATCGGCGTGCAGCGTGCCACCACAGGCGGTAAAGGCAGCGTCGAGCACCAGGAAGCCCAGGCCAGCGGCGGGAATGCTGGTGCCGACCAGCTCGCGCAGGCTCTGGATCTCTGTCCAGCGCGGGATAACATTGAACAGGACATCGCCGGCGAAGGGCTGGAAGCCATAGGACTGCGCGCCAAACTTAATCTGCTGATCGCTACGGGCGCTGAGCGCCAGCGGCATGCCGAGGTTTTTGCTGGCGGCGAGCATATGGAAGGCCCAGTCGGCGCGAAAGCCCTCGCCGCGCTGGCGGAAGGCCTCTTGCTGCAGAAAGTTCCACAGCCGTTCGCCGCCGTCGAGGTCGCGCATCGGCTCGCTGCCCGAGTTGGGCAGGTTGAGCGGGGGCGGCTCGGGAGTTGGCGGCGGCACACACTGCACATCGTCCTCGCGCGTGCCCGGCGCGGCCTCAGCGTCCGCCGCTGCGCCACCGCCATCGGCGCTGAGCGCGAGCAGCCATCCAAGAGTACCCAGCAACGACATACCGGCCAGCCATCCAAAGCCGAATGTAGCAGGCTTGCGCATTCCAAATCTCCTTGTTACGATGGGCTGTCGTTTGTGGCCCTTATTGTGGCACAACTTGGCAGGGCTGTACAGCCCCGCATCTAGCGCCAGCGCCGCTTATGGTATGATCAAAGCTAGTCCCGCTACACTCCATGAGGCACATATGCTTAACGTTTGCGATTTGCGCGCTTTTGAAGGCCCAAACCTGTACGATCTCGTGCCTGTGACCGTTCTGCGCTACGTCGGCCCATCAGCCGACATCGACCCGCTGCTCAACCGCCTGGCCCACGAGCAGGAGCAGCTGGGCATGCCGATTGCCACCGCTACGTTTCATGGGCCATCGGCGCTTGGCGAGCACGCGGTTAGCTGGCGCACGCCCTACCCCGAGACGCTGCGCGCGCTGCTAGAGCACATCCTGAGCCAGCCCAATGCCCCCAGCATGGCCGCCGTGCGCGCCGAGCTACAGCGCGAGAAGATCGATCCATCCTTGGCCGCGACGCTTGTGCTAGCGCAGGATCGCGACCTGCCGCTGCTGCGCACGTCGCTGGGCTGGCGCATCGGCCATGGCGTGCGCTCGTGGGAGTGGACGCCCGACCAAGCGCCGCCGTGGGATACGCTTGGCCGCATTCCGATTGTCGCCATCACTGGCACCAACGGCAAAACCACCACCACACGGCTTATCGATCACACGCTGCGCACCGCTGGCGTGCGCACCGGCCGCACCGACACCGACGGCATCTGGATCAACGGTCAACTCAGCGAGGGCGGCGACTGGACTGGCTATGGCGGGGCACAGCGCATCCTCGCCAGCCCCGATGTCGAGACGGCGGTGCTGGAGACGGCGCGCGGCGGTCTGCTGCGCCGTGGCATCGCCTTCGACCGCTGCAGCGTGGCTGTGCTCACCAATGTCGCCGAGGATCACCTGCCTGACCGCGGCATCGGTACGGTCAGCGAGATGGCGCGCGCCAAAGCCACCGTTGTGCGCGTGCTGAGCAGCTCAGGGCGGGCTGTGCTCAACGCCGACGACCCAACCCTTGTAGCCACGGTTGCGCCGCTCTCACCTGCGCCGATTATCTGGTTCAGCCTCCACGGAAACAACAGCACGATCGCTGCGCATCGCTTAGCTGGCGGCACCGCCGTCTGCCTCCACGATGAGATGATCTGGCTGGTCGAGGGCAGTGCCGAGCACGAGCTCATCGCCGTTGCGCAGCTGCCGGTCGCCTTTGGCGGCTTAGCGCGCCACAATATTGCCAATACCCTGGCGGCGGCGGCGGCGCTGCACGCGCTGGGGCTATCGCCAGGGCAGATCGTGCTTGGGCTGGCCTCCTTCCGCCCCGACCCGCTAACGAACCCCGGCCGCATGAATATCTTCAGCCACGCAGGCATCACGGTGGTGCTCGACTACGCCCACAACAGCGATGGCCTGCGCGTGCTGCTCGAAAGCATTGCGCCGCTCCGTGGCACAGACGGCCGCATCTACGTTATCTACAGCGGCACTGGCGACCGCACCGACGCGCAGATCATCGACCAGTCGGCGATCATCGGCTCCAGCGCCGACCGCTTCATCATCAAGCGCGACCCGGTCTTCCTGCGCGGCCGCCCGCCTGGTGAGATCGAGCCGCTGATGTGGCAGGGCGCACAGCAGGCCGGCATGGCCGCAGCGGCGATCAGCGAGGTCGATGGCGACGACGCTGCGCTTGACCTGGCCTTGGCCGAAGCCACAGCTGGCGATGTCATCGTCTTCACCGTGCATAAAGATCGCACGCGACAAATCGAACGGCTACAGCGCTGGGAAGGTGGCAATGGCGAATAGCAACGAGCATCCGTTCGATCCCAACCCTAGCCCCAACCGCACGCCCACCGAGCTACCGCCGCCAGCGCAGGCATCCAGCGGCGACCAGCCCAGCGGCGAGTTTGTCTGGGACTCGCCGCGCGAGCGCCGCCCGCCACGCCGCCCGCTGGTCGAGATCGGCTGGGTGGTCATGGGCCAGCTCGACAAAATCGACGAAGCGGCGATTCGCGCCGCCCGTGAGCGCAGCCGCGAGTACCTGCGCCACGTGCTGCCGCAGTTCTCATGGCGCATGCCGCTGATCTTCCGCTCCGACGCGACCACGCCGATGATCCAAGCCGAGCCGATCAACTTGATCGATCAGGCGGTCGCCGAGCGCCAGTCGAAGGGCTGGGATTTCTCAATCGCCTTCACCGCCGCCGATCTGCGCGCGCTGCGCAAGTCCTACACCTTCGGCACGCCATCACAGGGCCTCGACGCCGCCGCGATCTCCACCGCGCGCCTCGATCCGGCCGCCCAGCGCTCGGTCGTCAACAAGTCCGAGCGTGAGGCCATTCTCACACAGCGCATCTGGGCGCTGTTCTGCCATCTCGTCGGCGACCTGATCGGCCTGCCGCACAGCGACGACACCACTAGCCCAATGCACACGCCCAACCTCGCCGAGGACCTCGACGCCGTGCAGGGCTACACCGCCGACGAGCTGCAGCAGCTTGGCGAGCAGCTCACCGACGTCGCCGATCTGCGCGTGGAGGAGACCCGCGGCTCCCCCCGTGGGCGCTGGCGCTTCACTCTGCGCGTGATCGCCCGCTCTGGCTGGGAGATCTGGGCAGCGGTGTGGCGCAATCAGCCCTGGACACTCGTGTGGCACCTGAGCAAGTTCACGGCGGCAGCGCTCTCAACAATGCTGATTTTGCTGATGACCGCCGAGGTATGGGATGTTGGCGTGCGCCTGCCGCTCATCGGCGTCGTGCTCGCGCTCGGGCTGGTGCTCGTCATCACCACCGCCTTTGTGGTCACCCGCCAGCGCCTGCTGACTCGCCGCACCCGTGAGCGGCTCACCGAGCAGGTCGTGGTCACCGATCTGGCGATTGTGCTCACCGTGCTTGGCGCGATGCTCTCGATGGCGCTCACGCTGATCCTGCTCTCGCTCGGCATCATCTGGGTTATGCCCGAGGTGCTGGCCGCCCGCTGGACCGCCATCACCGTGCTGGACTGGCATCAGAATCTCGCCCTGGCTGGCACGGTGACAATCGTGGGCCTGATCATCGGCGCGCTCGGTGCCAGCATCGAGGAGCAGACCACCTTTCGCCACGTGGCCTTTATCGACGAAGAAACGTAAGCTATCACGCCCACGCTAGGCGGGGTATTCTGCGCCAACCAGCCCATGGCCAGCTGATTGATGCACGCGCACTCACTCAGCCGCCTGCTCAGCACCCATCGCGCCGCCTGTGCCGCCGCCCAAGTCGCGCCACGCCAGCCCGCACCCTGATGCCGTGAGCCGCGCCGTTTTGTTCGAGTAGGCGCTAGGGGCAGCGGCGTTCCATGTAGATGCTAGGTTAAATAGCAACGGCCTGCGCTAATCTGAGATTTAGCGCAGGCCGTTGTGTACCATCGGTAGGGCAGGAGCTAGAGCGCAGCCCCCATCAGCCTGCGGGCCATAAATAGCTCGGCTGTGCCGCCTGCTAGCTCGCTAAGCAGCTCTTCGGCGGCCATAATGCCGAGGCCAAGGCCATGGCCGTTGAAGCCGACGGCAAAGGCGATGCGCTCATCGCGCCGCAAGCGCCCGACGAGCGGCAGCCCATCGCTCGTGAAGGCCATTGTGCCTGACCAGCGCCGCTCAATCGGCACAGCGACCAACTCGGGGAAGTAGCGCGCCAAGAACGCCTCCAGCTGCTCCTGAATCAACGCCGTCGTCTGATCGGCGTACGTGCGCTCCTGCTCAAAGGCCAGATTGCGGTAGCCGCCAAGCACAAAGCGTTTGTCCGGAGTCTGTTGGAAGTACACAAATCCATAATCGCAGTAGGCGGAGTGCTGGAGCACAGGTGGTGCAGGGGCGGTGGCGAAGACCTGGCCGCGCCCAGGCACGATCAGATCGGCGAACTCCGGCAGCAGCAGCGGCGTCCAGGCGTTGGTCGCCAGCACGACGCGCTGGGCCAAAAAGGCATGGTCGCGAGCGCGCACGAGCACGCCATTGGCCTGTGACTCGAGCGCATAGACCTCGCAGGCCGAGATCAGCTGAGCGCCACTCTCGCGCAGTAGGGCGGCGGTCAGCAGTGCCGGCTGAATAGCCCCATCGGCAGCATTGACAATGCCGCCAAGGAAGCCGCGGTTAAGTGGATCATCGGCGTGCCACTCGGCGTCGGTGAAGCCATCGGCGTGCATGAGTGCCACCGACTCGCGCAGCTCCTCGGACTCTGCATCGCTACATGCCAAGATCGTTGAGCCGCAGCGGCGCACCGGCGTGCCCAAACGTTGCGCGGTGGCGATCATCGCCTCGCGGTTGCGCAGCGTCACCTGCCACAGCGCCCGCGTGGTCGCGTGGCCATACTGCTGATAGGCCGCCGCGTAAGAGTGGGCGATGCCGGTGAGCAGCAGACCGCCGTTGCGCCCAGAGGCCCCGCCAGCGACATGGCGGGCATCGAGAACAACCAGCCGCTGATTAGCCTGCGCGAGCCGTGCAGCTAGGTAGGCCCCGATCAGCCCAGCGCCGATGACCACGGTGTTCACCGCTTCAACGGCAGGCTCCGCCGGAGTTTGCCACAGACCAACGCTCACGCGCGCCCCAGCACTTCTTTGATGATCTGCTCAAGGCGATCGAGCGAGAAGGGCTTGGTCAAGAAGTAATCGACGCCCGCAGAGCGTGCTGTGCGCTCGACCTCGGGGGTGGCGTAGGCTGTAATGATGATTACGCGGGTTTCGGGATAATCCGTCTTGACCTTTTGCGTCAGCTCGGTGCCGGTCATGCCAGGCATATTGTGGTCGGTGATCAGCAGCGGGCATGAGCGGTCGGTCAGCACATCAAGAGCATCTTGAGCACTGTTGACGGTCACAATATCGTAGCCGCCGGTAAGGTCGCGCATAATGCGATGAAGGATGATGAGGATATCTGGTTCATCTTCCACCAAGACAATGGCGGGATTGCGTGTAGGATTCGTCATCGGGACAGCCTCCAAACTGAAAATAACTACCGGCGTTCGAGTCGTACCTTCAGGCAAGTGAAGGTGCAGCGAGCTACGTGGGCCGTACTATCGTCCTATTGTACATTAACCATGACGTTTTTTTAACCAAGACTAAAAGTCCTTAGCGCTCGCTGCGTGCAAGCGCTTCGACCAGCAGTGGTAGATCACTGCTAAACTTCGAGTTGGCCACCACCCGATCACAGCCAGCCTGGCGGGCCGCCTGTTGGCGGGCCACATCAACGTGTGAGCCAAACGCGAGCACAGGCAGCGTGGCATCAAACGCCTTAATCTGGGCGACAAAGGCGGCAGTTGCATCGATCGGCCCCCGCAGATCAAGGATCACCAGCGCGAGATCAGGCTGGAGCGCAGCTTGGGCCGCAGCGGTGGTTTCAAACACCAGCGGCGTGTAGCCGAGCTGCTGGAGCACATCGCGAACACGGGTGCCGAACATCATATCGGGTATCAGCGCCAGAACAGCGCGCGACGATTGGCTCATCACCACCTCTTATGTCTACTTTACTCGTCGTCGCCAGCGGGCCACAAGCGTAGCGGCTAGACCAGCCGCCACAACAGCGACACACTGCGCAACAATCCACACGAGGCCATAGCGATCAGTTTGATCAACACCATCGAGCAGCAGCAGCACCAGGCCCCAGCCGCCAACAAGCGCACCGGCCTCGAAGGCATCGTCACTTGCCAGCGCGCCAGCGACACCGCCACCGATAACGGTCATCAGCACAGGCAGAATGATACCGACGATAACATGCCACGGATTGGAAAAAACTAATTCTTTATCGCTTTCGATATGGAGTATGGCAAAGAGTGTACCGACAATCAATAGTGTAAGCAATGTATCGACAAACCAGCCGACTATCGATGCCCACACGAGCCTTAATCCGCGCATATCACCTCCAACCCATCCAAGCGCGGGCTGATTCTACCACATTCCTGTTTACTTAAACATATCACCGGTGAGTAGCTTACTCACCGGTGATAGAGCTGCAAACCAAGCTCGCACAGCTTACATCAAGCCAAGACGACGAGCGAGCTTAGCGTGCACCAGCACTAGTACTCTTCGTGATCGCGAAGGGTACGGCGGATTGCATCGCGGCGCGCGCGGGACTCGCGGCTTTCGCCATCGTCCTCCTCTTCCTCGTCACGCTCATAGCGACGAGTGCGGCGGCTGGAGCGCCCAGGCTCGGCGTACTCGGGGCTATACTTCGACAGCAGATCGTCGAGGGTCGCGTTACCGCTGTAATCCTCTTCTTCTTCCTCTGCACCGAAGGTATAGACCTCTGGCTCGCGGGCTGGGCGATCCTGGCGATCGCCACGGCGGCCCTTGCGCGGCTGACGGTCATCAGAGCGCTCCTCACCACGCAGGGCTGGGTTCGTCCAGTCACGATCCAAGCGCGAGGAGCCGGAGGTTGAGACGGGGCCGACCGGCACCTCTAGGCGCATTGAAAGACTGATGCGCTTCGAGCCGGGATCGACTTCGAGCACACGCACCTTGACCTGATCGCCGACGGTAACGACGTCCTCGACCTTGCCAACGCGGCCCTCGCTTAGCTCAGAGATGTGCACGAGGCCATCGCGACCGACGCCCAAGTCCACGAAGGCACCAAACGGCGCAATGCCGCTGACAGTACCATCGAGGATCATGCCTGGAGCGATCGCATCCAGGTTAACCTCACGGCGGCGTGAGCGCGAGCGCTCCTGATAGCCTTCCTGAGCGCGGCGCAGGCTTAGGCTAATGCGCTGTCCTTCGGCGTCAACCTCCAGCACGCGGAACGTGTGGCTCTCGCCGACCTGCACAGCGTCCTCTGGGCGCTCGACGCGGCTATCCGACAGCTCGGAGATATGCACCAAGCCGTCTTTACCAACCCCGATGTCAACGAACACACCAAACGGTGCAATACCGTTGACGGTGCCATCGACCAGGTCGCCTGGATTCAACTCACCGAGGCGATCATGATCGATCTCGGGGCGGCGGGGACCGCGGCGACGGCGCTCGCCATCGCCTTTGGAGCGCATGGTCAAGCTGATGCGGCGCGCCTCTGGATCGACGCTCTTGACGCGCACCTTAACCGTATCGCCGATCTGCACGAGATCGGTGGGCGACTCAATGCGCTGATCGCTCATCTCAGAGATGTGCACCAGGCCGTCGCGGCCCACGCCGATATCGACGAACACGCCGTACAGCGCGGTGCTCGTAACGCGGCCCTCAAGCTCCATGCCTGGCTCAAGATCGTTCAAGCGGCGCGGCACGGTTGTGTCGTCGTCCTGAGTTGGCTCGAATACCGCGCCCTCTTCGCTGTCTGCTGTTTCGGCAGCGGGAGCGGCGCTCGCCTCGGCCTCAGCAGCGGGGGCTTCAGGAGCCTCTGCTTCAGCAGCGGGAGCGGCGCTCGTCTCGGCTTCAGCAGCGGGAGCGGCGCTCGTCTCGGCCTCGGCAACGGCAGCCGCAGCGGATGTCGTCTCGACAGGTGCAGCAGTCGTTGCTTCAGGCTCTGAGGCAGCTTCGGCCTCCGCCGGAGCCGCGGCGGTAGCCTCTGTGTTGTCAGCAGCGGGAGCGGCGCTGCTGACATCGCTCTTGGCGTCGTCATCAGTGTCGTTGTCATCGTCATCGTCATCATCTTTGAGACCGATGCGCTCAGCCACTTCCTCGACAACATCTTCCAGTTTTTCGGCAACATCTTCAACCATGTCGCCGATCCGTTCGCTGGTCGCCTTGGCGGCATCCACCAATTTCTCGACCATTCCTTCCGACTTTTCCGACTGACCCTGCTGAGTCTGCGACTCGTCCGTCATTCCTGCGGCCTCCATTGTGGTAACTAGGCGTTTCCTACTCAACGATCAATATGGACAGTTTCCAGCTGCGAGCGAACTAACTCGGCTAGGCCGACATTTAATTCTTCGAGCTGGTAGTATGCAGCGTTTAGATGATCAGCGAGCTCTTTCGCCAATCCTCGGTAGAAGTTTGGTAGCTCTGTATCGATCACAACCGCCGGGATCTTCTGGGCGGCGATAAAATCGGCCAGCTGATAGGCCTCTTGCTGCGGGGGCATGTTCGTCATTGCGACATTCGCATGGCCATCGGTCAGCAGCACCATCAGCGGCAGTATCTCACGATCACGGGCGCGGGCGCGCGCGAGCACTTCAAAGCCCAAGAGCATACCACGGCTTAGCGGCGTCTTGCCGCCAGTGGGCATTGTGCGCAGACGGCGCTGTGCCAGCTCGGCGCTGTTGGTCAGCGGCAAGAGCACAGTTGCCCGATCACGACTGAAGCTTACGAGGCCAACCAGATCGCGGCGCTGGTAGGCATCGCGGAGCAGCGATATCACCGCTGCCTTTGTGGCCTGCATACGCGTCTCGGCCGCCATCGACCAGCTCGCATCGACCACGAAGCACACCGCGTTGCGCGTCCGCCGCACGCGAATCTTCTCGCGCAGATCGCTGCGCTTCAGAATAACAGCGCGCTTGATGTGTGGTCGCCGCCGCTCGCGCTGGAACGGCGCGGCCGCGCGTAGTGTTGCATCAAAGGCGACATCATTCACTTGGCCACGCGGTAGCCGACTAGCAATATAGCGGCCTTGCTTGCGCTCGGTGCGCGTGCGCGTGCGCCGACCAGCCGCCTTGCGCCGAATTGAGTCCGCCTGCGTCTCCAGCCGCCGTGGGCGAAACTCCTGATTGATATTAAAGATCTTGCCCTCACCACCTTGGGCCTCGCTGCTGGTTGGCGGTGGTGCCCCTTTGGGCGACCCCGTCGGTGGTGTATCGTCGCCAGCCTCGCTGGCTGGCTCAGCGTCCTCCGACGGGGTTAGGCTTTTTTTGGCGACTCAACCCCATCTAGGCCGCTGTCGAAGCCTTCGCGCTGGGCGGCAGCGCGCTGCAGCACATCAGAGAGCTGGGCCTCATTGAGCTGCACCTCGCTGAAAGGCTGCCGCCGCATACGGTGCGGCAGCGCAAGCTGCGCAGCATCGCGAATATCGTTCAGCGAAATGCTTGTGCGACCAGCGAGGGCCGCAACAGTGCGCGCTGTCTCGAGGATGGCAAGATCGGCGCGGTGGCCATCGACCTGTAGCTCTAGCGCCAGCATCGCCACAGCGGCGATATCTTGCGCCGTGATCTGCACCTGCGGCAGCAGCGCCTTGGCAGCAGCGACCTGCTCGGTGATAGTGTGCTCGGCAGCATCCCAGTGCTCAGCAAAGCCAACTGGATCGGACTCATAGGCCATGCGCCGCTGCACCACGGCAACACGATCGCGCACATTTTGCAGTCCAGCGATCTCGACCACGAGACCAAAGCGATCAAGCAGCTGCGGGCGCAGCTCGCCCTCCTCAGGGTTCATCGTGCCAACCAAGATAAAGCGGGCTGGATGTGAGACCGACACACCTTCGCGCTCGACGGTGTTGACCCCCATCGCTGCAGCGTCAAGCAATATATCGACAAGATGATCATCGAGCAGATTGACCTCATCGACATACAGCAGGCCCCGGTTAACCTGAGCAAGCAGCCCAGGCTCGAAGCGCCGCTGACCTTCGACAAGCGCATGCTCAAGATCAAGCGAGCCAACCAAGCGATCTTCGGAGGCGCTCACCGGCAGCTCAACCAGCCGCGTTGGACGCTCAACCACCGGCAGCGTTGCCCCCGCCTCGAAGCGCTCGCGGCACTGCGCACACATCCGCTCGGGCTGATCTGGTGGGCAACTATACGGACAGTCAGCAACAACTTGGATGGTTGGGAGCAGCCGCGCCAGCGCACGCACAGCTGTTGATTTAGCTGTGCCTTTCTCACCGCGAATCAGCACACCACCAATCCGTGGATTGACGGCATTCAACAGCAGCGCTTGCTTGAGACGCTCCTGGCCAACCAGGGCGCTAAATGGATAAGTCGGACGAATATGTTGTTTCATACCGATCGTTTTCTTTAGCTGAGGAGAGGGCAACAAAAAATGCGCCCACGCAACGGAGGTCGCAGAAGACGTGCTCGCGGAAATTCTTTTCTGGAAATAGTGGAGGTGAAGCCGCCAACGCGATCAGTCCAAACTTCATGTTGCCTACAGTCTGGGCCTTCCAGACATTTTTAAGTATTGCTATTATCGCACACAGTACTCGGTCCGTCAACCAAATTTTAGATCGATCAGATCAGGTCAAGAAACAACAACAAGAGAGAAGGAGATCAACACTGCGCAGCGTCTACCATCAAAGTACTATAGCCAAGGATTACGCTTGGCACTTGTCGATTAAAGCTCGCGCTCGCCATAATGTAGTATAATAAAATCAGCCATGTGCAAACAGGGCGGATCTTCAAGGAGGCAAACTCATGTTCGGATTAGGTGTACCTGAACTGCTCATCATCTTAGCGATCCTGGTGTTATTATTTGGCGCATCACGCTTGGCCGATCTTGGCGGCTCAATGGGTCGCGGTATTCGCGAATTCCGCCGCGGGCTGCGCGATGAAGACGCACAAGCAGGCACGGAAAATAAAGAATCCAAGTAAATCTAACCACGTACAGCTGCACAACCATCAACCTGCATAATGTGTGCGTGTCTTCAAGTGTCAGTCGGCCACCATGACCGCTGGCATTTGTATTTTAGATGATCACGAGGGCGATGATCACAAGCACCACCACTACAAATATAATAATCTCCGCAGGCCGCAGCGGACCGTACAGCGTGCGCGGGTCAAGCCGATAGCGCGCATTGCAGCTTGCGCAGGTATCAACACGTGCAAGTCGATGCTGACGCCCAACCCCCCAGCTCGTGGCAAAGGTTGGCTTCAGCAGCGTCGAGCCACAGCGCGGGCAGTACCCCTCTTTGCTGGTCAGGAGCACACCATCGGCACCCACACCGCTAAGCAGGTCCGTCGCTTCACCAAACAGTGACGGCACATGATACTGTGGCCCGTGCGATTCGTCTTTTTCCGTCTCAGGATTAGAGGATGTGTTCATGGATCTCACCCACTTTGAGGCAGTTCGCGCCTTTCACCACGCCATCGGCAACCCTGGCCCTGCTGAGCCAACGCTGCCGCCAGCCGAGGTTGTCGCGCTCCGCCAAACACTGCTACACGAAGAGTTCAACGAACTGCTTAACGCGGTTGCTGCTAACGACCTGACCGCCATCGCCGGGGAGGCGATTGATGTATTATATGTGACATACGGTCTGTGCGTCGCCTATGGCATCGATGCCGATGCTGTCTTCGCTGTCGTGCAGCAGGCCAACATGGCCAAGGTCGCCGGCCCACGCCGCGCCGATGGTAAAATTCTCAAGCCAGCCAACTGGACGCCACCTGATATCGCTGGGGTGCTCGCCCGGCAGGTCGCGAAGCCCGTCAGCGTTATCCTCGTGTTCGATGGCGGATCACACGGCAATCCTGGCCCGGGCTACGGATCGTACCACCTCCAGATTGATCAGCACATCGAACCAGCAACGCGCCTAAGCTTCGAGCACGTCATGACCAACACGCAAGCTGAGTATCGCACGCTGATCACGGCGCTGCAAGCACTGCATAGCCACCAGCAGATTCATGCGCACCAGATAGATCTGCAGATCTACGGCGATAGCCGCCTGGTCATCAACCAGCTTACGCAGCAGTTGCAAGCGCAAGAGAGCCATATGGCAGCCCTGCATGATGAAGCCCAGCAGCTGCTTAAGCAGTTTGGCTCATGGCAGGCGCACTGGCAGCCACGCCAGCATAGCGTCGAGCGGCTAGGCCACTGATGCACACTGCACTTGTCGATTGGAGCACAATCCAGCGCCAGCTTAAAACCCGCAGCGGACAAGCATTTGGCCTGCTGGTGCTTGGGCTAGCGCTGTGGACCTGGATAGGCTATCTACCACCGCTTGCGAATACCAACGCAGGTGAGCAGGCGGTACGGCAGGCGCACCAACAGGTTGAAGCCCAGGCCGCCCTGCGCCTTGAGGCCACCTCCAGCGCCAGCATCCTTGATGGCCCACGCGGCGACTTTGAGCGCCGAGGCGCGCTGCTGCCCGAGCTGACACCCACCAAGCGCCAGGAGTCGGCCCAGAGCCTGGCCGCCGATGCTGATCTGCTAGCTGCCGTCGCCAGCAGCGCCGCCGCCGAGCGCCAAGCGCTACAGAGCTACGATGCTGCGCTTATGGCGCGCACCCGCGACCTTGGCCCTTTAGCAGAAACACTCCGTCCTGCCACATGGCCAATTGTCGAACATCTCAAGCTCTACCCACCACCGATCGGCGGTCGCTTCGATTGGCACCCACCTGATGCAAACTTTTTCACTCAGCGCGCCATGATCTTGCGCAGTGGTCCGCTCGACGCCCAAGTTCAGGCCGCAACCGAGATCGGACGCTCGACCTATGCGCTGCGCCAGCTGCGCGAGCTTGACGCAACCTATCGCCAGCTCCTCGACACCTATGCGGATACGCTCCAAGCTAAGCAAGCGCAATCAGCCCACCAGCCGACCAGCACAGAGATCGGCATAGCAGCGTTCGTTACGCTCTTGGGCTACGGTCTCCTCTTGCTGGCTGGACTTACGCTGCTGCCGCAGCTTGGCAGCTGGCGCACGCTCAGTGCAATTGTGCTACTTGGCCTGTGGTGGATGCTGCCATGGCTGCCGCTGGCGCTGCTTAGTGCCGCGCTGCTCGTCGGCTTCGTGGCCTGGCGACCAGGGCTGACGGGGGTGCTGCCGCTGATCAGCGTACCGTTGTACTACCGCCCGCGCACGCTGAACGAGCTGAGCTTCCCCCTTAATGAAACGCTCTTTGGGATCTGCGGACTAGGCTTGGCGCTGCATGCTTGTTGGGCTTGGCAGCGCGGGTGGCGACCGCCAGCTGGCTGGGCAAGCAGCCTATGGCGACGCTACAGCTGGGCTGGGTTGCTTAGCGTGGGGGTGATCGCCGCCGGAGCGCTCAGTCTCACAGCGCCGCTGTTGGTCGAGCAGCGCGTCGCACTGCGCGAGCTGCGCCGAACGATCATAGAGCCAGCGCTATGGGCAGTGGCTCTGCTTGTGCTCCTGCACCATGGCTATGTGCGCCGATCACAGCTGATCTGGGCCTTCACCGGCATGCAGGCATGGATTGCCACCGATGGCATTGTGCGGTTTACGCTTGGGGAGGGGCGCTGGGCCACCGGCAGCATCCCGCGCATGATCGGCATTCTGCCTAGCTCAACAGCGCTCGGCGTCGAGCTAGGAGCAGCGTGCGCTGTTGCGCTAGCGCTGGCAGCGTGGCGTAGCGCTGGACCACAGCAGCGTGCCGCCCGGCTTGTGCTGCCAGCACTCGCGTTGGGCACGCTGCTCACCTTTACACGCGGGGCTTGGCTTGGTGTAGCGCTTGTCGGCGCAGGCAGCCTGCTGTTGACCCAGCGCTGGCGTGTTATCCTGGGCCTAGGCGGTAGTGCAGCCAGCGTTAGCCTTGCTGTAGCGCTGCTGCGGCCGGAGCTGCTCGGTCGCGTGCTGCGCTTAAACGAAGATACCGGCTCGGCCCGCCAAGAGATCTGGACCGGGGCCTGGAACGCCATCCAAGCTGCACCGTGGCAAGGCTCAGGGCTGGATCAGTTCGCCTATCTCGATGCACAGCGATTTAACATCCCACAGCTGCGCTTTCTCACTCTGGCGCACCCGCATAACCTTGTGCTTGACGTATGGCTCCAGCTTGGGCTAGCTGGGCTAGTGGTCGTTGGAGTGCTCATCGGGAGCAGCGGCTGGCGACTGTGGCACCAGCGCCGCAGTATGTGGTCATGGGCCGCGCTAGCGCTGCTAACCCAGCTCACGCTGCATGGAATGGTTGATCAAACCATGCTCGGTGGTGATGTATTCTATGTCTGGTGGATGCTTGTTGTGCTTGCTGCATGGCCAATGGCCGACGAGCGTAGTTTTGAACAGGAGGATGTATGAGTGATGGATACTGGTCACTACAGTGTCGGGTCACGCTGCCAGTCGAGCAGCGCGATCGGCTAGAGCGCCTGTGCCGCCAGCGCGGTCAGGAGATCAGCGATGTAATCAGCGAGATTGTGCTTGCCCACCTTGAGGAGATCAGCGAAGACCAGCTCGCCGAGCCGCTGCAGAGTCCACCTGAAATGTCCCTGCCCGAGCAGCTGCGCCAGCATGAGCGCGAGCTGCGCCGACTGCGGATGCGCCAAAGTACCCTTGGCAGCGCTGCCCCAAGCTGGCTGGCTGGCTACATCAAAGACATTGAGCTGGAGATTGTGGACCTGCGCCAGCGCATAGCCGAGCAGAGCGCATCATGAGCCTACAGGATCAGGTGGCGCTTGTTACCGGCGCGTCGAGCGGGATTGGTGCAGCGGTTGCTCGGCATCTCGGCCGAGCTAACGCCAAGGTTGTGCTTGCCGCACGCAACCAGAGCGCACTTGCGCGTGTCGCCCGCGAAGTTGTAGCCCTTGGTGGTCAGGCGCTGATCCAGCCCACCGATGTGCGCGACGCTACGCAGTGCCAGCGGCTAATCCAGCGTGCGCAGGAGCAGTGGGGCCGTCTCGACATCCTCATCAACAATGCCGGCTTAGGCTTCAGTAATCCTGTTGGTCAGCTCGATCCAGACGAGGTGCGGCAACAGATCGAGACAAATCTCCTTGGGGTTATTTGGTGCAGCAATGCGGCAGTGCCGCTCATGCGCCAACAGCGTAGCGGGACAATCATTAATATCGGATCAGTTGCAGGACGCATTGGCATGCCCACAACCAGCGTCTACAGTGCGACGAAGTTTGGGCTTGATGGATTCACCCAAAGCCTGCACAGTGAAGTAGCAGCGCATGGCATCGACGTTGTGCTACTTAACCCAGGCTTTGTAGCCACCGACTTCAGTCGACGAGCGTCGCGCGGCGGCCCAGACGACCGTCTGCGGCCAGGCCCAGAGCTGACTGCAGACGAAGTTGCACTGGCGGTGATGCGGCTGATCGAACATCCACAGCGCCAGCAAGTCATTAGCTGGCACTATCGGCTAATCACCGGGGTGCAGCGCTTTGCACCAGGGGTGGTTGCGCAAATTTTAGCGCGGGTTGGGCGGCGCATTGCCGGTTAAAGAAAGCCCGCGCGATGGAAATCCCCCATCGCGCGGGTTGCTTGATCTAGCCTAGCAGGGTTGCGCTTAGGGCTGAATCGGCGTGTATGGCAGCAGCGGAATATACGACTTAATGGGGATCGTATAGGTTGCTGCGGCGTGTTGTATATCGATCGCCACAGAGCTTTGCGTGATCTCGGCGGTGTTCGTGTACGTGGTAAACGCAGTATCGGCCGAGTCAATCCGCGCTTTGAAGATCAAGACCACCGAGCCATAGATCGGCGAGCCAGTCGGCGGATCAACCCGCGCTGGCACCGTCACATTCCACGTTAGCGTGCCACCACTAATGGTCGGTTGATCGCCCTGCACCATGCTCACAAACGACATATTAGCCGGGAGCACATCGCGCACCGAGGCCGTGATTGTTTCAAAGTTAGGATTGGCGATGACAATCTGGTAGATCATATCGTCGCCCACCTCGCCGATTGGCGATGCAACCGCCTTAGACAGTGATGGAGACGTTGGGCAGAGCCGAATTGTTGGCTCTTCCACGCCCTCTTTGCGTGGAATGATGCCGTAGGGCGTCGTCGCGTCAACAGCTGTTTGCAAGTTAGCCCACGTATTGCCAACCTCGATCTGGGCCTCCATGAAAATTTGGCCGGCGTTGCCGCCAGTCTCTGCAGGCACATCAAGGTTGTACCAGCGCAGCAGGGTCGAGCCATCAGCCTGTGGCAGCGCCATTGGCACACGTCGGCCTGTAGTGCCAATATACTTCAGACCAATGGGTAAGCGGACAGTCACATCTGTCTGCGGATAGTTATGCACATTGGTGTTATAGAGCGTCACACGATAGGTGCGCCGATCACCAGGCACAGCGCACGCCGTGTTATCCAGCACCGGCTCCGACGTAATCAATGCGGCCACATTGATCTTGGGGGCGGCCATGTTAATCGTTTGACCATTGTACTCTTGCATCAGGCAGGTGCCGATACAGTCAGTGGTGGCCGCCACGCCGGTTGCATACATCAAAGCCTGAATATTGCTGACCACCGTTTGCGACGAGCGCACAAGCACCAAGACCTGAGCGGTTGTATCAGGGGCAACGGAGTCCAGTAGCCAGTTGAGGCGCACAGCACCACCAGGCTCAACCGCTTGCGTTGGCGCAGTCTGGATAGGCGATCCGGGGGCAATCCCAACATACTCAAAATCTAAAGGCAGGATCATGGTCACAGCCATTGTGCCAGAAGAGAGGGTATCGTCAAGATTTTGTAGCGAGATGCGGTAGAAGAACTGATCACGCAGACCGACCACAGGCCGCTCGGGGTCCAAGCGATAGCGCACAAACGCATTATCGCAGACCAGGCTCACAGTTGCTCCGACAGGCGGAACAAAATGAATAATGGTACCTTGATCAACATCGAACACTGCTTCATTGAACAGATCGGCAGGAACGCACGCAGTGGTGGATATCCGCGCCACAAAGACTACTTGAATCGTCTCACCGGGGGAAACATTGACGACAGGCCAATACACCCTAGAACCAGTCACAGTTGGTGTCAGGGAGTAGCCACTGACGGTATGATCATAGACCATACGCGTGGGCAGGTAATCGACAATACCCGCGATGTAGTCGGTCAGCTCATTATTGGTGAGCGTCAAGGTAAACTCCACCATGTCATTTGGCCCGGCTGAAGCCACATCGGCCGTCTTGGTCATGGTGATATTGGGGTTGATCTTTAAGCACAACCGATTCTTACTGCCACTGACATCTATCGACTCGGGATCTTTCTCGGCTAAGGCGTAAAAGCAGTAGTTGATATAGTCTCTGCCGGCATCCACCAAAATGTTGAATGTGATAATGACAGTACCGTTGGCTGGCACCACAATGCCACCCACCCACTCGATCTTGCCCGCCGACCCATTGACGACAGTATCTGGCTCACGCGCCGCGCCAGCCACCACCGCCGAGCCAGCCACATAGCTAAAGTTTGCGTCGCTTTCGGTGGGAAAATTCAGCCACACACGATCAAGCGCAGCATCGATAGGCGCAAGATTATTAATCATGATGGTCATGGGGAAGCTATCGCCCCTGCGAACCGAGTAGACCCCCGTCGAAATCATCTGATCAGTTGCTGGCGATGTGAGTGACACAACCAAGCGCGGCTTAAGATTAACTTTCACTTCCACTGGCACGCTGCTACACGCCGCAGGCACAGGGCTTGGCACAACAAGGTGCGCGCTGCCCACCAAGTCGGACTGATACCCCGCCTGCAGGCGCAGTGTGAATATACGCTCTTGGTACTCGGTTCTCGAAGCGGCCGGCATATCGAACGTCCAGACGGCTGTTCCGTTCGGTGGTGAAGGGTCTGTCGAGAGCGCAGGTATCGCCGACCCGCTCACATAGCTAGCATTATCTTGGATATCATACTCAAGCCGCACGCCGGTCAGCGGCTGCTCCCAGTTGCTGCGAACTTTGAGCGTGACCGTGGTGTACTGTCCATAAATAATATTATTGGGACTGTATGCGGCGGGCATCAGCGTTAAAGGAAGAACAACCCCGATCGTGGCTGTTTTACCATAGATCGCTGTTCGCGAGCTGTTGACAACAGGCATTTCTGCGCTAGTAACATAGTAGGTCTTATTATCCATCGAGAGACAGTTACGATTCGACGGGTACACATCAAGCCGCCGATACGTTACGGTGTACTGAACGCTCGCACCGATTGGCAGCGACCCTACATTCCATGTCACCGCCGAGGATGAGACATCGGGATTGCCAGTGGCTGCGACATACTCGCTGGCGATTGGCACAACATCGGTGAGCACTGTATTGGTAGCATTGATCGCATCAATACGGCTCATATTCTTGAGCGTAATCGTAAACGTGCCCGTCTCAAGCGGAAAGATTTTTAAGTTCGGCGCTGCCGTTTTTTCGATGATAAACAGCGGCCCCATCAGCGTTGAGGAGTTGGTAGCCTGAACAGCATTTTGGCCACCCTCGGTCAATACGGCCGAGCCAGCCGGTCGCAAGGGATCACGTTCAGCCAGCGGAATCGTCTTCAGTGAAGCATTAAGCCGCACAACAAAGCTCCCACGTTGATTGGGAGCCAGGCTGCCAATTGAGAACTCAAGCCCGATACCACCCGTTCCTGAGCTACGCTGGATAAATGTGACCTGTGGCCCCACAACACTTTCAGGGATAAACCCACACTCGGTTGCGGGCAGCGCACAGAACAGCACTTTCCCAGTAGTCTCAGTATAGTTAAAGTCACTCCATGTTGTCCGCAAGACTAAATTCTCTAGCGGTGCACCAGTTGTATTGGTATAGATATATGTGTAGCTCACCACGTCGCCTGGACGAATCTGCGGGCTAACCGCAATGGCAAGCTTACTGGTATCCACGTGAATATCCGCTGGTAGGGCTGGAGCGCTCGCGGCAGGCTGTGCTGCTGGGGGCACAAGCGGCTGCGCAGTTGGCTGCACGTGCGCTGGCTGGTCGGTCTCAACCACACGATCAATCAGCGTGGTTGTAGCTGTCATTGGGGTCGATGGAGCCGCCGCTGAGGTTTTGGTTGATGCCCCAACGCTCGCGTTGGGCTGGGGTGAGTCGATCAGAGTAGACGCTACCTGAGCCTCTAATGGCTGCGCCTGAGCAACAAAGGCTCCTTGCGCTAGCGATACAAGTAGTATCAACATTAGCACCATTGAACTTAGGCGCTGAATACGGCGAGAACGGATGTTCATAACACTCCTCCACAAAATGTGTTTTGGATAGCAGGCAGCTCTCCACCTAAGATAGATACACAGCTAATCATGCCAGCAATGCCTCTTCCCATCAGAACGATGGCCTGCGTCTAAACGCAAGCCGGCTAGCCCGCAAGCTAGCAACAGTATGCACCTCTTCGGTGCCCGTATGGAATTTTGACGCATGTAGCTCGAATGGTATCATGGCTGTAGAATCTGTCAACTATACGCTAGTACGGTCCATCTGTGTTACAGGAATAGCACCGCTATGAAAAAACAACGGCTCGATGTGGTTCTCGTCCAGCGTGCGCTAGCGCCCAGTCGCGCCAAGGCGCAGGCATTAATTATGGCTGGAGCAGTGCAGGTCGAGGGCCAGCCGCATGTCAAGGCTGGCCTCTTGGTCGATCCGGCTGTGCCAATCCACATCCGTCAGTCGCTGCCGTATGTCGGGCGCGGCGGCCTGAAGCTTGCCCATGCCCTGGACGCTTTTCAGCTTGATCCTAGCGATGTTGTGGGGCTTGACGTTGGTGCATGCACTGGTGGCTTTACCGATGTGCTGCTGCAGCGCGGGGCGCGGCGTGTGTATGCTGTTGATGTGGGCTATGGTCAGCTTGACTGGCGGCTGCGCCAGGATGCGCGAGTTGTGGTCCTAGAGCGCACCAATATTCGCTATCTTGAGGCGCTACCAGCAGATGCAGCGACAGCCGAGCCTGTGCAAGCCGACTGCGGCGTTGTTGATGTATCCTTTATCTCACTGGCGCTTGTACTCCCTGCCATGCAGCGGCTGCTTACACCAACGGCTTGGATTGTGGCGCTGATCAAGCCGCAGTTTGAGGCCGGCCCAGAGCATGTTGGGAAAGGCGGCATCGTGCGTGATCCAGCCATCCATCACATGGTGCTCACGCACGTTCAAGAGCAGGCAGCGCGCCTCGGCCTCGCGATGGCCCAGCTGACGCGCTCGCCGATCACCGGCGCAGAGGGCAACGTCGAGTTTTTGGCGCACTTTGCACCTGCACCCACACCAAGCGTGAGCGCCGCCAGCATTGAGCAATGCGTGCAGCCGCCACAAACGACAGCACAGCTATAAGCTAGCCGCAGCTAGCAGGCGTAGGAGATTGTATGCTACCACAAGGTTTTGACCCGGCCGCCCAGATTGGGCCACCACGCAACGAGCTTTTGGAGTTTGCGAAGGCTTGGGTCGGCACCACGATTGCCTTTACCTTACTCTACCGCAACAGTGATTTCACAGCCTATACAAGCTTGACGTTTGTGGCGATCACGATGGCCATCGCCGCCGGAGCCGGTATCATCCTGCATGAGCTTGGTCATCGCGTCATGGCACGCCGCTTCGGCAGCCAAGCCCACTTTGTGGCCAACGATCAGATGCTGGTCATCTCCATCCTACTGGCCTTCACCGGGTTTCTGATCGCAGCCCCTGGCGCGGTCTGGCACCGCCGACTGCCCAAGCGCGAGACAGGTATCATCGCCGCTGCTGGCCCTGTGGTGAATATTGTGCTGGCGGCCTTCTTTTTAATCGGACTGCCGCTATTCAATCAGCTCGACAACATCTATCTTTGGTCGATCTGCTACTTTGGATACTCAATCAACGCCTTGCTGGGGGTGTTTAACCTCATCCCGCTAGGGCCGATCGATGGTGCGAAGATTCTTAACTGGGATCTGGCTGTGTTTATCGGGCTGGCGGCAATCGGTGGGCTGTTGTTTGTGCTACCCTATCTCGCGTTTGCGAAAGATTTGTTCGCCTTTGGATTTTGAAAAGGAGTTCTGCATGCGCACACCGTTGCTGGCTGGAAACTGGAAGATGCATATGACGATCCCCGCAGCCGTCGAGCTGGTCGAGGCCCTGATCGCCGATCTGACCGACCTGAGCGACCGCGAGGTTGTTGTATGCCCACCATTCACAGCCTTGGGCGCGCTCGCCCCCCTTGTTGATGGCACGCCGATCAAGCTCGGCGCACAAAACATGTATTTTGAGCCGCAGGGGGCCTACACTGGCGAGATTTCGCCGCTGATGCTCAATGAAATCGGCTGCACATATGTGATTCTGGGCCACAGCGAGCGACGCCAGTACTTTAATGAAAGCGATGAGCTGATCAACCGCAAGGTGCAGGCGGCGCTGGAGCATCAGCTGACGCCGATTGTCTGCGTAGGGGAGACGAAAGCGGAGCGCGATGCAGGCCGCGCCGAGGAGGTGGTCACAACCCAGCTGCGCGGATGTTTGAGCCTGCTCAAGCCCGAGCAAGTGGCAACGTTGGTCATCGCCTATGAGCCAGTCTGGGCGATCGGCACCGGCGATACGGCAACCCCCGCCGATGCCCAAGCGATGCACGCCGTTATTCGCCACACACTCGCCGAGCTAAGCAACCAGCAGGTCGCCGACAGCGTGCGCATCCAGTACGGTGGCTCGGTCAAGCCCAACAACGTCGATGAACTGATGGCTCAGCCAGACATCGACGGCGCACTCGTGGGCGGTGCCTCGCTGAAGGCCGCCGACTTCTTGCGCATCGTGCGCTACGCCGAGCACCGCGCCTAGCCGACTGCTGCCAATGTGCGCCGTGCCACCGCATCCCAGCGACACTCACGGCGCACAAACTGCTGGCCCGCCGCACCCATCGCCTGGCGCAGCGGCGCATCATCAAGCAGCCGCTCCAGAGCGGCACCCCACTCGGCAAAGCCAGCCCACGGTATGCCGCCGCCTGAGCGCAGGGCAAAGTCGCTGGTCACCGCACATGCAGCGTTGACCAGCGCGGGGGTGGCCTGCAGCCAGCTCTCCATCAGCACAATCGAAAAGCTCTCGATCGTCGAGGGCTGACAGAAGACGGTGGCAGCAGCATAGGCGTCATGCTTCGCCTGCGGCTCCAGAAATCCCAGATCAACAACCCAGTCGCCAAGCGCACGCGGGATGGGCAGCTCGCCCGGCCCCGGCAGCAGCAGCGTCAGCTCACGGCCTGTCTGGGCCTTCCACTCGCGGAAGTAGCTGAGCAGCAGCGGGACATTCTTGCCAAAATCGCGCCGACCAACGTAGAGCAGCGTCGGGCCACTGATGCCAGTTGTGGACTGAAAGCGCCCTGCATCGCCAACCCAGTCGAGGTCGATGCCCTCGCCAGCCACCACCGCCTGCTCTGGGTTCAGACCATAGAGGCGCAGGGCCAGATCACGCTCGGGAGCGCTGTTGAACAGCACGCGCTCGGCGCGTAGCAGCATGGCCTTATAGGTTGAATAGTAGGCGTAGGGTTCGTCGTGGAGACATGGCACATGGTAGGCTCGCCCCTGAGCCAAGAAGCTGCCCCAGTACGAGAGGCCCATCGGATACGGAATAAAGATACAGCGGCGCTCGGGATGGGCCACAAGGTGCTCGTAGAGGCCGGCGCTGTTGGGCAAACTCGCCAGCAAGTTGATCTCGTGGGCTGGATGCTGGGGCAGGCGCAGTTTCAACCGACGCGCCAAGCGCTGGACCATCGGCGGCACGCCTAGGCCCGGCTCATCGAGCAGCCAGCGCCGCACGGCAATGCCATCAACCAGGTTGAGGCCAGGCGGGTAGTGGCTAGCAGTGCGCGGGCTAAAGGCATCGCGGCTGGTGCTTGTCCAAACCTCAAGGTCAGCGCCTTGGGCCAAGAGTGCTGCGGCAAGCTGCCGCGCCTGATTTTCAGCACCACCACGAGTGTCGGGGCCATACCAAGGGGTCACCAAGGCGATTGGGGTCATGATTGCGAGCGCTCCTGCGACTGCTCTAGGTGCACAATGCGCGCGCGCAGCCTGGCGATCAGCGCTTGCTGCTCCTCGACGGTGGTCACGAGGCCATGCAGCGCCCGCACGATCGCATCGTTGGCGGCGTTTTGCTGCTCGGCAATCGGGTTGATATACCAGCGCAGATAGCGGCGCACAACTTTATTAATCAGCGCAATCACCCGCTGCAGCGCTGTCTCGCCCTGCAGCGGCCAGTGGACACTCACCACACGCGTCGCCTCGACCTCGCTCAGCAGACGACGCAGATCGATATCGCTCAGGGCCGGCTCATCGGTTAAGGCTGCAGGCATGCTGGCGCGGCGCTGCTCGACGCTGGCACGTATCTCGGCCAACACGGCAGCAACATCAACAGGCGGAGTCTCCGATGCCATGGCTTGTTCCTTTCCACGATGAGTGCGCGGGCAGTATACGCTGCCACCACGCATCCGTCAATGTGATCGAGTATAATCGAGGCCAACATCCAACGGCGAATAGTACAAGCCACGGTGTTGGACGCGCGCCGCGCGGCGCTGCTGCGGAGCACCTCAGCCTTGCCCGCGCCCAGCGCGATTCAGCTCCATTGTGTAAGCTGGAGTCATAGGAAACAAACTCATGCGAATTCTTTTGGTCGGTTCAGGCGGTCGGGAGCACGCACTAGCGTGGAAGTTGGCCCGCTCGGCACGCTGCGAGCAGCTCTGGATTGCTCCAGGCAACCCTGGCACAGCCGAGATCGGGATTAATGTTGAGCTAGACGCCAGCGACGCCGCCGGTATTGTCGGCCTGGCCACACGTGAGCAGATCGATCTTGTCGTAGTTGGGCCAGAGGCTCCGCTGGTCGCTGGCATCAGCGAAGTGTGCGAGGCCATCGACGTGCCGGTCTTCGGGCCATCCTCGCAGGCCGCCCAAATCGAGGGCAGCAAGGCGTTTGCCAAGGCGCTCATGGCCGAAGCTGGCGTGCCGACCGCCGCCCACCATGTCTTTGAAGATGCGGCCGCAGCCCACGCCTTCGTCGCCGATCAAGGCGGAACATGGGTCGTCAAGGCCGACGGTCTAGCCGCCGGCAAGGGCGTTGTCGTGCCCGCCGACCATCGCGAAACGCTCGCCGCGATCAGCACAGTTGCCGCGACCAAGGCTGGCACCCGGCTCATCCTCGAAGAAAAACTCAGCGGCCCCGAGGTCTCGCTGTTGGCCATCTGCGATGGTGAGCATGCTGTGCCGCTGCTCGCCGCACAAGATCATAAGCGCATCGGCGAGGGCGACACTGGCCCCAACACTGGCGGCATGGGGGCCTACGCGCCAACACCGCTGCTGCCTGCCGATCAGGCGCAAGCGCTGGTCGATGTCGTGTTCACCCCCATCTTGCGCACCATGGCCAGCCGCCAGATTCCCTACCGCGGCATCCTCTACGCTGGCCTGATGCTCACCCCCGACGGCGTGCGCGTGCTGGAGTATAACGCTCGCTTTGGCGACCCAGAGACCCAGGCGCTGCTGCCGCTGCTCAAGTCCGATCTCGTTGATCTAGCCTGGCGCGCGGCCACCGGCACGCTCAAGGATGTGCAGCTGAGCTGGGAGGCGGGCGCAGCAGTCTGCGTGGTGCTGGCTGCCGCCAACTATCCCGACACTCCGCGCACCGGCGATCCAATTCAGGGCCTCGACACGCTGCCAGCTGATGTGCTCGCCTTTCACGCCGGAACACGCCGCCGCGCTGATGGCGCGCTGGTGACCGCCGGCGGGCGCGTGCTGGGCATCACAGCTGTGGAGGCTGATCTGGCCCAGGCGCGCCAGAAAGCCTATGCCGCCGTGGACCAAATCCACTTTGACGGCATGCAGGTGCGCCGCGACATCGCCGTCCAGGGGGTGCGCTGATGCCGCTGCGACTCGTCGTGATGATCTCAGGCAGCGGCTCCAATCTGCAGGCGCTCATCGACGCGCAGCGAGCTGGAGACCTACAGGCCAGCATTGTTGGCGTCGTCTGTGACCAGCCACGGGCCGCGGGCATTCAGCGGGCGCTCAGCGCACGCATCCCCCTGATCTGCGTGCCGCTGGCGAAAGGGGCCGACCGCAGCGCGTGGGCTGCGCTGCTCGCGGAACTCATCGCACCGCTGCGGCCTGATCTTGTGCTCATGGCAGGCTGGATGCGCATTATGCCAGCGACGTTTGTTGAGCGCTGGACGCCCAACCTGCTCAACCAGCATCCGGCGCTGCTGCCAGACACGAACGTCGACACCTACACGCTCAGCGATGGTCGCCCTATTCCGGCGATTCGTGGCCCCCATGCCGTGCGTGATGCGCTACAATTAGGCGTACCGATGACTGGCTGTACAGTTCATCGCGTGACACCGCTGGTCGATGTTGGCCCGGTGCTGGCCCGCCAGGAGGTGCCAGTGCTGCCAGACGACAGCGAGGCCACACTCCACGAACGCATAAAAGTTGCCGAGCGTCGCCTGATCGTTGAGGTGATCAACGAGCTGGCGACAGAGCTACACCTACGTGTTTAAGGAAGTTGATATGACGACCGCACAAAAGTTAGAAGAACTTCGTCGCCGTCGCGCAGAAGCCACCACCACCGATCCGCAGGCGGCGGAAAAACAACATAGCCGCGGCAAGCTCACCGCCCGTGAGCGCATCGAGCGGCTGCTCGACCCTGGCTCCTTTATCGAGCTAGATGCCTTCGCTGTTCATCGCTCGCACAACTTCGGCCTCGACCGCAAAAAAATCCTTGGCGATGGCGTGATCACCGGCCACGGCACCGTTGATGGTCGGCCGATCTGTGTTTTCGCCCAGGACTTCACCGTGTTCGGCGGCTCGCTCGGCGAGGTGTTTGCCGAAAAGATCGTTAAAGTGATGGACCTTGCGCTACGCATGGGCGTGCCCTGCATCGGCCTCAACGATAGCGGCGGCGCACGCATCCAAGAGGGTGTGGTGGCGCTTGGTGGCTACGCCGAGATCTTCTACCGCAACGTGCTCTCCTCGGGCGTGATCCCGCAGCTATCGGTGATTGCCGGCCCGTGTGCTGGCGGTGCCGTCTACTCACCAGCCATGACCGACTTCATCATGATGGTCAAAGGCTCGTCGCAGATGTTCATCACCGGCCCCGATGTCATCCGCACGGTCACAGGCGAGGAGGTCACCCATGAGCAGCTCGGCGGAGCCGTGACACACAACACGCGCTCGGGCGTAGCCCACTTTGCCGCCGACGACGAGGACGAGTGCTTCGAGCAGCTGCGCACACTGCTGGCGTTCCTACCGCTCAACAATATGGAAGACCCACCCTACAGCGCGCCAGCCGACGATCCTGAGCGCATGGAGGCGGCGCTCCAGACGATCATCCCTGACAATCCTAAAAAGCCCTACGACATGAAGGCGGTTATCGAGCACATTGTTGACGATGGCTTCTTCTTCGAGGTGCAGGCGATGTACGCGCAGAACATCGTGGTTGGCTTCGCACGCCTCGACGGCCATGTTGTCGGCGTGGTTGGCAATCAGCCTGCCGCCATGGCGGGCACGCTAGACATCGACTCCTCGGTCAAAGGCGCGCGCTTTGTGCGCTTCTGCGATGCGTTTAACATCCCGCTGCTCACCTTCGTCGATGTGCCCGGCTTCCTGCCAGGCACGCATCAAGAGTACGGCGGCATTATTCGCCATGGAGCCAAGCTGCTGTATGCCTACTGCGAGGCCACCGTGCCGAAGCTGACGGTGATCACCCGCAAAGCCTACGGCGGGGCCTACGACGTGATGGCGTCGAAGCACATTCGCGCTGACTTTAACTTTGCCTGGCCCACCGCTGAGATCGCCGTGATGGGCGCAGGCGGCGCAGTGTCGATCATCTTCCGCAAAGAGATCGCCAGCGCCAGCGATCCGGTCGCCACGCAAACCGAGCTTGTGCAAGACTACGAGGAGCAGTTTGCCAACCCGTATGTTGCCGCCGAGCGCGGCTACATTGACGCCGTGATCGAGCCGCGCGAAACCCGGCCAACGCTGATCCGCGCGCTGCGCTTGGCACGCACAAAACGCCAGAGCCTGCCACCGCGCAAACATGGCAATATCCCGCTCTAGCAGTACTGGTAGCAGGTAGCACCAACAGCCCTAGAAAGATCGCTTGCATAGGCTGTGACGCTTATGGTATAGTGGTGATCAGCATCTTTGCTGCTATCCCACCGAGGTTTTATGAGCGATTCGCCCCCCCCGACTGGAGACGAAGGGCGCGTGATCGAACTTCATCTTCCAAGTCGCTTAGGCTATGAAAAAGTAGCGATGGACACAGCCAGCGCCATGGCCAAACGCATGGGCTTTGCCACTGATCGCGTCGACTCATTGCGTACAGCAGTAAGCGAAGCGGTGACCAACGCCATCGAACATGGCAACCAACACGATGCAGCAATGAAAGTTGTCGTGATCTTCACCGGCAGCGAAGAGGGGCTAACCATCGATGTTGCAGATCAGGGGCGTAAACGGCTCGATGCAGCGGCGATCGATCGCCTTCCCGACATTCATCAGGTTATCCACAGCGATAACGATGACAAAGGCGGCTGGGGCATCTGGCTAATCAAGGAACTGATGGACGAAGTTCAATTTTCGGTTGCGCCAACTGGCGGCAACCAGCTTCGTATGGTTATTCATTTAGATCGTTGAGTGTATGCATGGCCCACACTGCGCAAGTGACGATTGAATTGATGTTTCCCAGTGAGCTTGGGTACGAGAAGATCGCCCGGGATGCCATCGGTACGCTCGCCACGCGCATGGGCTTTGATGCTGAGCGTGTTGAAGACCTGCGCACGGCGCTGAGCGAAGCCTGCATCAACGCAATTGAGCATGGCAATCAGCGCCAGTCGCACCTGCGCATCCATATTGCGTGCACGATCTCTGCTAATCGTTTAGTGATCGTTGTAAGCGATGAGGGGCTGCGCTTTCATCCAGCCTCACTCAATGAGCCAGCCTCAATTGAAGAAAAGCTGGCCGGCCTGGCATCGGCCCGCGGGATGGGGCTGATGCTGATCGGCCAATTGGTCGATGAGTGTGGGTTTTTACCGTCACGCCCCGGCCAGGGCAATCACTTTCGCTTAGCTATCTATAATCCGCCGCGCCGTAATGCAGTTCCTGCATAGTCCCATCTCACGGCAGCAGGGCAAGGAGTTCGCATGATCGATGATGAATTGAAAGTTAGCACTCGCCAACGCGACGGTGTGTGGATTATCGACCTGGAAGGCGACGTCACCACGTTCGCCGAAGATGCCATCACGAGCGCCTACGAGGAAGTGACTCGCGAGGGGGCCAAGTACATTGTGATGAACTCGCGCCAGAGCGACTATATCAACAGTGCCGGCATCGCCATCCTCATCGGCGTGGTCACCGAGGTCAATCGCCAAGGCCAAAAGCTGGCGATCAGCGGCCTCAGCGCCCACTTCCAGAAGATCTTCCGCATGGTCGGCCTGGCTCAATACGCCGACATCTACGCCAGCGAGGACGAGGCTGTGTCAGCCATGAAGCAGCTGGCCGCGCAAAGCCAAGAGGAATCTGCCTCGGCCTAGCCGCACTGATACACGCAACAGGCGCGCCCGCTCTGGGCACGCCTGTTTTTGTTTAAGCTGGCGCTGAGCCAGGATTAAACAAGTTCGCCACCGGCCAAAGGGGGGGTCGGTGGCGAATGAGGTTTTATGAGCTGCCACACTGGCGCGGCAGAGAGGTTGCGTTTCGTCGGTCGTCGATCGAAGAGAATGAAGGTGTTCTCTTCCAAGCTCCCACCTCTCCACATTCAATCCTGAGAGTGGTTCACTTGTACCGAGCGAGGTTTCCAAGAGCTATATTAGCGTGCACAGATGAGTGCAAGATGAAGCAAGGGTAAAAGGCGGTTAAAAGAGTGCCGCCAAGCAAGCACCTGCGCTGGAGCAGCAGGCAAATAAGGTTGGGGAACCGCTACGCTGTAGTTAATTTGCGCACCAGCTGCATTGGTCAGCGCTGGTGCCCAGCAACCGCTCACGCTGCGACCATGAAGCGGCAGCCAGCCTTCGATGAAGGCGTCAGGGTGATGTCCAGCAGGGGCGCGGCAGCGGGGCAGCCAGCCAGTGGCGCAGTGAGCTGGTCCGACCGCGCTCACCCAACGCCGATCATTAAAGCGTGGGCAGCAGCACAGCCTGGCCCTAGCGGCTGAGCTGCTGCAATAAACCACAAACGACTCTTTTTCTATCTATTAACCAGCCAAGCGGCTACCGAGGGGCGCTGGTGGCTACTTCTCCAGCTCCTGCAGCTGCTTCGCGATCGTATCGAGCTGCTGCTGATTGGTAGTGAGGCTCTGGGCCTGTAGCAGCAGCTCGCGGGCCTGGTCGGTCTCGCCAAGCAGCGAGTGGGCGACCGCTTGATTTTGCAGCGCCGCACTGCGCGGCAGAGCTTGATTAAAAATTTGGAGCGCCGCAGCCTCATTCTCGATCACGCTGCGTAGGTCGGAGCAGCGCGCGGGAACCGCCTGGCGCATGCACTGCTGGAGCTGAATCGTCGCCAAATTATGGTAGGCCACCGCCTGCTCATTCGTGTTGGCTAAATCTGGATTGTTAATCACGCCTGTATAGAGCTGCTCAGCAGCCTGCCAGTCACGATTTTTCGTTTGGACAAGCGCCTCATTGAGGCTGCCCTGCGACGATGAGCCTAAGAGCGCGCCCTCTGGCTCCAGCTCGGCAGACTTGATCTGATCCTCGGCGGCATTCGTGTCATCATCTTGAACGCGATAGACTTCGGAGCGCGCCTTGTAGAACTCACGGACCACAACAGGATAGGTATAGAGCGAGATCACCAGCAGGAACAGCACCTCAATTGAGAGCAGCAGGCGCAGCAAGCGACGGCTCCAGCGGCGCAAAAACCCACGGTGATAGAGCGTCTCAAACACAATGTACAAACCCATCAGCAGCAGCGAGAGGCCAAAGATGGGCATGCGGTGCCAGATATCTTTGACCAACACATAGGCCACAATCGCCGCAAGGCCACCGAGGGCCAGCCAGACTGGGATATGGCGCTCGGTGCCGAAGCGGCGGCTGGTCTGCAGCGGCTGCACGCCGGTCCAGTAGGCGATGGGCACAAAGATGAGCAGGCCGCTGTAGGTAATGAGATTAAGCACCGCATACAGCGATGGCGGCAGCACCTCCGTTAAGGCCATAATCCAGCCGTTGCTGCTAGCGATAAAGACGCCGAGCAAAGCCAACCCTAGCAGCATTGACCAGCCCATGGGGCTGCGCATATAGATCGTGTCGGCGTGTTTGACCTCGACGGAGGGGTTATGCTCTTGGGCGCGACGGTAGCAGAGGGCGACCATCGAGTTATACCAGCCAGTGGTGCCAGGAACCAGCACTTGGGCACCAGAGCGTGTGGTAAACAAGGTACGTGAGAAGGCGGCAAGCGGACGACGCCAAATGCAGCGATCAATTGTGGTGATACGGCTAAAATCCTCCCACCGCAGCGACTGGGTCAGCGTGCCGTTAGGATCGATATAGTCGAGATGGTCGCTGTGAACATCGATGATGTCGGGCTGATTGCGCTCAAGGCGCTCCAGGGGCATGCGCCAGAGCACACTGAGGCCGAGCAGCGTATAGCCTGCGGCCATCACAAACCACATAATCAGGCCCGAGCCGATCAGGCGCGACAGCGGAAAGTGGAACACATTGGGGCCGGGGATGAGGAATGAATCGGCCAGAATAAAGGTTTGGCCCTGGAGCTTGGGCGTGATCAAGGCGGCGACCAAAAGCAGGCCAGGGATCATCACCGTTTGGCCGAGCTGAATAAAGGGCAGCAAGAATGAAGGGATGCGGCTAACGAAGCGCTGGCTTGGCTCGTCGCGCAGCAGCTGATCGACGGCGGGCAGCGGCTGGTGCGAGGTGCGCCGCCAAGCGCGCAGGGCGTAGAGAATACGCTCGCGACTGAGCACGGAGCCAGTCTGGCGGGCCAGCTCTAGGCCCTCGCGGTAGGTAGCCAGCGCGGCATCGGGCACATTCTGGCCAATCTGGATGCGGCCCAAGACCGTGAGCGCGCGGGCGATCCAGCGCACATCATCGAGGGTGCGCAGCACCGCGAGCGACTGATCGATCAGCTGGCGGGCCTCGGCGTACTCGCCGACCTCACCGAGCGCGTGGGCGAGGTTGACCTGGATGCGCGCGCGGCGATAGGAGTCGATCGGCACGTCTGGCTCCAGCATCCGGCGACCGCGCTTGATCGCCGACTGGTGGAGGCTGAACTGGACATCGTTATCGATGAGGCGCATGGTGCAGCGGGCGATATTGGCCTCATCGTTGCGCTCACGGTAGATCTTACGGGCAGTAAGCACCTCCTCGCGGGCGGCGCGGAAGATGCGCACGAGCCACCAGTTTTGGTAGTGGACAAGCACCATGGCGGGCGGCACAGTGGTGCCAACGCGGCGCAGCACCCACACCAGCACCAAGATCGGAATAATCACCAGGGCCAAAAAGACGCGGTAGCCAATGCGCAGCATCGGCCGATAGCGCGACGAGGGCAGGTGCCAGCCGCCAGAGCTAATGGCAATCTCGGTGTAGGCATCGGCGAGGCCCAGATGGATCGCGGCCTCCTGGTTGGGCTGGAGGTTGGGCAGGGCTAGGGCGGCCTTATAGGCACGGATCGCCGCCGACCAAGCGCTGGTCTCCACGAGCACATCGCCGAGGCGAATCAGCGAGAGGATGCGCAGCTCTGGGGAGAGGGCGGGATGCTCCAGCAGCTCCTCAAGCCGCTCGCGCGCCGAGTCAAAGCGCAGATCGGCGTGATCCAGGCCAGCGCGGAAGTAGCTGAGCCAGGATTGGAGCCGCGGATCGAGCATCGAGCTATTTTCCTCGGCGGCCTGCAGCAGGGCCTCGGCCTCGGCAAGGCGATGGCTTTGCAGCGCCTCCTCGACAGCGTGGCGAAAGCGCAGCAGCGCGGGGTCGGGCGTGGTGGAGGGTGGATCGACCGACTTGGCAATCGGCGACGCCGCCAGCATGAGGCCGTAGGTAGTTACCTCGCGCAGCCAGGTGGCGCGCTCGGCATCGGCGTGGGTTTCGAGCTGGTGCTGGAAGTAGTCGAGCAGGCGCTGCTGAATGGGGCGGAAGTCGTCGGGGCGGTCGCGCCACTGCTCCAGCAGCAGCTCGCGCACATCGGTGTTGAAGTTATAGCGGCCGGGGGCGACCTGGCGCACAAAGCTATACTCGCCGAGCTGCTCAAGGATGCGGGCGTTCGTGTCGTCGTCGGGTCGATCGCGCAGCACAGCGAGGATCTGACGGTCGAACCAGCGCGGGATAGCGCAGCGGCGAATCACCTCGGCCTGGCCGGGCTTGAGCGAGTTCAGCAGCTGCTCGATGGAGATACGCAGGCCATTGCTAATCGCTGGCAGGACGGGCGTGCCACACTCGGGGCAGAACAGCGCCGTTGGGCGCAGCGGCGTAGCACACTCGGGGCAGCGGCGCTCGGCATCAGAGCCAGTCATCATCGCCTGCTTTCGACTGCGAGCGCAGAATATTCTCGGCCAGCATCGCCAGCAGCTGTGGCTGGCCGGTGCTGGCCTGGAAGAGAGCTTTCACAACACTTTCCTCAATATTGCTCAGGCCACAGCGCTGAATCAAATACTCGCTCACGTGCTCGAGCTTGAGCAGATCCAGGCCGGTGCGCGCCACCACGCTATCCCACCCAGACGGAGTCGAGGGTGGGCACTTGGCGACCAGCCACCACCACCACAACATTGGAGAGCAGCCCCTCGCGAATGCGCGGCAGCAGCTGCGTCACCAGCCAGCTCTCGGCCTCCAGGGTAACTTTATCGTAGGTATCGAAGAAAAAGCAGAGTGGGCCGCGCTGGGTGAGGGCGCTAAGGCACTCAAAAAACACCCCTGTCAGCCGATCCTGAATGGCCTGACGCACCACAGGACTATCGGTGTTGAGCACAAACGAGTTATCTTTGATCACCGTGCCGACATCGCCAACGCTGACATTGGCGCTAGAGAACGCATTGTTGGAGCCAAGATCGACGGTGGCCGCTGTGCTGCCGACCGTCTCCAGCCGCAGCGTCGGCTGCGCCAGCTCGTTGATCGCCTGCGTCAGCGGGTTGAAGATTGGGTCGGCGAAGCTATCGCGGGCGCGGCGCAGCAGCGTCAGGAAGTCGTAGACGGTGCCGTCGGCGAAGTCGATCTCGACGTTGGGCACTTGGCGGCGCTGGCACTCGGCGCGCATGTACTCGATCGTCCATGACTTGCCGAGGCCGCCAGGGGCCTCGATGAGCATGACGCGCTTGGGCGTGCCGCCATCAAGGATTTTACCAAACCCGGCGGTCTGTTTCTCGCGATCGACGAAAAGTTGAGTCAGGGTAGCCATAGGCAAAAAAGACGGCGCTGACGGGCAGCCCCGAAGCTAAGGCCAATCAGATAACGTTTTGTTCGGCGTGCAGATTGCCGTGCTTGAAGCGCTCGATGCGCAGCTCGCTGATGTCAATCGAGTGCGCCTGGCCGTCGAGGATCTCCTCGGCGATCAGCAAGCCAGTGGCGGGCGCATGCATCACGCCGTGGCCGCTGAAGCCGGCGGCGTTGACCCAGTTTGACACAGCGGGCATGCGGCCCAAGATCGGCAGGTGATCGGGCGTGATCTCGTATGATCCGGCCCACGACTGGCGCTCAGAGAGGCCAGCGCGCTCTAGGATAGGAAAGCGGTTCAGCATCGCCTCAAGCACTGTATCGAGCCAATCCCAGTCGACCGAGGTGCTATGGGAGGCTGGCTCATCCTTGCGGCTCAGGCCGAGCAGGACATTTTCGTTTTCCTTGCGGATATAGGCACCGGTGGCCATATCGATGGTCAGCGGAATGGTGCGCGGCAGAGCTGGGAACGGCTCGGTGACATAGATATTGCGGCGGTAGGGCTTGATCGGCACATCGAGCTGCGCGAGCGCGGCGACCTCGCCAGCGTAGGGACCAGCGGCGTTAACCACAACATCGCAGGTCCAGCGCTGCTCGGGAGTGCTGACCGCCTGTACCTTGCCGTTGGCGATCTCGAAGCCAGTGGCGGGCGTGGCGCGCAGCAGGCGCACGCCTAGCTCGCGGGCGCGGGCCAGGTAGCCCATGGCGATGCCGTGGGGATCGACAAAGCCATCGTCGGGGCAGAAGGTCGCGCCGACCAAGTCGCTGATGTTCAGCTCGGGAATAAAGCTGGCGGCCTCGGTGGGATCAAGCGTTGCGACATTGACGCCAAGCTCGCGCTGCAGCGCGATAGTTGGCTGATACGCGTGCCATTTTTGGGCATCATTGAACAAAAAGAGATAGCCATATTGATGCAGCTCGGCGTGACCGCCAACTTCTGTGCTGAAGTGACGAAAGCGCTCGATACTGTACTTTGAGAGCAAGATATTGGTTCGCGATGAAAACTGATGCCGCACACCTGCTGCTGATCGCGCCGTAGAGCCACTAACCTCAACAGACTCCTTCTCCAAGATCACGACATCGGCACAGCCGCGTGCAGCCAAATGGTAGGCGATCGATGCACCAACGATCCCGGCACCAATAATTACGACCTGGGCATGTTCGGCCATTGCAGTTTCCTTTGCGCTATGTGGTGGTCTCTATTGTACCAAACTCAGGCCGCCACAGCGAGCCTAGACCGATGATGGCACACGCTTTGCTTTACCAGATTGTAGCTGAAGATGGCTGGGCTGTGGAGATCAGGCAACCTGGAATAAATCGGCAAGACCCAGCTAAACCACCCCAACAATGAACAAAGGAGACGATACTATGACAACCACCGTCGTTGGTGTATTTCAAACCGAACAATCGGCTCAAACTGCGGTCAACAACCTGCGCGACATGGGTGTGCCCCTTGAGGATATCTCGGTGATTGCGCGTCCGCAGGGCGATATCTACAACGAGCGCGGTGAGGTGATCAACGTCACCGACGAGCACATGACTGCTGGCGAAGGTCTAACCGTTGGCGCGGTCTGGGGCGGTCTCGTTGGTCTTGCAGCGCTGGCGCTGCCAGGCATTGGCCCGCTCGTGACCAGCAATATCTTTACAGCGGCGCTGACCGGCGCGGTGGCTGGCGCGGCCACTGGCGGCATCGCGGGGGCCTTGATCGACGCGGCGAGCGTGCCGGAAGAGCACGCCAATGTTTACGCTGAGCGCGTGCACGCTGGCAGCACGCTGGTAACGGCACAGGTTGACGACAGCCTAGCCGCCCGCGCCCGCTCGGTACTGCACACCGCTGGCGCAGAGCGCTTCGACTGGAACAGCAGCACTCCGGGCGCGGGCATAGACAGCGATAGCGAGAACTACGCCGAAAGCTCGAAGGTCGGCACCGTCGGCGGCGGCACTGTTGGGGCCATGACCGGCGCGGCGATGGGCGCGGCGGGCGGCCCGGTCGGCGCGGTGGTCGGCGGCATCGCCGGTGCAGCGGTCGGCGGCACCGTCGGCGCAGTTGGCGATACAGTTGGCGAAGCGACCGAGGATGCCTACGTCAACGACTACGAGCGCGACACAACCAACGTCGCCCCTGCCGACCGCTCAGTCCCGCGCCAGACTGATCGACCAACAATGATGACTGGAGCCGACGCCGACCTGAACCGTCTCGACGAGGCGGGCTACGTGGCCGGTGGCCTCAACCGCGATAACGACAGCCCCGCGGAAGACTATGCCGAAAGCTCGAAGGTGGGCACCGTCGGCGGCGGCACAGCGGGAGCGGTCACTGGTGCGGCGATGGGCGCGGCGGGCGGCCCGGTCGGCGCGGTGGTTGGCGGCATCGCCGGCGCAGCAGTCGGCGGCACGATCGGCGCGGCTGGCGATACGCTCGGCGAAGAGGCGCAGGACAGCATGGATGCAACCACCACGCCTAACCGCGCGCTCAACACCACGCCAGATCAGACGCGCAGCGTTGGCGACTACACCCGCAATGACAGCCGCGACCTCGGCGACAAAGCCAAAGACAAGCTCGCCGACGCCGGCAACGCTGTCGAGCGCGGACTCAACACCGACATTGATCGTGATGGCGACATTGGCCGCCGCGGCTAGTGCCTACGTCCACAAACCCTGGGCCGCCCATCAACCGTATTGATGGGCGGCCTTGCTTTTAATGTTTGAGCGACAGCGGCCAGCAGCTAGCTGCGCAGCGAGCGCCAGACATCGCGCAGGCTCAGACGGCCGTTGATACGCTCAAGGCCAGTGCGCACAATCCGGCCAGCCAAGAGCATAATCAGCCCAGCCGCAATCCAGAGCCACACAACCAGCGCAACGACCTGCCACAGTGGCACGGCGGTGGCCAACACACGCTGCACCAGGGTGATGGGGGCCGTGTACGGGATGATCGAGAAGATCGTGGCCAGCCAGCCATTGGGGCTGCGCACGAGCAGCGGCAAAAACCAGAGCGGCAATGTTGACAGCAGCGTCACAATGCCAGTGAGCTGCTGCCCCTCCTGCACGCTGCTCACCGCCGCGCCGATGGCCGCAAGCGTGCCAGCGATGATAAAGTAGGTGGGCACAAATACCGCCAGACCGATCCAGAGCACCGCTGGCGACAACCCCTGCTCGCCGATCACACCAAGCTGCGTGGCCGCAATGATCGCTAGCGCCACCGCGCCGCCAGACCAGATCAGCAGCTGCGTGAGCGCGAGCGCACCAAGGCCGATAATCTTGCCGGCCATCAGCTGCTCCGGCGAAAGCGAGCTGGCCAGAATTTCGATGATACGATTCTCCTTCTCTTCGGCGATCGAGGTCATCAAGTACGAGCCGCCGGCAAACGTTGCGCCAAGCAGAATAAAGCCAAACACCAGCGGCACCACCAAGCTCAGCGTCGGGCTGTGGCGCGCGGCCGGTGGCGCATCAAGAATCACCGAATTAAGCTGTGTGATCGGCTCAATCACGCGTGGGTTGGCTTCGTCGATCAGGTTGTACGCGACGGCGGCGCGCAGCAACGTGTTAAAGTACTGCTCGGCCAGCGTCGAGACCGACTGGAGCGCATAGGCGTTGACCTTGCCAGTGGCCAGATAATCGGCAGGAATAAGAAACAGCACATCGATCGAGGCCGACTGGAGCGCAGCGGTACCCGCCTCCAGATCGGTGTAGCGCTGCATGGTCACAGACCCAAGCGTTGTTTCCCAATCTAAGGTCGGGGGTGCGATGTCGAGCAAGCTCGACTGATCGACATAGCCAATCGTCTTCACCTGTGAGCCAACGAGCAGCAGCACCACGACAAGACCAAACACGAGCAGCAGCACAATCGGCATCACAAATGTCGCCGCCAGAAAGCCGCGGCGACGAAAGTGCTGCCAGTACTCGTGGCGCGCAACGATCCATACCTTCATGCATCACCTTCTAGGGCGACAGTCTGCGCAGTGCCGCAGCATCTACCGTCAGACTCGCCTCCATGGGCTGTTTGAAAAGGTCAACGAAGTCGGGCCACAGCTGCGTAGGAGCCAGCCACGACTGTAAGATTAACACACCAGCGTCGGTCTGCTCAAGGCTCACCTCAATCGTAGTGGGCGTGCCAGTGAGCGTAGCTGTGCCACGCAGCACATAGCGCCCAGTCGCTGGATCGCTGGCGGCGCTGAAATCCGGCGCTTGAACCAGATATGGATCGAGCAGGCTATTTTTAATCTCCTCAACGATCTGAGCCTGGCGTGTGGCCGAGAGCGGCTCATCAAGCAGCGCCAGCGAGAGCAAATAGCGGGCTGTCGCATTAAACGCGGTCGCTGTCACCCCGACGCCCTCGGGCAGCGCACGGCGATTCCAGTTCTCGGGCAGCTCGATGGTGAAGCCGCCGCGGGCATCGCGATAGAGCACAAACGTTGGCGACAGCGGCGTCGTTGGCGTTGGTGGCAGCGGGCTAGGCACAGGCGTGTCCGTCGTCTTAGGCGGCGGTGCGGCCTGGGCCACAGGCGGTGGCGTCGCGCTCGGCACAGGCGTGGTGGGCGATGACTGCGCGCCGCAGGCGGTCAGCAGCACAGCCAGCAACAGCAGGATACGCTTCATCATCCGCGCTCCATGACCGCCATGCCGCCCACAAAGGTGTAGTCAACCTGGACATCGGCCAGATCAGCCGGGTCAGCGGCGCTAAGATCACGGTCAACGACGATCACATCGGCCAGCTTGCCAGCGGTCAGCGTGCCTTTCTGCGCCAGCTCGCCGGAGGCAATCGCCGGCCCGACAGTGTAGCCCCAGAGCGCCTCATCGAGGCTTAGGCGCTGCTCGGGATACCAGCCGCCGCTGGGAACCCCGCCGCGCTGCTGGCGTGTGACCGCCGCGTGGATACCCCACCATGGATTCCAAGACTCAACCGGCGCATCGGAGCCACAGGCCAGCACAACACCGGCGTCAATCAGGGTGCGCCAGGCGTAGGCATAGCGGCTGCGCTCGCCCCACAGTTGATCGGCAACAACCATGTCGGCGGTGGCGTGGACAGGCTGCACCGATGCGATCACGCCCAGCTCGGCAAAGCGCCGCACATCGTGGGGGTTGACGATCTGAGCGTGCTCGATGCGGTTCGGGATCTGGGCCATGTAGGCGGGCTGCTGATCGGGCTGGCGCGGCCCGCTGGCCGACGTGATCGGCAGATGGAAGCGCAGGGCCTGATCGATCGCATTGAGCACATTGCGGTTCGCCGCATCGCCGATGGCGTGCACGGTCACGCTAATCCCGTGGGCGATAGCGCGCGCCACCAGCCGATCCAGCTCAGCTGGCTCGAACATCGCCATGCCGTAGGATGCAGGATCATCGAGCGCCATGCCCTCGTACGGCTCGAGCATATGTGCGGTGGCTGAGCCAAGCGAGCCATCGCTGAAGATCTTCACGCCGCCGATGCGCAGCCACTCGTCGCCGATGCCTGAGCGCAGGCCAAGCGCGATGGCGGCATCGAGACCGCCGAGGTGCAGGTGGTGCAGCACGCGCATATTCAGCTCGCCGCGATGGTAGAGCGCGCCAACCGCAGCCATGCAGTCAGGGCCTTCGGGGGCGTGAACGCTGGTGATGCCAGCAGCCAGCAGATCGTGGATCAGCGCGGTGATGGTGCGCTGATCGTCGGCGGCAGTGGGCGTAGGAATAAGGCGCTGAACCAGCTGGATAGCATGCTCGAACAGCATGCCGCTCAGCTCGCCGCTGGCGCTGCGGCCAAGGCTGCCGCCAGGCGGGTCGGCGGAGTCAGCGGCGAGGCCAGCGAGCTGCAGCGCGGCTGTATTGCAGCAGGCCGAGTGCAGATCCTTGCGCGACAGCAGGGCTGGCCGACCACCAGTCACCTGATCGAGATCGGCGGCGGTGGGCCAGCGATGGTTCCACAGCGAGTGATCCCAGCCGTAGCCGAGCACCCAGGCCTGCGGCGGCAGGCTGGCCGCGTGCACACGTACGCGCTCCAGCGCCTCGGCCAAGCTCGCAGCACCCTCGAGATTAACCTGCGCCGCCATCCGCGCCGTCCACAGCAGGTGAATATGGGCATCGCACAGCCCGGGCAGAGCCGAACGCCCGGCAAGATCGATGATCTCATAGCCAGGCCGGGCGGCAGCGCGCACCTGCGCGGCATCACCGACGGCGGCAATGCGGCCAGCGCGGATCAGCACAGCCTGTGCAGTAGGCAGCGCCGGATCGAGCGTCACAATTGAACCATTGAACAAAACAATATCAGGAGTTGGCATGGAGTCAGCCCTCAGCATCTAACCCCACCAGAGCGGCGGGTGAAGAATCGGCGACGGAGATCGCCAGCACCATTGTATCAAAGATGCTGGCTGGCACTTATCTTGCTTGGATAATGAGAGCAGAAGCAAACCGCTGTGGCAGAAGCAGAACAGCCACAGACGCAACCAACACCTAATTATAAGGAGGAACTCAATGGCAGTTAAACGCGGCGGAGGCGCACTAGCGGCGCTGGCACTTGCAGGACTAGCGTATCTATGGAAGAATCAGTAGATCACAGGATTGGCTCGGGTGGCGTGTAGGGTCGGTACGGTGCGAGCGGGATAGCCCGAACCATGCCGTAGATGGCCGTTACGGCATC
>JABXJS010000189.1 GCA_013538855.1 Herpetosiphonaceae bacterium
CTGTTGGCCCGTCGCCGCGTGGCCTGGCCCCCACGCTGCCGTGCGATGGCGTCAGCAGTCGGCTAGCCAGCAAAAAAACTCCCGCTCGGCGTTGAGCGGGAGCCACAGAAGGAGCCAAACAAGGTGCAGATCAGGCGGATGCTCCAGCGGGAACACCGGCCAGGGGCGCGTCAGGAGCGGCGGGGCCAAGCTCGGGCAGCGGGACGCCATCGCTGACATAGCCGGGCATGCCCATCTCGGGCAGGTCGAGGCCGGCGATCTCGTCGGCAGCCCGCGAGCGCAGCAGGCCAGCGCGCATCAGGACTTTGAAGAAGGCATAGGAGAGGCCAAAGGCGACCACGGCGATGCTGACCGCCTCCAGCGCCTGCGCGGCCAGCTGGCCAAGGCCGCCGCCGTAGAACAGGCCGGTGACGGCGGAGTCGATGCCGTTCCAGGCGGCCGTGTCGGGGTTGCCCTTGGCGAACAGGCCGACGGCGAGCACGCCCCACATGCCGTTGACGAAGTGCACCGGCACCGCGCCGACGGGATCGTCGATGTGCAGCTTCTCCAGCCAGACCGCGGCGTAGCGCACGAGCACGCCAGCGACCATGCCGATGACGACGGCGGCCCACGGGTCGATGAAGGCGCAGGGCGCGGTGACGGCGACGAGGCCAGCGAGCACGCCGTTGACGCTCATGCCCGGATCGGGCTTGCGCGCAGGCGAGAAGAGCCACATAAAGGCCATCGCGGTCAGGCCGCCGGCGGCACCAGCGAGCAGCGTATTGATCGCGGCCAGCGCGACCAGATCGATCAGGCCGCCCTGAATGCCGAGCGCGCTGCCGGGATTGAAGCCAAACCAGCCGAAGAAAAGAATGACCGCGCCGAGCACGCCCATGGGCAGATTGTGGCCGGGGATGGTGTTGGCGCTGCCATCTTTGTTGAACTTGCCGATGCGCGGACCGAGCACAAGCGCCAGCGCGAGGCCAATCGCGCCGCCGGTCATGTGCACCACGCCGGAGCCAGCGAAGTCGACCGCGCCGTTGCCCAGGCCGAGCGTGCGCCCGAGGTTGGCCAGCCAGCCGCCGCCCCAGACCCAGTTGGCCGCCAGCGGATAGACGAGCATGCTGACCCAGAAGCCCATCAGCACAAAGCCGCCGAACTTAATGCGCTCCGCGCCAGAGCCGGTCGGAATGGTGGCCGCCGTGTCCATAAAGACCATCTGAAAGAGGAAAAAGGCGAAGATGCCGGCGGCGGTGAGGCTGATGCCCTGCAGGAAGAAGCCGCTGGTGCCGATGATGCCCCACTGGCTGCCAAGGTGCAGGCCGGAGCCAAGGCTATCGCCCCACGCGCCAAGCGTCGTTGGCGCAAAGGACCACTCGGGCGCGGACTGGGCCATGCTGGTGGCGGTGGCCGGGTAGGTGTGGTTGACGCCGCCGAAGGCGAAGGCGAAGCCACAGACCCAGAAGCCAATCGCGCCGATGCAAAAGACCATCAGGTTCATCATCATTGTGTGCGCCACATGGCGGGCGCGGGTAAAGCCTGCCTCGACGAGCGCAAAGCCCGCCTGCATAAAGAACACCAGAAACCCAGCCAGCAGAACCCACAAAATGTTGCCATTGACCGTGAGTGATTGAATTTGCGTATCCACAACGGTTGCCTTTCACTACACAACGCAGCGAGAAGAGCGCGATCCCGGCCACCAAGCGCGGGACCAGCAACCTTGCCAGATGTCAGCACTGACGCAACCATACGGCGAACACACGATTATGAGCAGACGGCTAGGCTTCGGTGAGCTGAGGCTGGTGGGCAACCTCGTGGTCACGCAGCACGGTCGGCTGAGCACTCGTGGCGGTCCGAAATGACCATTTCAGCAGCATGGGCGTGACGAGCGTCGTGCACAGCACCACGGCCACAGTCATTGAAAACACATCGGCACCAATAATGCCTTTTTGCATGCCGATGGTGGCGATAATCAAGCCGACCTCACCGCGCGAAACCATGCCCGCGCCAACTTGCAGGGCCTCGCGGGCGGGCAGGCCGCCAACACGCTCGCCCAGGCCGCCGCCGATCACCTTGGTGACGACCGCGACGGCGCAGAGCACCAGCGTCAGGCCGACCATGCCACCCTGCAGCGCGCCAAGATCGGTGTTGATGCCGATGCTGACCAAGAACAGCGGCACCAGCAGCGCGGTGGTGAAGCCAGAGACCGAGCGATCGACCTCATCGCGGACATCGGTGTGGCTCAGCAGCACGCCGGCCATAAACGCGCCGGTGATCGCGGCCAGGCTGCCGATCTCCTCGGCTCCAAAGGCCAGCGCCAGCATCACCAGGATGGCGAAGGCCAGCACCGGCTCGTCGATGGGCAGCTTGGCGCTGTGGTGGATGAGGCGGGGCAGATAGCGGCGGCCCAAAAACCAGACGACACTCAAGAAGCCGACCAGCCGCACAACGGTGAAGAGGACGGTCAGCCAGCCGCCGCTGCCGTCGGCGGTGGCCAGCACCACCGAGAGCAGCAGCAGGCCGAGCACATCGTCGAGCACCGCCGCGCCGAGCAGCGTGGTACCAACCCGCGTTTTGAGCTTGCCCAGCTCCACCAGCGTCTGCGCCGAGATGCTGACGCTGGTGGCGGTGAGCAGCAGGCCCACGAAGATCGCCGCGGCGGTCGAAAATCCCCAGAGGCGCGCTGCGGCGATGCCGCCAGCAAACGGCAGCGCCACACCGAGCAGCGCCGTCCAGGTAGCAGCGCGGCCAGCGGCCTTCAGCTCATCGGCCTCGGTACGCAGACCGGCGATAAACATCAAGAAGATCACGCCTAGCTCAGAGAGGCTGTGCAATGTCTCGTGCAGGGGCACGCTTTTGAAGACGGACCAGTGCATCACATTGAGCAGGCTTGGGCCAAGGCAGACGCCAGCGAGCAGCTTGCCCAGCACGGTGGGCTGACCGAGCGCACCGCTGATGATACCGCCAATCTTGGCGCAGCCAACCAGCACAAGCAAGCTCAAGAGCAACTGCATCGTCGAATTCATCGGCGGCCTCTTTCTATAAACACAACCCTTGGCAGGCGCAGCGGTGCTGCGCAGCCCTATGCGGCGACAGCGGCGTTGAACAGACCGCGGCGAGCAAAATCAGCGGTGATGCGCTCGGCGAGGTCGGCGACCGTGCGATCGAGGTACAAGCTTGGGCGCGGCTGATCGGTCTCCGTGCGCTCTTCGAGGCCGATAACGGTATCCTTATAGCGATACACAGCGATATCGACGCCGCCGATGTTGAGGCGCTGCGGATCGAGGGTGCAGTGAGTTTTGAGCGCGTCCCAGGCGGTGGCGAACAGGCGATCAGGGCGCAGGTCGAAGGCTGTGCGCAGACGGCGGTCAGCGATCAGCGCGTCGGCGACCATGCGGTGCAGCGCCAGAATGTCGTGGCCAGCGTTGATCGGCACCTCGCGGCGTGCGCTGGCGGCATAGGTGTAGATGGTTGACTCGGTCTGGAACACCGGTGCCCAGAAATCGACCTGGCCGACAACGCGCTTTTTGAGGTAGAAGATTGGGCGCACCAGCTCCAGCGTCTGTGGATCGACGCCGCGCACGTGCAGCTTATCGCTGCGGCCAGGCGTGCCGAGCACACCGGTGAGGTGCAGATAGTCGCTGAGATAGTCGCGCACCTTGGCCAGCTCAACGTGGCGAAACACCGGGCCGCCAGGCGTGGTGGCGAAGACCTCATCGCCGACGGTATAGACCGGGTAGATGCCGCCAGAGCGGCGGGCCACAAACACATACGAGGGCAGGCGCGCCATGTTGATCAGGGCCTCCAGCAGCGGCTGTGCCTGGCTGGGCAGGAGGGCGGCATCCTCGGCCTCAACGCGAAAGCCAGCTAGCTCGACGTTGTAGGAGCCAGTGACATCGCTATAGTGCACAGGAATGCGCAGCGTTGAGCCGGCCATCACCGTGTCGTCGAGCTGATCGACCAGCAGCGTGAAGGGCAGGTCAGTGGCGGTGCGCCGTTCGAGCTTGAGTTTCATAGCCCCTCCTTGGAGGAAGAACGCGAGCGAGCGTCGCCGTGGACGCTCGCCGCAGGTGATCGAGCGCTAGTGGCTGGCGGTGGCGGGCTTGACGCTGGCGGCCGTAACCTCGGGCATCATGGTGCGCTCGCCAGGGGTGCCAACGACCGGCGTGCCAAACTCGGGATAGGAGGTCGTGCCGTGCTCGGAGATATCGAGGCCCTCCAGCTCCTCCTCCTTGGTGACCCGAATGCCCATGGTGGCCTTGAGCAGCGAGAAGACAACGAACATGGTGCCGAAGGCCCATGCGCCGACGGCCAGCACGCCCAGCGCCTGCACGCCGAGCTGCGCCACGCCGCCGCCGTAGAAGAGGCCCGCCGTATCGCCCATGCCGGTGATCGCGCCAGCGCCAGGGGCAGCAAACAGGCCCACAGCCAGGGTGCCCCAGGCTCCGTTCAGCGCATGGACGCTAACAGCGCCGACGGGATCGTCGATCTTCAGCACGTTCTCGATCAGCGCGCCGCCGTAGACCAGCACCGGCCCGGCGATCAGGCCGATGCAGAGCGCGCCGGTCGGGGTGACGCTCGCGCAGCCGGCGGTGATCGCCACGAGGCCAGCGAGCGCGCCATTGGCGGCCACGGCCGTATCGGGGCGACCGGTGCGCAGCCAGTTGACCAGCAGCGCCGACACCGCGCCAGCGGCAGCGGCCATGTTGGTAGTCACGGCGATGTAGCCAATGCCCTCGTTCATGCCCGACAGCGTGCTACCAGGATTGAAGCCGAACCAGCCGAACCAGAGGATGAACACACCGAGCACGGCCAGAGTGAGGCTGTGGCCGGGGATGACGTTGGCGCTGCCGTCTTTATTGAACTTGCCGATGCGCGGGCCAAGCAGCATGGCCCCAGCGAGGGCCGCCCATCCGCCGACGCTATGCACCAAGGTAGAGCCAGCGAAGTCGATAAAGCCCTGCTGGCTGAGCCAGCCGCCGCCCCACAGCCAGTGGCCGGAGATCGGATAGATCAGGCCAACGATGATGGCGCTATAGACAAGGTACGAGGAGAACTTAAAGCGCTCGGCGACCGCGCCGGACACAATCGTTGCGGCGGTGGCGGCAAAGACGAGCTGGAACAAGAAGCCGGCCCAATCGGAGCCGCTGCCAGCGCCGATAGCGAACTTCGAGAGGAAGAAGTTATCGGTGCCGATCAAGCCAGCGGCGGAGGTGCCGTACATCAGGCCATAGCCGAGCATAAAAAAGAGGATCGAGCCAACGCAGAAGTCCATCAGATTCTTCATCAAGATGTTGGCGGCGTTTTTGGAGCGGGTGAAGCCGCTCTCGACCATTGCGAAGCCAGCTTGCATAAAGAAGACCAGGAAGGCGGAGACGAGCAGCCAGATCATATCGATCTGTTTAGTGACCTGTTCAGCGGTCGGGCCAGCCTCTTGAGCAAAGGCGGAGCCGGAGGTAAACACCAGCAGTCCGGCAACGAGTGGCAGGGTCCAAAGAACACGGCGTTTCATCACATACCTCCTGGGGGGAATAAAAAAGCGCACCCTCATCCGGTCTCTGTACGTCCAGATGAGGGTGCAGCTCTGCGCTTAATTCAGTTGGTGGGGATAGCGACGTTGAGAAGTTTAGTAGATGGGCAGGTAGCGATCAAGCTCCCACTGCGACACATAGAGGCGATACTCGTCCCACTCGGCCTGTTTGGCCTCGACATAGCGCTCGTAGATGTGCTCACCCAGTGCTTCCTGAATGACCGTATCTTTCTTGAGCGCCTCGACGGCCTCGCCGAGCGAGCCGGGCAGCGTCTTCAGGCCGCGCGAGACGGGATCGACGTGGTACAGGTCCTCCTCGGCGGCGGCTGGCGGAGTCAGGCCGCGCTTGATGCCGTCGAGACCGGCGGCGAGCATGACCGTGAAGGCCAGATATGGGTTGGCCGACGGATCGGGGCAGCGCAGCTCGACGCGGGTGGCCTGCGTGGAGCGGCCGGCGCTGATGCGTGGCACGCGCACAAGGGCCGAGCGGTTGGTGCGGCCCCAGCTGATGTAGACCGGAGCCTCATAGCCGGGCACCAGGCGCTTGTACGAGTTGACCAGCGGGGCCAGCACGGCGGCCATGCCCGGCGCGTGGTCGAGCAGACCGGCGATGAACTGGAGCGCCACCGTCGAGAGGCCGCGGTCGCCATCGCCATCGTAGAAGGCATTTTTGCCAGTCTCGAGCGACTTGAAGCTCTGGTGCACGTGCATACCGGAGCCATTGATGCCAGCGATCGGCTTGGGCATAAAGGTTGCATAGAGGCCATTGAGCTGGGCGACCGCCTTGAGCACGGTGCGGAACGTCACCGCATTATCGGCGGTGTGCAGCGCATCGCTGTACTCGAAGTCGATCTCGTGCTGGCCGATAGCGACCTCGTGGTGGCTGGCCTCGACCTTGATCCCGAACGACTGCAGCGCGCTCACCATCTGGCGGCGAATATGCGTGGCGTAGTCGGTTGAAACATCGAAGTAGCCGGCAGCATCGTGGGGCGTAGCGACAAGCTCGCCGTTGGGGCCGGGCTTAAACAAGAAGAACTCTAGCTCGGGGCCGGTGTTGTACTCGTAGCCTAGCTCTTGGGCCTGCGCCATCACGCGCTTGAGCGCGCCGCGCGGATCGCCGGCAAACGGATCGCCATTGGGCGTGTACACATCGCAGATAAAGCGTGCGGTGGCGTACTCGCCAGTGCTCTCCCAAGGAATCAGCGCGTAGGTGTCGGTGTCGAGCACCAGGTACATATCGCTCTCGGCGATGCGGGCAAAGCCTTCAATCGACGAACCATCGAACCAGACGCCGTGGTCTAGCGCAGCATCAATTTGCGTTACCGGAATGGTGACATTCTTAATGATGCCCACAATATCGGTAAACTGAAGATTGATGAACTTAACGCCCTGTTCCTCAATCTTGGCAAGAACTTCGTCTTTGGTCATCGGCATAACGATCATCTCCTACTGTGAAACGCGGTACCCGTATGGTAGTAGATCGCAGCCGCTGTGCATGTCGTTAAACTCTATAAAGATTAAGCAGGTTTTTTGTGCACGTTGTCTAACTATCCCCAGTTTATCCACAATTTGAGCGTGATGGGAGGATTGGGTCATGATCACGGAATCGCCATCGGTGTATAATGCATACGACTTCACTGCTCAGGTGGGGAAAACTGCTAGCGAAATGAGGAAGCCAGCCATGTTCACAGACGCGCCCCATGAGGAATGCGGCGTTTTCGGCATCTACGCCCCCGGCGAAGATGTTGCCCGACTCACCTTTTTTGGCCTGTATGCGCTGCAGCATCGTGGCCAGGAGAGCGCCGGGATCGCAGTTTCCGATGGACGGACGATCAACACGCATAAAGAGATGGGCCTTGTGGCGCAAATTTTTGATGAGCGCTCGCTGCGCCACCTGAAAGGCCATCTTGCGATTGGGCACACGCGCTACTCAACCACCGGCTCATCACACGTGATCAATGCCCAGCCGTTTACTATGCACACGCTGCTGGGGCCGCTTGCCGTCGGCCACAACGGCAACCTAACCAACGCCGCCTCGCTGCGGCGCCAGCTGATGGAGCGCGGCGTGGGCCTGATGACGTCGTCGGACAGCGAAGTGGCCACCATGCTGCTCGCCGGCCTCGAGGGGGCCAACTGGGACGAGCGCATCAAAGGCTTCACCCAGTGCGTTGAGGGTGCCTACTGTCTGACCATTCTGACTCACGATGCGCTGTATGCGGTGCGCGATCCATGGGGCCTGCGGCCGCTCTGCCTGGGCAAGCTCGGCGCAAACGGCTGGGTCGTCGCCTCGGAGTCGTGCGCCCTCGACACAATCGGCGCAGAGTTTGTGCGCGAGGTCGAGCCTGGCGAGGTGCTGCACATCGACATGAACGGCCCCAAGACCATCGCCCACAACCCGGCCCCGCGCTCGGCGCTGTGCCTCTTTGAGTACATCTACTTTGCGCGTCCAGACAGCGAGCTACAGGGCCAGCTCATCCATCAGGTGCGCATGGAGCTAGGCCGCCAGCTGGTGCACGAAGCGCCGGTCGACGCCGATCTTGTGGTTGGCGTGCCGGACTCGGCGCTGCCCGCCGCCATCGGCTATGCGCAGGAGTCGGGCATTCCATATGGCGAGGGCTTGATCAAGAACCGCTATATCGGCCGCACCTTTATTCAGCCCGACCAGCGTCTGCGCCAGCAGGGCGTAGCGCTGAAGCTTAACCCGCTGCGCGACATGCTGGCAGGCAAGCGCGTAGTGCTGATCGACGACTCGATCGTGCGCGGCACAACCTCGGGGCCGATCATCAAGCTCTTGCGCAAGGCGGGAGCCACCGAGGTGCACATGCGCGTCTCGTCGCCGCCAATCCGGCACCCATGCTTTATGGGCGTGGACATGGCCTCGTACCCAGAGCTGATCGCCTACAACAAATCGGTCGAGGAGATTCGCCAGCAGATCGAGGCCGACTCGCTCGCGTACTTGTCCATGGATGGGCTGCTGCGCGCCACCGGCCGCGATCCACAAGGCTTCTGCGGGGCCTGCTTCACCGGCGAGTATCCCTTCAACGTCGCCGAGGTGGGCAAAGAAATCTTCGAGCTAACCAGCGGCTAAAGGCGCTCGCCCTAGCCGCATAGCCATATGCGAGGTGCTCCATGACTGATCACCCTGATCGCCAAGCAGCGATAATCGCGCAAAGCGATCACTATCTTCTGCCGCTCTACAAGCGCAACCAGATCGCCCTCGTCGGCGGGCAGGGCGTGTGGGTCGAGGCCGCCGACGGGCGGCGCTACCTCGATGGCCTCTCCGGCATTGCCGTAAATGCGCTCGGCTACGGCGACCCTGCGCTTGTGGCCGCCATCCAGCAGGCGGCGACGGGACTGCTGCACACGTCCAACCTTTACTACACGGCACCAGCGGCCGAGCTAGCCGAGCGCCTGGTGCAGCAGACACCCTGGGCCAGCAACGTCTTTCTGTGCAACTCGGGCACCGAGGCGGTGGAGGCGGCGCTGAAGTTCGCCCGCCGCCGCTCGCACAATCGTGCGCCTGGCGACCACACCGGCATTGTGGCCTGCACGCACTCATTTCATGGCCGCACGTTCGGCGCGCTCTCGATGACAGCGCGTGAGGCGTATCGCACGCCATTTATGCCGCTGCTGCCAGGCGTAGAGTTCTTGGAGTTCAACGCCGACAGCGCGCAGATTGAGCAGCTGCTCAACGAGCAGGTCGGCGCGGTAATCGTCGAGCCGATTCAGGGCGAGGGCGGCATCCACATGGCCACGCCAGCGTTTCTGCAGGCGCTGCGCGCACGCTGCGACGAGATCGGCGCGACGCTGATTTTCGATGAGATTCAGTGTGGGCTTGGGCGCAGCGGCGATATGTGGGCGCACACAGCGACCGGCGTCACGCCTGATGTGCTGGTGGTGGCCAAGCCGCTCGGCGGCGGGCTGCCGATTGGGGCGGTGCTGGTCAATGCGACGGTCGCACAGGAGATCCACTACGGCGATCATGGCTCGACGTTCGGCGGCAACCCGCTGATCTGCAGCGTGGCCAATACCGTGATGGAGCGCATCGCTGCGCCAGCATTCTTGAGCCATGTGCGCAGCGTGGGCACCGCCCTAGGAACAGCGCTGCGCGACCTAGGAGAGCGCTACGAGCAGATCAGCGACGTGCGCGGGCGCGGCCTGATGTGGGGCGTGGAGTGCGCCAACCATGACGTTAGCCCGATCATCGCTGCTGCCAGCGATGCCGGGCTACTGCTGGCCAGCGCCGGGCCAGATGTCATTCGGATTATTCCACCGCTGGTGATCAGCGCCGCCGAGGTCGACGAGCTGGTGCAGCGGCTTGACAGCGCGCTGCACAGTGTCTACTCGTGATCGAGCGTGACGTCGGTGTTGGGGCCGGACTCGTCCATGGCCGCATAGCGCGCCGCCTTGATCTCCTCTTCTTTGAGCTTGGCGGCCGTGCCCTCGGCCTCCTGGTAGGTGTCGGTATGATCGTTGATCAAGGTCTCTTGGGCCTCCTTGGTCTCGTGGGCGGCGTGCTCGATGATGCCTTGGAATAGCTCAGGATTGCTCATAGGGGCCTCCTAAAAATGCAGCGCGGGAGACGGGAAAAGCCCGTCTCCCGCAGCTTGTTAATCTATTGATTCGCGCGCTGGCGGGCTTCGCCCTCGGCCTCTTTGGCCATGCCCTCGGCCTGCATCTGCTCATTGTCGAGCAGCTTGCCAGCGGCCTGCTTGATATTGCCGCCTGCCTCCTGCAGCGCGCCCTTGGTGCGCTCTGATGCCTTGGCGGCCTCCTGGCGGGCCTCACCGCCGCGCTCCTGGGCGACGCCCTCGGCCTCAAGGCGCTCGTTGTCGGTCATATCGCCAACGGCCTGCTTGATATTGCCCATCGCCTCGTCAGCGGCACCTTTCATACGCTCTTTTGTGTTACCCATGGTTGACACTCCTTTGTGCTGGTCACCTGCCGCACTGCGCGGCAGATGGGGTGTTTGTGGTAAATGCTGTACCTAGTACACATAGGAATGCAAACGCTGTGCCATGAATCAACCGAGCCAGGCACAGCGCCTAGCTCGGTGATGGACGATTGTTGATTGATGGCGACGGCGGCGCTGTGGGCTAGCGCACCTTGGGCAGCACCCAGCGCTGAACCTGCTGGGCACCCTTCTCGGCGACATAGACGCTGCCATCGGGAGCGAAGGCCACGCCGCTCGGGCCTTTCAGCGCGGTCTGATCGCCGCTATCGCCGCCCCACTTGAACAGCAGCTCGCCGGTGTTGTCAAACATCGCCGCGACATTCTGCTCGGGGATGGTGACCACCACGCGCCCCTCGGGGTCGGCGGCCAGGAATGGATCGAAGTAGGTGTCGGCATTCCAGTTCGGCACGCGCCACTGCTGCGCCGGATTGGGCACAGGCAGGCCATCGGAGCCAAGCGGGAAGACCTGGATGCGGCCGTTCCACGAGTCACCGACATACAGGTTGCCAGCGTTGATCGCCAGGCCGATTGGCTCGTTGAACTGGCCCGGAGCTGAGCCAGCCGTGCCGATCTGGCCAAGGTAGTTGCCATCGAGATCGGTGACGACGATGCGCTTGTTGCCGGTGTCAGCGATAAACAGATGTCCGCTGCTGGGATCGAGCGCCAGCCCACGCGGCCCGAAGAAGCCCAGCGGCTCGGCCTGATTGCCGGCGGCCGTGCCATCGGTGCGTGTAAAGACGCGGCCCTCGGTCTGGTCGATCACCTCTTTGCCAACGCCCCAGGCCTTGATGAACTTGCCCTTGGCGTCGAACTTAGCCACGCGGGCGTGCCATGTGTCGGTGACATACACATTGCCCTGCGCATCGACAGCGACCTGCGACGGCTCAAGCAAGGCTGCATCGCCGGTGCCGCTGATGACGCGGGTGGTGCCATCGGTGGCATAGACCAAAATCTGGTCAGCGCCGGCATCGGCGACATACACGCTGCCATCGGGGCCGGTGGTCACGCCGCGCGGCTCCTGCGGCTTCGGCCCATCCAGCGGTCCCTCGGAGAGCAGCGGCAAGATGGCGCTGCCGTTGCTAGCGGCGACAGTGCTAGAGGAGTCGTTGGGCAGCGGCGCGGCATCGCGGCGCACATACACCACCATCTCGCGTGCGCCGAGGTTGGCACCTTCGGGCAGCTCGCGGTAGAGCAAGTAGCTGCGCAGCTTCTGCCAGTTCGACGGATGCAGCGGCCAGGTCAGAATACGCAGGCCGCCGAGCGAGCAGGCGTACTCGGAGTGGCCGTTCTCGTCGAACTTGCCATCAAAGCTGGGATCGCAGCCATAGGCCGGATCGTGCAGGCGATCCTTGTAGCCGGCGTCCCACTCCGGAAACCACCAGTTGTGCACGGTGTCGAACACCTTGACATAGCCAGCCTGCTCTAGGCGCTGCGGCGTGTCCGGGCCAAGGGCGACTTTCGAGAAGATGGCGACTGGAGCCTTCAGCTGCTCGTCGGTAATATTGGCGACCTGCGCGTTGGTGAGCCACTGGACGTTCGACCAATCGCGCAGGTACCAATCAAAGGGCTGGTGCAGGCTGCCGTCGCGGGTGGCCGGATCGCCGTCGCTGATCAGCAGCGGCATGGTATGGCCGCCGGTTGGATCGTTGACCGAGCGATTGTTGCGCGACTGAGCGATGGCGATCTGCTCGATCTCATCGACGATAATCGGCACGTCGGGGGCGGTCTGCGTGTAGACCAGCAGCTCGACGGGCACATCCGGGTGGACATAGACGACTAGCGCCGTAGCGCGCACCGTGTAGATCGCCAGCATGGCCACCACGCCGAGGGCGCTCAGGCGCAGGATCGTCGAGCGGCCAGCGCCGCGCGAGAGCGACCAGAGCGCGCCGATGATGCCAGCGCTGATCAGGACCAGCAAGAGCGCGCCCAAGCTCTGCTGCTGCGCCTGCTGCTCGGCGGTCAGGCCAACCGCGCCCATGGCGGTGACGAGCAGAATGACCAACACAGCGGCGAGCGGGATAGCCAGCCAGGCCCATGAGCGGCGGATCGTCGCCCAGCTCAGCTTGCTCCAGATGCGATCCAACGCCCAGCCGCCAGCGATCACCGCCGGCAGCGTCATATGGATGGTGAGCCAGGGCATTTTTTCGCCAGCCCACGAGAACACGATAAAGGCGACAAAGAACCAGTGGAACAGGAAGCCGACCCACAGGGCCGCGACCGTCTCTGGCTCACTCGCCGTGGTGGCAGCGGCGGGCGCTAGCTCAGCCTCAGCAGCCGCTGCGTTTAGATCGACCGTGGGGCTAGCAGCGGTGTCGGCGTTGAGGCTGGTGTCCTCGTCCCACAGGCTGGAGGAGGCGACAGCGCGCCGCCAGCTGAGGGTGCCGATCCAGCCAGCGAGGCCGATCAGCGTCAGCAGCACCGGCAGCATCTCATAGATGCCAAGCTGCATGAAGTAGTAGTACCAGGGCTGATCACCGCGGGCAAACGAGTGCTGCGAGCCAAACCAATAGGCCAGCCCGGCGTAGAAGCCATCGAAGAATCCGCGCGGATAGGTGAAGAAGGTGGTGAAGCAGATCGCGAACACGACCAGAAACACACCGAGCGCCGACCAGACCACGCCAGAGCGTGCGCGCAGGTCCGCCAGCACATCGCGCAGCAGCGGCGTCGATCCCCAGCGCAGGCTCAGCGCGAGCACCGTCAGCAGCGACAGAAAGCCCAGCAGGCCCATGCCGCCTAAGTGCAGCACATTCTCGGCTTGGCCATCGGCCTTGGGGGCGATGGTAATGTTCGGGCTGAGCACAACCAGCGCCGCGCAGACCAGCATCAGCGCGCCGAGGGTGATGGTGAAGGTACGATTGGGCAAGCGCTCCCAGAGGTAGCGAAACGCCACAAAGGAGCCGATCACGAACAGCACAATAAAGACCAGCTCGTGGGTGGCCCAGAGCAGCGCGGTAGCGGCGGCGGCCAGATAGAGCCAGCCAGCGCGCCGCGACTGCATAAAGCGAAACAGGCCCACGATGATCCAGAAGGTCCACAGCGCCGCCAGGGCGTCGTGGCGCGCAAAGCGCGTGAAGTAGAGCAGCGTTGGCGAGATCAGCATCAGCAGCGCAGTGAAGAGCGCAGCGCGGCGGCCAAACAGCGGGCGCAGCATCCAGCACGAGGCGATCAATCCAACCCCAGCCAGAGCCATGGGCAGGCGCGCCGTGGCCTCGCTGACGCCAAACAAAAAGTAGCTGAGATACATCAGCAAGTAGAGCGTCGGGCCGTGGTACACCGGATTGTAGCAGTAGGTCGAGGCCGAGCCGCTCCAGCAGGGAAAGCTGGCTGGCTCGCCGGTGCCATCCTTCTGGCCGGTGAAAAACTGCCAGCTAAAGTTTGCGTGCAGCGCCTCATCGTGGTGCATCGCCATATGGCCAAGCAGCCACAGGTGGAGGAACAGGCTCAACAGCACCAAGCCGACATAGGTTAGCACCTCGATGTTGAAGCGCCGCCAGGCGAGCGGGCGGGTCAGGACATCATCAGTGTAGCGGCGCGGGCGCACCGTGCGCACACGCCGCCCAGTCAGATCAGGTGTGGTCATGGATCTCACTCACTAGCGGACCGGCAGGTCGACCGCGTCGGTCGTCGCAGGCAATCCGAGCATAAAGGCATATTTTGGTCGCACAAAGACTTTGAAGTCCACAGCATCGAGCTGGGCTGGCGGCTGGCGGAACAGCAGGTAGCGCCACAGCTCATTGAGGGTCGGGGCATCCCATGGGCGGCGCACCAGCCGCCCGATGGTCGAGTCGCGCTCGAAGGGTGCGCGCTGCGTCAGCGTCTCGCCGTCGGGGCCAAACACAACATTCCCGTTCGCGTCGGTCTTGGTCTCGGTGGCCAAGCGGTAGAAGGCGTGCTCGGGGAACCACCAGCGCAGCGGGAAGCGCCCCTCGACAAAGCCCTGGACGTTGTTGGTGTTGGTGTTCCAATTGTCCTGAATCATCAGGATAGCGGCGATGTCGTTGGAGGGCACGCCGGGCATTGCGCCGTTGAACTCGACCTTGCGCTCGAAGTTGCGCGTGTACCACTTCCAGATCTGCTCGTTGTCGTTCATGATCGGCAGCGTCATGCGGCCGTCCTCGGCGATTGAGATGCGCTCAAGGTCGCGCATAACGCGGGCCACATCGGGCGATGACTGCACATAGACCATCATCTCAACCGGGATGTCGCCATTTTGATAGTTGAGCCGCCACGCCGAGCGGAAGGTGTAGAGGCCACAGATCAGGCCCATGGCGATCACAAAGCCGCCGATGGCGCGCCGCCAGCCCTGGAACGTGCCATAGCCGATGGTCAGCGCCGCCCACATCAGCAGCGTCGCCAGCATGAGCCAGGGCGTGTTGGCGCTACCGCCTGGCTCGGCGGCTGTGCGCAAGATGAGGCGGGTGAGCACGATGGTCGCAAAGGCGGCGATCAGCAGCATCGAGCCAAGGTAGAGCGCCAGCGCACGACGGGCCTGGGCGGGCGCGAGCGCCGGGCGCATGCCAAAGAACGAGCGCTCCAGCGGCCAGGACCAGGCCCAGCGAACCAAGCGCGCCGCGCCCCAGGCAGCGATAAAGGTGAGCGGTGCCGCGATGTGCAGCGTGATCCAGGGCATCTTCTCGCCGGCCCAGGTGTAGAGCGCCAGCGAGCCGCCGGCCCACCAGGCCAGCAGGCCCGGAGCCATCTGCTGCGCCGTCAGCGCCACGCCGCGGCGAATCTGTAGCCCGAGGTGAATGACCCCGCCGACCAGCGCCGCGAGGCCGACCGTGAGGAGCAGCGGCTCGTAGACCAGCAGCTGCACGAAATAGTAGTGCTGTGGCTGACCACCGCGCTGGACATCATGCTGCGCAACCCAGTACAGGAGCGAGCCGGTGATCCCCGAGACAACGCCGCTGGTGTGGGTGCCAAAGCTGGTGAAGAACGCCACGTAGATCAGCAGCGCCACGCCGATGGCCAGCGCGCCGTGCTTGCTCCACAGGCCATTGAGCGCCGCCAAGAAGCTATCGTCGGGCGAGTGGGCGAGCGCCTGCTGCCAGAGCGTGGTGCGTGTGCCATCAACAGTAAACCGACGCAGCCAGATCCACCAGATCATGGCGGCCAGGAACAGCAGCGACAGCACAGTCAGCGCGACAATCGGCACATGCAGAAAAACGCCGTTCTGGGCCTGGAGCGTCTTGCCCTTGACGTTATGGAGCAGCTTGGCTGGATCGCCGAAGAGCGTATCGTTGAGCACAGCAAAGTAGCCGTTGGGGCCAAGCAGCGCATCGTTGCCCTGATTGCGCACCACCAGCGCCTGCGACTCGGTGACGAGCGGCAGCGGCAGCCACTGCTCCTGGCCCTGGGCATCGAGAACCGGCTGATTCTCGGCGCTGACCAGCAGGCCCTTGTGGGCGGGCAGCAGCTTCAGCGCCCCGACGGCCAGCACCGCGTACAGCGCCAGCGGCAGCAGCAGCCGCCGATCGACCTGCCACAGCGTGACCAGCACCACAAACGAGCCAAGCGTCAGCGTAAAGAGATAGGAGGTCTCGATGGTGCAGTACATCAGCGCCAGCGACCCCCAGAACACATACAGCCAGATTGGGCGATGCGAGCGCATGTAGCGCAGGATGGCGATCAGGCAGAGCAGCTCCCACGTGACAGCAAAGATATCGTGGCGGATGAAGCGCCCGACATAGAGCACCACCGGCGAGATAATCAGATAGAAGGCCGTGAGCAGCGCCGTGCCGCGCCCGATCTGCTTGCGCAACAGCCAGGGCAGCAGCGTGAGCGCAATGCCGAAGATCGCAGCGCTCAGGCGGGCGGTGAAGGCGTTATCGCCAAATAGCAGATACTGGAGCGCCGTCCAGTAGTACAGGAACGGGCCGTGGGTGAGCGGATCGTGGACGTAGCCATTGCCAACGGCGATATTCCACGAGTAGTAGGCGTGGATCGTCTCGTCGTGATGGAGGGCGCGGCCGCCGAGAACCCACAGATGCAGGATAATCGAGAGAACGGCCAGGCCAATATATGCCAGATGCTCGACAGTCAGCGTGCGGCGAGTTTTGGCTGCAGCAAACAGCCGATGATGGTGTGCAATTAACATAGGCTACTCTATGAGTGGTTAACCGGCAGGTTATGCGCCCGTATTGTACCGTAAGCCCCTATGACTGACAAGAAACAAAGGATTAACAAGCCCTGCTGCTGGCACTCACGTACACCCAACGGGATAGCCGCTGGTGTATAATGCGGCCTATGAGTGAACGTTCTGCACGCCGCCCGCGCCACATTCCACGCCGCCGTCGCTTCGGGCGCATCGCGTGGTTTTTTGTGCGGCTGGTCGCCCACATTATCATCTGGGACCTGGTGCTGGGGCGACGGGCGTGGTTCCGCTGGTACGCCGATCGCACCCGTGAGCAGCGCTACCAGAGCTTTGCGCGCCGCTTCCGCGACCTCGCGCTCGATCTTGGCGGCGTGATGATCAAGCTGGGGCAGTTCGCCTCGACCCGCGTCGATATCCTGCCGCCGACGGTGGTTGGCGAGCTGAGCGGCCTGCAGGACGAGGTGCCGCCGGTCGAGAGCGAGCGCATCCTGGCCACGCTCACCGCCGAGCTCAAGCGCCCCATCGCCGCAGTGTTTCCTTTTTTTGATGCCCAGCCCGTGGCCGCCGCCTCGTTCGGGCAGGTGCATCAGGCGCGCCTTGATGATGGCACGCTGGTGGCCGTGAAGGTGCAGCGCCCCAACATCGAAGAATATGTGCAGGTGGACCTCGCCGCGCTGCGCTGGGTGGCCAGCTGGATGCAGTACTACGGCCCGATCCGCCGCCGCATGGACCTGCCAGCGCTCACCGAGGAGTTTGCCCGCATCACCCTGCGCGAGCTGGACTACCGCCTGGAGGCTGATCACGCCGACCGCTTCCGGCGCAACTTCGCCAACGATCCGGCCGTGTACGTGCCGCAGATGTACCGTGCCTTCTCCACCCGCCGCGTGCTCACAATGGAGTGGATCGAGGGCATCAAGATCACCGACTACGCCGCGCTAGACGCTGTGCACATTGATCGGCTGGCGCTGGCCGAGAAGCTCTACCTGACCTACCTACAGCAGTGCTTCACCGATGGCTTCTTTCACGCCGACCCGCACCCTGGCAATATGTTCGTGCGCCCGATTGGCACGCGCCAGCCCGACGGGCACCAGCCGTTTATGATCACCTTTCTGGACTTCGGCATGGTCGATGAAATTCCGCCGCGGGTGATGGAAGGCCTGGCGCAGGCCGCCGCCGGCATTGTGTTTCGCGATGCGCAGCGCATTATCGACGGCTCGCGCCAGGTGGGCACGCTGATGGCCGATGTCAACGAGACCCAGCTACGCCAGGCGATCGAGGTCTGGTTCTCGTACACCTACGGGCGCACGCTGCGCGAGCTGCAGGAGATCGACGTCGAGGGCTTCGTCGGCGGCATCGGCGATATTCTGTACGATCTGCCATTTCAACTGCCGCAGTCGCTGCTGTTTCTCGGCCGCGCTGTCGGCGTGGTTGGCGGGGTGGCGACGGGCCTCGCGCCAGAGTTCGATATCTTCGCCACCACGCGGCCGTTCGCGCTGCGCTTCATTCGCGAGCGCGGCAGCGGCCGTGAGCTGCGCGAGCGCCTGGCCACCGAGGGCCGCGAGCTGCTGACCGACCTCAGCCGCATCCCGCATCAGGCGGCGCTGTTCTACACGCGCGCGGCGCGCGGCGACCTCCAGGTGCGGCCCGATCTGACGCGCGTGGAGCGCGGGCTGCGCGGTCTAGAGCGCCTGATGACGCGCACCATGGTGACCATCGCTGGCAGCGCCATGCTGATCACCAACGCGATCTTGCAGGCGAGCGCTAGCTCCAGCACCTGGCTGTGGTGGGTCGGCGGCGGGCTGATTGTGTGGGCGCTCTGGCCGCGCCCGTCGTGGTTGAGGTAGAGCTTATGCAAACAAGCGCACCAGGCAAGCTGATCTTGTGCGGCGAGCACGCGGTCGTCTACCAGCGCCCGGCCATCGCCATACCGCTGCGCGATGTGCGGGCGACCATCACCATCGCGCCAGCTGCGCCAGGCAGCGGCCTCACGGTCAAGGCTCCCGAGCTGCGGGCGGTCTGGCGCTTGCAGGCGCAGGAGCCGCTGAGCGCGCTGGCGAGCATGACCCTCGACTATCTCAAGCTGGCGGAGCCTGATGTCGAGCTGACGATCGCTTCAGCGCTGCCGATTGCCAGCGGCATGGGCAGCGGCGCAGCGGTGGGCACGGCGCTGGTGCGCGCTCTGGCGTATGTGGCCGGGCGCACGCTGGACGCGGCCAGCATCGCCGAGCTGGTGTACACCAGCGAGCGCGCCTTTCATGGCACGCCCTCGGGCATCGACAACACCGTCGTGGCCTACGAGCAGCCAATCTGGTTTCAGCGCCAGGCGGCCGGACCGCCGCTGATCGCCCCGCTGGAGGTTGGCGGCCCGTGGACGCTGGTGGTCGCCGACACCGGCGTTGCTAGCTCGACGCACGCTGTCGTTGGCGATCTGCGCGCCCGCTGGCAGGCCGATCCTGCGCCATATGAGCGCAGCTTCGACGCGGTGGCAGCGCTGGTGGTGCAGGTCAGAGCCGCGCTCGGCGGCAGCGATGGCGCAGCGCTGGGCGCGCTGCTGAACCGCAACCACGAGCTGCTGGTCGAGCTAGGCGTGTCGGCGGCGCAGCTCGACACGCTGGTGGCGGCCGCGCGCAGCGCTGGCGCGTGGGGCGCAAAAATGTCGGGCGCAGGCTGGGGCGGCGTGATGCTGGCGCTGGTCGCCCCAGCCATAGCGGCAACGGTAGCGGAGGCGCTGCGCACTGCTGGCGCGGCCCGCACCTGGATCACCCACTTGGAGAGGACGCCATGAGCACACCCCTTGACGCTGCCGTCGTGGTTGTGACCTTCAACCATGCGACCACCATTGCGGCCACACTACGCGCCCTGCTGGCGCTGGACCCACCGCCGCGCGAGCTGGTGGTCATCGACAACGCCTCGCGCGACGCAACGCCGGCGATCATCAAGCAGGAGTTTCCCGACGTGCGCCTGATCGAGACGCGCGCCAATCTGGGCTTCGCTGGCGGCTGCAACCTCGGCGCGCGCGTCACCGAGGCCGCCAGCATCGTGCTAGCCAACCCCGATCTGATGCCACGGCCGGACTGGCTGCGCCATCTGATCGAGCCGCTGCAAAGCCTTGAGCACACCGGCATCGTCGGCGGCAAGCTGCTCTACCCAGGCTCGCAGCGCCTCCAGCATGCCGGCGGGCTGCTGCAGCTGCCGCTGGGCCTGGGGCAGCATCGTGGCAGCAACCAGCCCGACCACGGCCAGTACGACATTATCGAGGCGGTGGACTACGTGACCGGCGCGGCCTTCGCTACCACGCGCGCGCTCTGGGACAAGCTCGACGGCCTTGACGAGCGCTTTTACCCGGCCTACTACGAGGAGGTCGATTTCTGCACGCGGGCGCGCCAGCAGGGCTACACGGTGGTCTACACGCCGCTGGCGGTGGCCGAGCACGTCGAGAGCGTGAGCCTGGGGCAGACGAGCACGCGCTACCTGCACCTGTTTCACCTCAACCGACTGCGCTATCTTTTTAAACACTTCAACAACCCGTGGCTGATGCGCACCTGGCTGCCAGCCGAGCTGGGCTATGTGCGGGCGGTGGCCAGCGACAACGAGGTCGCAGCGCTGCAGGCCGTCTACCTCACCTGGCAGTCGGTGTTCTGCGGCTACGAGAAGCAGCCGAGCATCAGCGATCTTGATGTCTTCCCTGACATGACCGCCGATGGCGGCGAGACCGAGCTACAGTGGGTCGAGCGCCAGCTGCGCAGCAAGGCGACCGTCGAGCCGCAGCGGCTGACCTCGCGCTGGCCGCTGATCGCCAAGCTGCGCAACGGCCTGCTGCGGCTGGCCAGCGCCGACTACATCCGCGGGCTGGTGCAGGCGCAGAACGACACCAACCAGGCGGTGCTCGAAGCGATCCAGGCCCTCCAGCGCCAGCGCCGCGCCGCCGACGCCGCCGTGCTAGCCCAGGGCATGCTGCTGGCCAAGGCGCTCCATGATCAGCAGGAATAGAAAGGAGAAGCCATGGGATGGCTCGACAAGCTCTTCGGACGCAGCAGCGCGCCCAGCGCCGTCTCAGGATTGATGCGGGCTGTGCGCTGCAATCGCTGTGGTACGATTGTGCGCGTGCGCATCGATCCACGCAACGACCTGTCGCTCAACGATGATAGCTCGGGCTACCTGCTGCGCAAGATCATCGTCGACGACACATGCTTTAGCCGGATTGAAATGGTGCTGACGTTCGATCTCAACCGTCGCGAAACCGACGCCACCATCACTGGTGGGACGTTTGTTCAGGAGGATGCATGAACCCGCAAATCGTTCGCTTTGACTACAACAATGTCATGGCCGATGTCGTTGGCCAGCATGGGCTGACCGAGGCCGAGATTGAGGCCGCGCTGCCCCACGCCGCCGCCGCCATCGAGGCCGTGCAGGGCCACCGTGCCGATCTGGGCTGGCCCGAGCTGCCCTACCAGAACACCAGCGAGATCATCGAGCTGGCGCAGGAGGTGCGCGCCCGCGCCGACACGCTCGTGGTGCTGGGCATCGGCGGCTCCGCCCTGGGGCCAATCGCCACCCAGACGGCGCTCCAGCATCCCTTCTACAATCAGCTGCCGTCCGAGCTGCGCCGCGGGCCATGTCTGTATGTGCCCGACAACGCCGACCCGGAGCTGAACGCAGCGCTGCTGGATGTGATCGACCTTGAGCGCACGGTTTTTAACGTGATCACCAAGTCCGGCACCACCGCCGAGACGATGGCCGCCTTCCTGTACTTCCGCGAGGCGCTGGCCAAGCGCGTTGGCGAGAAGGGCCTGGCCGAGCACCTGGTCCTCACCACCGACCCGCGCAAGGGCGCGCTGCGCCAGATCGCCGAGCGCGGCGGCTTCAAGACGCTGCCCATCCCCGCCAATGTCGGCGGGCGCTTCTCGGAGCTGACGGCAGTGGGGCTGTTCCCGGCGGCGGTCACGGGCATCGACATCAACGAGCTGCTGGCCGGCGCAGCCTACGCCGACAAGCGCACCCAGGAGCGCGACCCGCGCAAGAATCCAGCGGCGATGAACGCGCTCATCCAATTCCTGCTCGATCAAAAAGGCAAGAACATGGTCGTGATGATGCCCTACGCCAGCCGCCTGCGCGACGTGGCCGACTGGTTCCGCCAGCTGTGGGCCGAGAGCCTGGGCAAGCGCATCAACCGCGCTGGTGATGTGGTCAATGTTGGCCCCACGCCGATCAAAGCGCTTGGCGTGACCGACCAGCACTCGCAGGTGCAGCTCTACGCCGAGGGGCCATTTGATAAAGTGTTCAACTTCTTGTTCGTCGATCAGTTTATGCTTGAGGCTCCGCTGACCAACCCGTACAGCGATATCAACGAGACAACCTATCTCGACGGCAAGTCCTTCGAGCAGCTGATCAAGGCCGAGGGCGCGGCCACCCAGCTGGCACTGACCGAGGCGGGCCGCCCGAATGTGGCCCACCACTTCCCAGCTGTCAACGCCTACACGCTTGGCCAGTACTACTATATGCTCGAGATGCAGACGGCCATCGCCGGCGAGCTGTACAACATCAATGCCTTCGATCAGCCTGGCGTGGAGGCCGGCAAAGTGGCCACCTACGCGCTGATGGGCCGCGAGGGCTACGACGAGCGCCGCCAGGAGATCGAGGCCGCCCGTGGCCGCCACAACGACGACTACGTGATCTAGCACGCACGGCTGGCGCAGCTCTCGCTTGGGCTGCGCCAGCTTTTTCACGCTTCAGGAACAGGCAAACGATGAAAGTTGTGATTGTCTCGAAGGCGCTCACCGCCGCAACCTACCACCGCAAGCTGGCGCTGATCGCCGCCGCGCCGGATATTGAGCTGGTCGCCGTGGTGCCGCCAGTCTGGCAGGAGCCAGGCGTGGGCGCGTACCCCCTGGAGGTCACGGCTGGCGACGGCTATCGTATCCGCGTGCTGCCGCTGGGCCACAACGGCCACCACCACACCTTCTGGTGGCGCGGGCTGGGGGCGGTGCTGCGCGCCGAGCGGCCCGACGTGCTGCACATCGACGAGGAGGCGTTTAATCTCGCCACCTTTCAGTGCTGCTGGTGGGGCCAGCGCCTCGGCGCGCGCATGTGCTTCTACAACTGGGCCGATGTCGCCCGCCGCTATCCGCCGCCGTTTCGCCAGTTCGAGCAGTACACCTTCCGCCACGCCAAGCACGGCATGGCTGGCAATCACCTGGCGGCCCAGCTGCTGCGCGACCACGGCTGGCGCGGCCCGCTCACCGTCGTGCCGCAGTTCGGCGTCGATGCGCAGCAGTTTGTGCCTGCCAGCAGCCCGCCGCCAGCGCGACCGTTCGTCGTTGGGTTTTTCGGGCGGCTGATGCGCGCCAAGGGCGTGCTCGACCTGCTCGACGCGCTAGAGCGCCTGCCCAGCGATATTCACTGCCGCCTGATCGGCCAGGGCGATCTGAGCGCCGAGGTCGCCGAGCGCATCACGCTCCCAGCCCTGGCCGGTCGCGTCACCCTGGAGCCGCTGCTGCCCTCAAGCCAGATGCCCGCCGCCCTCCAGTCGCTGCACGCCTTTGTGCTGCCATCGCGCACCACGCCGACCTGGAAAGAGCAGTTCGGCCGCGTGCTGATCGAGGCCATGGCCTGCGCGGTGCCGGTCATCGGCTCTAGCTCCGGCGAGATTCCCCACGTGATCGGCGACGCCGGCAGCGTCTTTCCCGAGGGCGATGTGGCCGCTCTCGCCGCCGCCATCGAGCGCCTCTATCGCGATGAGCCGCAGCGCCGCGCCCTGGCCGCAGCCGGCCGCCAGCGCGTGCTGGAGCGCTTCACCCAGCAGCAGATCGCCGCCACCCACGTCACCATCTATCGCGAAATGTGCGTAGATTAATCGCCGCGTCCAGCCTATAATTGTGCGCAGCAATCCCATCGCAGCACAAGGAGACTGTATGCGACGAACCCGTGTCGCGGCGCTGCTGCTGGCGCTCGGCCTCGCCGGATGTGGCGCTGCCGCATCGACCGCCACCGCACCGCTGCCTACGCCAGCCCCACCTACCGCCGTCACCACCGGCAGAAGCTGGGAGGCCGGCCCTGTGATCGCACGCTTCGATCAGGGCGCGTGCGGCGATAGCTGCGTCGGCCAGGTCTTCAGCCCCATGCCGCAGGCCATCCTCTACTCCGACGGGCGGCTGGTCTTCAGCAGCGCCAGCGCCGCCGATGCGCGCACCAGCCCGCTGCAGCAGCGCCAGCTAAGCCAGCAGGAGGTCTGCGCCTTCCTCAACACCGTCGATCAGTCGGGCTTTTGGAATGTCGATATGGACGCCTACGCTGCGGCCAACGCCGCCTATCCGCGCATGCAGGTGCCGCAGAATATCGCCATCAGCGCCTGGAACTCGCGCGCGATCAGCGCCAGCGGGCTGGAGGACTACCTGCCTGGCGGCGCGCTGGCAGGCAAGCTGGCCGTGCCCGCTGGCCTGCGCGTGCCGCTGCTGGCCCTGCAGCAGCTTGAGCAAGGCCCCGCCGAGCCATACACGCCCGCGCAGATCGCCGTCTACGTCGAGTCGCTCGCTAGCCCCACCGTCGTGCGCGACGCCGCCAGCGACGCCGGCGCATGGCCGCTCGCCGACCCAGCCCTCGCCGACCTCGCCGCCCAGGCCGACGACCAGCATATGCTTGTGCTGCCCGCCACAGCGCCGGTGTGGGAGCTGTTCGAGCGCCAGCAGCGCGGCCCTGGCCGCATCTACACCGCCGCCGACGGCCAGCAGTACGTCGTGGCCGTGCAGGCGCTCTGGCCCTTGCAGTCCAGCGGCGGCTCGGTCTATACGCCTGCAAGCATTCCCGACCCGGCCGCAGCCGTCAACGCCACGGTGCTCGCCTGCTCCAGCGCCGACGGCACCTTGCCGATCAAGTAGCCACCTGCGCTGCGCCATGGCTTGCAGAGCGCGACCAAACGCATAACCGCAAGAGAAGTGTGACCGGATTATTAGGAGAGACCCGGCCGACTGGCGAAGGTTTCACCTGTTTGATGCAGCCGCGTGTTGATCCTAAGCTAGGGTCAGCGCGCCTGTCGCAGCTGTGAAAGTACCGCTAAGGAGGCGCTATGCCACAGTTTACCCTTGCGCGATTTGGCCTGCAGCGCCAGATCAGCATTGTGCTCGGAAGCGTGATGGCGCTGGTGGTTGTCACCCTCACCGGCCTGCTGCTTACGCTGATCAGCCTGCGCAACTCCACCCAGGCGGCCGTGCTCGTCCACGGCCGTGAGTATCGTCTCGCCAACCGCATCGCGATTGCCACGCTCGAGTGCCGCCGCTACGAAAAAGACCTCTTCCTCAATCTCGATGATCCAGCGGCCTTCGACCAGTACGAGCAGCTGTGGCGGCAAAGCTACGCCGATCTGCAGCAAGCGATCGCCAACTATGCGACAGCGGCGATCCACCCAGAGGATCAGGCGCTCGTCTCGATCTGGGAGCAGCAGACCAGCGACTATGGCGCGGCCGTAACAGGCGTGCTCAGCAACATCAACAGTGGCCAGATCACCACACCGCAGGCGGCCAACACTGCGCTCTCACCGAGCAAAGAGGTTATTCGCCAGCTTACCACAGGCGCGCTCGCCATCGCCATGCGCGAGGCCGACGAAACGCTGGCGGCCGAGCTGCGCATGGAGCAAACGTTTACCTCCGCGCTCTGGCTCATCGGCGGTGGCGGCCTGCTGCTGCTGTTGCTGTTTATGTTCAGCGCCCGCTACCCGCGCACGCTGGTCGCACCACTGCTCAAGCTCCACAGCGGTATGCAGCACTTCACCAGCACCCAGGAGTTCACGCCGGTGGCGACGACCCGTGGCGATGAGCTTGGCGCGCTCATCACCAGCTTCAACACCATGGCCCAGACGCTGCAAGCACGCACCACAGAGCTAGAGCAGCAGCGCCAGGCCGCCCGCGCCGCCCAAGCGCGCGCCGAGCAGTCCCAGGCCGATCTCGCCCAGCAGCTCGCGGTCATCGAGCAGCAGAACACGGTTATTCGCGAGATGAGCATCCCCATGCTGCCCATCTCCGAGCGCGTCACGATGCTGCCGCTCATCGGCGCACTCGACAGCCTGCGCATGCAGATCATCCAGCAGCATGTGCTCAGCACGCTCGAGCGGACGCGCACCGCCTACCTCATCATCGATGTCACCGGCGTGCCGCTGATCGATACCCTCGTAGGCGCAAGCCTGCTCCAGCTCAAGCAGGGCGCGCAGCTGCTCGGCGTGCATGTGGTCATGGTCGGCATGCGCCCAGAGGTGGCGCAGACGCTCGTGCAGCTTGGCATTCCGCTCGGCGAGGTCGAGGTCTATAGCTCGCTCCAGCAGGGCATCGCCAGCCTGCTGCACCGCAATAACTAGCGCTCGCCCGCCTCCTGGCATAGCTCGTGCAAGCATACTTGTTATACCAATTCACGGTGGAGACGCTGCATAGACAGGCAGTTTGGGGCGCAGCCCCAAGCCCCCGGCAGGGTTCCACCCTGCACCTGCTGCAAGGTGAAGTGGTATTAGTTTGCTAACTGCTATGTCAAAGTGTAGGAGGTTTGTGTGGACAAACGACTGGCAACGCCAACCGATCTCAAGGCCGCCGATGTTTCTAAGCTCAGCGAGGCGCTCAATCGCCTCGTGGCGGACTCGTTTGCGCTCTACACGAAGTATAAAAATTTCCACTGGCACCTGTCCGGCCCGCGCTTCCGCAGCCTGCACCTGCTGTTCGATGAGCACGCCGCCGCGATTTTCGGCTCCATCGACACCCTCGCCGAGCGCGTGCGCCGCGTCGGTGGCACCACCATCCGCTCGATCGGCCAGATCAGCGAGCTGCAGACGATCAGCGATAACAACGCCGATTTTGTTCCGCCCACCGCGATGGTCACCGAGCTGATGAACGATAACCGCAGCATGGTCAAGGCGCTGCGCGAAACCCACCGCATCGCCGACGACGCCGAGGACTTCGCCACCGCCAGCGAGCTAGAGCCGCTGATCGACGCCGCCGAGAATCGCGCCTGGTTCTTGTTCGAGCTAAGCCAGGAGGACGCCAACGGCACCAACGACCGCGCCGTGGGCAAGTAAGCCACAACGCCGTGCGCCGGGGACCGTGGTGGGTCTCCGGCGCGTTTTTATGCCATTTGGTGCCTGTTCCGCGCACGTCCTGCCACACAGCTCGTGCGCCTGTTTATTGTCGAACCACTGCGCCGTGGTTATGCCAGCGCTGTTCAGCCGTCAATCCGCAGCCACGCTCGTGCGCGCGTTGATTGGCCCAGCGCTGGTCGGCAGCGCCCACCATCCAGGTGCGATGGCTGA
>JABXJS010000023.1 GCA_013538855.1 Herpetosiphonaceae bacterium
CATCACAACGCCAGAGGATGCGTCGATCCCCAACGTACCGGTCAACAGCATCGCTACTGCACTGAGCATGGCTGACATTATTCAGCACCACGCCGCGACTAGCTCCAATGGCCTGACCTACGCCGAGATGGGCCGCTTCGCGGTTGACAATGGCGACCCGGCCGGCACGAACAACGCCGACGCGGCGCTGAAAGACGGCAACGGCAAGCCCGTGGCCAATCAAGCCCGCAACACGCAGCTGACGGCGGCCGGTCTCGTAACCTCGCTAAGCGTGTCGGCGATGGCGCTGGGAGCCTCCTACGGCGCGATGGCGCTGGGCCTGGGCTTCCTGGTCCTGGGCATCGTGATCACCGGCCTCGGCTACGCGCTGCGCGGCCTGATCACCCCGGAAGTCGCCAAGCGCTTCGGCCTCCAGCCAGTGGCCGCATAGCTCCAAAACGGCAAGCAGAGGCAGAAGGGGTTCGTTCAATCAGAGCTGGGCTAGGTCACAATGACCTAGCCCACTTGGATTTTAGCGCCATTCGCCAGCGCGCACACCTGACCGCTAACACCTCGCAAAGACAATCCAATTGACAAAATATTTCAACATGATGTATAGTATTTTTTACATCGGTTTGCTATGCCAATTCACGTTGGATACGCGGCATGGCCAAGCAGTTTGGGGCGCAGCCGCACGCCCCCGGCAGGGTCGCGCCCTGCACCTGCTCACAGGTGAATTGGTATTAACTATGAGGAGGCTTGTGTGCCATACCGGGAAAAAACCGCTTGGCTGGCCCTGATCGCAATGGCGGTGACCTTTGGCCCCTACTTTGCGCTGGTGCAAATAGCGCCACCGTCGGCGGAGCTGCCGAACCTAGGCCAGCTCGCCATCTTTGGCACCGCCGCAATTACGCAGCTGCTCATCCTTGGGGCTGGGCATCTCTATCTGAGGCTCAGCGCGCCACAGGATGCGCGCATACCACCGGACGAGCGCGATCAAGCGATCCTGCGCCGCTCGATCAGCTCGGCCTACTATGTGCTGCTGATCGGCATGATTCTTGTGGGCGTGATCATGCCCTTCACCACTGGCGGGTGGGAGATCGTCAACAGCGCGCTGTTTATGATCGTCATCGCCGAGGCTGTCTCCTACAGCGTCATCGTTGTGAGCTATCGCAGGCAGTCATGATCGAAGGCGTGATCACCAACCGCATTCGCCTGCTGCGCTTCCTCAACGGCGAAATGACGCAGTCCGAGCTTGGCGAGCGCATCGGCGTCACGCGCCAGACAATTGCGGCGATCGAGGCAGGCAAGTACTCGCCATCGCTGGAGGCCGCGTTTCGGATCGCCCATGTCTTCCAGGTGCCGCTGAACGAGGTGTTCCAGTGGGAGGTTCAGGAAGAGCTGTAGCGACGGCCCGCCGCCACGCATGATCCAATGTGGTGCTGACGCCACCTGCGCTATGGGCGCAGCAATGCTGGTCCACACAGCCACGCGCCACCCTGATGTGTTCAGGGTGGCGCGTGCTAGATCTACCGTTGTGCAGCGGCGGGCTAGCGGACGCGGGGACAGCCGAAGCACGTCTCGGGGGCCACACGGGTGAAGTTGACCCGCGAGTGCGCCGTGTCTGGATTCCAGGCCCCGCCTGTATCGACGATTCGAATGGTCCAGCCATTGTCAGGATGGATCAGGCTGGGATAGTTGGACACCGTTCCGACACCATTGTTGCGCTGCCAGACACCAGTGATCACATCGTTGACGCCGACGATGATCTGCACGTTGGCGCGCTGCTGGAAGGCTTGGCGCTCTGCCGCAGGCATCGAGGCAATCAGCGCCAGCGCGCCATCGGGCACCCCAAAGGCGATGATATTGTTGGACACGCCAGCCACGCCGAGCGCCAGCGCCTCCCACGAGCCAAGGCTGTGGCCTTTGACGTAGACGTTGTCGGGCATGGTGTTGTAGCCCGCCGCCCGCAGGCGCGCCAGATCGTTCTGAATCTCCCTGGTGGCGGCATCGCTCACCGAGAAGCCGTAGGACGGCGCGACCGCGATGCGGAACAGATGGCCGTAGGACGGCTTGCCGTTGCCGGTGGTCAGGCCGGAGATGTTATAGATGATCGGCCCGTTTTTGCCGTTGGGCACGACGCGCAGCACCCGCCCGGTCTCGCCAAGCAGCGTGCCGGCGGCCAGCTCCTCGGCGGAGAAGGCGACGCAGCAGAAGCGGCTCGCATCGGCGGAGCGGAACAAGTCATCTTTGGCCGTCTGCTTGGGCGCGCCAATCTTCACCCCTGCGCCGCCAGCCATCAGGCCATAGGAGCTGGTGCTGAGCAGCGTGGTCGAGAAGGTCGAGAAGTGGAAGTTGCTGGCGAAGCTCAGCGCCGAGCCGCCGAAGAGATCGAAGCTGTTGCTCCAGCCAAAGTCGCCGAGCGAGAGCGTCGAGGCCAGCATCGCGCCGAGATCGACGCCGCCGCCGTTGAAGCTGAACGGCGCGTGGCCATCCGGGTCAACGTTGGAGATCGGATTGTTGAAGGCGTAGGCGTAGCGGTTGAGCGCCTGCGGGTTGGTCTCGTCGCCAGGCACGATGCTGTCGGGCGTGAGGAAGCGCCCAAGCGCCGGATCGTAGGCGCGCGACTGCATCCAGACCAGGTCGGCGCTGGCGTCGTAGATGTGGCCGCCGAACATGCGGCTGGTGCTGGCCGGGCCGCTGACGTCCAGCGCTGCGCCGTAGGCGCGATAGTCGGCGCGCTGCACGATCTGGCCGCCCTGATCGGTCATCAGGCGGGTGGAGTTGAGGTGGTCGGCGTGCATCCACTGCACGCTGCTCGGCGTACGCTGGGCCACGAGGCGATCACCGGCATAGATGTAGTTGGTCCAGCCGTCAGCGCTATGCTCGGCGTAGCGCCCGATGTAGTAGGTCGCGGCTGAGCCGACGGTCTTTTTGATGCGCTGGCCAGTGTGGTCATAGCCAAAGGTGGTGGTTGTGCCGTTGGTGCTGATGCTCAGCGGGCGGTTTTCGGCGTCCCAGGTGATGGTGCGACCCGCCCCAGTCAGCATGTTGCCGTTGGCGTCGTAGGTGTAGGATGCTGCGCCCACAGCGGTGACCGCGTGCGGGTGCTCGGGGTCGCCGTAGGTGTATGCGCCTAGCAGCGAGTTGCTGGTGATATTGCCGACCGCGTCGTAGGTAAAGCTCTGCTGCTGGCCGCCGGCCACCTGCGTCAGCCGATCAAGATCGTCGTAGGTGAAGTCGAGATCGAGCAGCGGGTTGGTCGCCGAGCTGATCGACTGCACGCGGGCGTCGAGGTCGTAGGTGTACTGGGCATTGAACAAGGTTGCCGCGCCGTTGGTAACGCTGGTGGCGCTGAGCCACTCGCGCTGGGCGTCGTAGCTCCAGGTCTGGATGGTGCCGTTGGCGTAGCTGGCGCTCAGCAGATGGCCGGCGGCATCGTAGGTGAAGGCATCGACATAGCCGTCGATGCTGGCGATACGGCCGCCGTTGTCGTAGTGGTAGGCGACGCTCGCGCCATCGGGATAGGTCAGCTTCTGGAGGCGATCCATGGCATCGTAGGTCATGCCCATGGTCGCGCTGAGCGCGTCGATGGTGCGCTGCTCGCCGAGCGGCTGGCCTGTCGCAGAGTAGCCGGTGATGTGCAGCGTGCCGCCAGGGAAGCTGACGCTGGCCAGCCGCCCAATGCCGTTGGCAACATTCGCAGCGTCGTAGGCCCACTGCACGGTATCGCCGTTGGGATAGGTGCGCGTCAGCGGACGGTTGAGCGCATCAAAGGCCGTAGTAACCGTCTGGCCCTTGGCGTCGGTAATAGCGGTGAGCTGACCGGCGGCATCGTAGGCGTAGCTGCTCGGGCCAAGGTCGGGATCATCAAGGCTCAGGCGGCGGCCCAGCGAGTCCCAGGTGAAGTGCCACTGGTTGCCGCTGGCGTCCTGGTAGGCCACCAGGCGGCCAAGCGTATCGTAGACCATGGTCGTGTCGTAGGCGCTGGAGCCGTTCCACTCGCGCACGCTGGTGGTGTGGCCATCGGCATTGATGTGCCGCTCGACCACGTGGCCGAGCGCATCGCGGTCGATCTGGGTGCCCACGCCGTAGGAGCTAGAGATCGTCGCGCCGTCGGGGTAGGTGGTTGCTGTGCGGCGGCCCAGGCCATCGTAGGTGTGGCTGATCCACTGGCGCGCGGCGGGATCGGTGTACCACAGCGTCTCGCGGCCGATCTGGTTGGTGGTGTCGCTGTACTCGACCTCGCGGGTCGCGCCGTTTTCGTGCGCAACCTTCCACTCGCGGCCGAGGCCGTCGGTGTAGTGTTCCTCCCACAGGCCGTCCGGCGAGCCATCGTTGCGGGTGATGCGCGTGCGCTGGGTGGTTGGGCTGCCCCAATCGAGGTAGGCCGTGTGCTCAAAGCCGCCGTTGGGCAGCGTGCGCTCGATCATGCGGCCAAGCGCATCGTAGCTGGTGGTGATCGTCTGGCCGTTGGCGTCGGTGTGGCTGGTGACGCGGCCAAGCACGCTATCCCAGCCCTGCGTCTCGCGCTGGCCGAGCGCGTTGATCTGCGCTGTCTGGAAAACATGGTAGGTGGGATCGTACTCGTAGGTCGTGGTGTGGCCGCTGGCGTCGGTGTGGGTCAGCACATTGCCATACTGGTCGTAGGTGTAGCTGGTCACGTGCGCCTGGGTGGTCTGATCGTTCCAGCGCCGCTCCTTGGTCAGCAGGCCCTGGGTTGGCGGGTCGGCGGTGTTCGGCAGGTTGTCATAGCGGTACTCGGTGTACTCTAGCGCCGTACCGCTGGCGCTGGTGCCGCTGTAGGTGGCCTGCCAGGCGACCTTATCGAGCAGATACGTGCTGGTGTTGATGGCGTAGCCGCGAGTGACCGTGCGCTCATCGCCGCTGACGGCAACATCGCCGTGGAAGATCACGCCGGTGCGGTTGCCATACTGATCATAGGTGTAGCTCGTCTTGATCTGGCACGGCGTGGCGGTCAGGTTATACTCCTCAACCAGCTGCTCGACCAGCAGCGAGGTATAGGGCGGCGCGGCGCTCTCGCTGTACGTCGAGACCGTGCGCTGGTAGACGCCGCCGTCGGGCGCGCGCAGAATCACCTCGGCTGGCTGGCCCGGCTGGCTGGCGCTGCTCTGGTGGAAGATCGTCTCGCTGGTCGTGCCTGCGCTGTCGAGCGTGACAACGGTGCGCTGGAAGCCCAGGAAGCGCTGCGCGCCCCAGTCCCAGGCTGCGCCAGCGTAGGCGTAGCTGGTGCTGCCGCCGCCACCGCGTCCATCGGCGACAGTGACTGTGTGGGCGGTTGGGAAGCTCACGCCGCCGCGCAGGTTGGCGCTGCTCCAGCGGCTAGAGGGCAGGTAGCTAATGCTGGTCGAGCCGCCAAGGCCGTTGTCGATGCGCGTCAGCAGATCGGGGAAGCTGGCGGCGTTGTGGATGCGATAGTAGGTCACGTTGGTCGCCGCCAGCGGCTGGAAGTTAATTGCCTGCGGCGTGGAGCTCGTGTCAAAGCCAAAGTACATCGACGCGCCTGATCCGCTGATCGCCATGTAGTGCGCCGAGCTAGCGTTCACATCGCCGGACGCGATGGCCCCGCTGAGGTTCAGCGACACGACAATCCCATCCGACAGATAGAAATCGACCTGGCTGCCGTTGCCGACGACGCGCCGCAGCCACTTGGCCGAGCCGCCGGTCTCCCAGCCGCCGCTGACCGTCACCCCCTCAAGGTTGATGCTGCGCCACTGCCACGCATCGTCGATCAACATGCGCAACTGGATGCTGGAGCCGTTGCCGCGAATGCCGGTCACCACCGCCAAGCTTGAGGGCGCGCTGCCGCTCGCGTTGATCGTGGTGTTCCATGCCTTGCGCAGCATCAGGCTGGTCGTGCCCTGACCGGCGTAGTCGCCGCCGAGGAAGCGGTACTCGGCCGGGTTGTTGGCGCCCTCGCTGTAGATGTCGCCGTTCCAGCCAAGCAGGCGCGAGGTGAAGCCATTGCCGCTCGACTCGGCCACGGCCGACCAGTCGCGCCAGCCGTTGCCGACTGTGGGCGCGGCGATCCTGGCCGCCGCTAAGTCCGAGCGCCCATCGCCATTGAAGTCGCCGGGGATGATCGTGTAGTCCTTGGGCGCACCGCCGCCGTAGTGCAGATGCACCGGCAGATCGGTGGCCCATGCCAGCGTATTGAAGCCGCTGCCCACCGATAGATCAACAACGATGCTGGTGCTCCACACGCCGGGCCGCGACTGCGAGAGCGTGGCCAGATCGGTCTTGCCATCGCCGTTGTAGTCGCCAGGCACAACGGTGTAGTCAGCGGCGCTGCCGCCGCCGTTGCGCATATGCCCCGGTGTGGCCGAGGCCCAGGTCTGCGAGGCAAAGCCGGAGCCTGTCGAAAGCTCCACCGCGATCCACTGGCCCCAGCCGCCCTGGCCCTCCTGCGAGAGCGTGGCCAGATCGGTTTTGCCATCGCCGTTGTAGTCACCAGGCAGCACGAGGTACTGCTTGGCGCTGCCGCCGTTGCGCATATGCACGGGGGTGGCCGCGCTCCAGGTGCCGGATGTAAAGCCTGCGCCAGTCGATAGCTCCACCGCGATCCACTGGCCCCAACCGCCAATCGCGTCAGCCGAGAGCGTGGCGAGGTCGGTTTTGCCATCGCCGTTGAAATCGCCAGGGAAGACCTGATAGGTGGACGTGGCAACGCCGTTGCGCATATGGATCGGGGTCGTGGCGCTCCAGGTGGCGGATATAAAGCCCGCGCCAGTCGATAGCTCGATGGCGATCCACTCGCCCCAGCCGCCCTGGCCGCGCGGCGAGATCACCGCAAGGTCGGTCTTGCCATCGCCATTGTAGTCGCCGGGGATGACCATATAGTCGGCGGGAGTGCCGCCGCCGTTGCGCATGTGCGTTGGTGCGGTGGCGTTCCATGTGGTCGAAACAAAGCCGCTGTCCCCAGCTAGCTCCATGGCGATCCACTGGCTCCAGCCGCCCTGGCCCGCCTGCGAGATCGTCGCGAGGTCGGTGCGCCCGTCGCCGTTGAAGTCGCCCTGGACAGTGGTGTAGTTGGCGATGGCTCCGCCGCCATTGGTGATGTGCACGCCGGTGTTAACTGCGGTCGCGCTGGTGGTGAAGGCCGGTGGCTCGGCCTGGTCGGTGAAGCGCATCACTGGCATCGCCGTCCCGCCGGTGATGGTGCCATCGCTCGCCAGGGTGGCATCGCGGCCAACATGCTGCACAGCCGTGAGCACCGAGCGCAGGCTCGCGGCGCTCGCTCCGTAGAACAGCCCGTAGGCGCGCGCGCGCTGCCCGCCCACCGTCACATCAATCGTCTTGAGACGGTAGCGCTGCACCGCCAGATGCACGCCCGAGGCGTAGGAAACCGGGTCGGGGCGCAGCTCGCGATAGAAGCGCACCACCGTCCCGCTGTAGGTGATCGTGTCCAAGTAGCACTCGTAGCCGGGATCGCACCAGTAGCCATAGTAGACGCGATGGCCAACTGCATCGGCGACCTCGGTCAGCGCCCACTGCAAGATGCCCTGGCCGGTGTAGTACAGCCCAGCGTAGGTCAGCGTCACGCCGTTGGGCTGCACCACAATCCAGCGATCAGGATTGCTGGCATGGGTGATGCGCAGGTAGCGCTGATAGCGCGTGCTGTGGGTGCCGCCGAGGCTTGTGTCGGCGACCAGCGGCTCGCCATCAAGCAGGAACTGATCGGCAGCGGTGTAGGTTGGCGCGCCGCCTGGCAGGGCTGGGGCGGGAGCTGCCCGCTGGATGTACGATGTTGCGTCGAGGTTCCAGCCCACCCCCACCAAACCATTGCCGCGCGATGAGGCGTAGCTCAGCTGCAGCGCCGGCTCTAGGCCGTAGTACTGGGGCACCTCCACGGTCACAGCGGTGGTGAAGGCACCATAGGCTTGATTGACGTTGCCAGCCGCGCCGCGCTGATTGCTGGCTGGCGCATCAGCGGCCTGCGCCTGCCCTGTAAAAAGATCGGTAAGCTGAACAAGGCTCAGCAGAATCAATACAATGCCGCCAACGTTCAGCGCAGCCAAGACGCTGCGCGGCAGACGCCGACCAGAGGCTCGATGAGAAGCTGCCATAGGGTACACCTTTCCACATGCTTGAGACCAGCGGAAATAAATTAAAAAAGCTGGAATGCATTAAGCATAGTCCAGCGCTATCATCTGGTCCGCCTTGGCAGCGTCCTTCAGGGTGTATTGTGGCATACTCTATCGTTCTGGCTCCTGTAGCCAGCAGAGCGAATGATTGTAGCCTGCGGTCTGCTCAGCGTAGGTACTTAAATGGCGCCAGGCCAGCACAGCATAGGCGCTGGGAGGCACATTAATATATTGCGCTTGGCTGCACATCAGGCATGCGGCTGTCATCGGCCAGCGCCAGCGCATAGAGCGTCGGCAGATCGAGCTGCTCACCCTCCTGCCACAGCTCGGCAAAGCGCTGCTCAGCGACACTGGCGTGCAGCAGATCGAGGAACGGCTGCGCCTCGATCCTATCGTAGGCATCGCGCTGGAGCAGCCACTGCTGGCGCAGCTCGGTCGTGGCGGCCAGCAGCTTAATCGCTCGCTCCACCTCCCCCTGCGTTGCGACGACATGCGCCAGACGATCAAGGCTGCACACGATTAAATCTTTGTCGTGGAGGCGATAGGCCCAGCGCAGCACCACGTGGCCCAATCTGGCCGCCTGATCGACCATGCCCAGCCGCAGATAGGCCGCTGCCAGGTTGATCTGTGCCAGATGCTCTAAGTACTCGTAGCGGCTGGCACGGGCCAGCGCAACGCTCTCCTCCAGCATCACAACCGCCCGCTGAGAATCGCCGATAAACAGCTCCATGTAGGCCAAGTTGTTCAGCCCACCAGCGATCGCACGCTGATTTTGCAGCTTGCGCGATATCGCTAGGTAGCGCGTGTAGTAGTGCACCGCCAGCGCAGCATCCTGCGGGTCGTGCAGAATATTCGCCAGTCCTTTTAAGCTCTCAGACAGCAGGGCATCTTTTTCATCGCCTGGCGCGCAGCCCTCGATGATAGCCAGCGCGGTCTCGAAGGCTGTGCGGGCCTGCTCTAGCTCTAGCAGCTGATCATAGGTATGGCCCATGCGCACGAGCACCCGGCAGATGTAGACCTCGTTTTCAAGCGCCTGGTAGAGCTGAAGGCTCTCCTGCAGAATGGCCAGCGTGGCCATGGGCTGATTGAGGCGATTGGTGAAGCGGCTCAGCACATACAGGCTGTGGGCGCGCAGCTCCGGCTCTAGCGCATCAGCCAAATCGAGGCAGTGCTGAAGCCACTGGCGGCCCTCGATCCAGTAGCTGCCGTAGAACCACAGCGACTCCAGGGCGATGCTCAGCCGCAGCGCCTGGTCCAGCGCCTGCCGATCAACGAGCGCGTGCAGCGTACAACGAAAGTTGTCGATCTCGGCCTCAAGCGCGCTCAGCAGCACGTTCCAGCGCTCGACTGAAATGCGAATCTGGCGCAGCTGCAAGGTGCTATCTTCAGCCAGGCGCACAAAGTAGTCGCACACCGCCGCCGTAATCTGCGGCATGCGCAGGTTGGCGGCCAGCTCCTGGCGCACAAAGGCGCGCACAACCTCGAACATCTGCAAGCGATACTGCTGCCGCTCGACGCTGTGGGTGTAGATCAGGCTCTTGTTGAGCAGCGACTGGAGCTGTGCGAGCGCCGCATACTCCTGCCAGCCTAGCGCCAGCGCCACCGCCGTAGCGCTGGCCACCGTCCATCCGCCGCTAAAGCAGCTCAGCACCTGCAGCAGCTCCTGCTCGGCTGGCTCAAGCAGCTGATAGCTCCAGCGCACCGTGTCGAGCATGCTCTGGTGGCGCTGTAGTCCGGTCGTCGTCGGTGTGTGGAGCAGCTTAAGCTGATCATCTAGGCGCTGATCAACCTCCACGAGTGTGAGCAGCCGCCCCCAGCTTGCCGCCAGCTCAAGCGCCAGCGGGATACCCTGCAGCCGCTGGCAGATGCGCTGCACCACCGGCCAGCCGTCAGCGCCGATCGGCTGGCCGCCGCCAGAGCGCCAGCGATCGACAAAGCAGCGCACGGCCGCATAGCTGCGCAGCGCAGGATCATCAGCAGTCTGCGGATAGTCCAGCGGACACAGCGTGATCACCTGCTCGCCAGCGATATGCAGCGGCTCGCGGCTCGTTACCAGCACACGTGGTGCGCTCGTCCGCGCCAGCAGCGCATCCACCAGCTCGGCCACCGCCACATGCAGATGCTCGGCGTTATCGAAAATCAGCAGCAGCTGCTGCTCACGGAGCGCTGCCGCGATCACCGTGAGCAGCTCGTGATCATCGTTGAGCGGCAGGTTGAGGGTGTTGATCAGCAGCAGCGGCAGCATCGCTGGGTCGCTAACGCTATCAAGCGCCAGAAAGACGACGCCGCCGGAAAAGTGCTGCATGGCCCACTGCGATAGCTCGACAGCCAGCCGCGTCTTGCCAACACCGCCGCTGCCGTGAATCGTTATAAGCCGCTGATCCGTTTGGAGCGCCGCTTGCACCTGGCTCAGCAGCTGCTCGCGCCCCCACAGCGAGGTGCGATACACCGGCAGGCGCAGACGAGCGCGCGCAGGCGCGCCAGCGCTGCCAGAGTCAGCCGCAGCCGCTAGGCCTTGATCGCTGCGCGGCTCCAGCAGCTGGGCATAGAGCGACTGGGTCTCGGCGGCTGGCTCCAGGTGTAGCTCATCCTGCAGCAGCTGGGCAAAGCGCTGATAGGCGCGCACGCCGCTCGTCCGCTCGCCACGCAGCAGATGCACCTCCAGCACCGCCCGCTGCAGCTCTTCATTGAGCGGATCGAACTTGAGGCCGGCGTGGGCCAGCTCGAGCACCTGCATCCAGGCGTGCTGAAGCCGTGCGGTCTGGAGTGCGCGCTGGAGCGCCTGCGTGGAGCGTGTGCTCAGGTGCTCGTGCTGCTCCAGCAGCCACAGATCGGTCTCGGCCGCCCCGCTGGCGCTGATCGTCTCAAGCAGCGGGCCTTGATAGAGCATTCGCAGCGCGCTCGCACGCGCAAGCTGCAGCGCTGGGTCTTCGGCGGCGGCGCGAATGCGCTCGATGTGCCGCCGCAGTCGCCACACATCGACGCTGACCCAGCTGGCCAGCGCCACACTAGAGCGCGAGACCTCCAGGCTCGCGCCGGTTGCGCGCTTAATACTCCAGAGCAGATTGCGCAAGTTTTTGCGCGCTGTGGCTGGGTCACTCTCGGGCCACAGCAGGCCGATCAGCGCCTCGCGCGTCAGCGGCTGCGGCGCAAGCGCGGCGGCGGCAAGCAGCAGCCACGCCTTGCTCGGCAGCTGGATCTCGTCCTCGCCGCACGTGCAGCGCGGCTCGCCCAACAGCTTCAGCTCTAGGTGCGGCTGATCAGGCTGGAGGCCAAGCTTAACGGCGATGCCATGGATGGCCCGGCGCACGCGCTGCGCGCTTAGCTCTGTCGTCGGCGCAACATAGATCTTGTGCAGCTGCTTCTGGTAGCGCTTGAGCGCAAACCAGTAGCTCGTGCGATGCTGCACCTGCTGGCGCAGCGAGAGCTGGCCATACTCGGTGTGCACGTGCAGCACCGGCGGCGCGGCTGTCTGGAGCCACGCGTGCCATGCCGGTGAGTCCAGCACGATCGGCGCAGCCGTCGGCATAAACAGCAGATCTGCATCAATGTAGGGTTGTTTGCTTGTGCCCATAGCCGCCTCGCTAGCACTGTCCAGCCCACCGTGGCCAGCCTAGCGGCCAGGTGTGCGCTCCGCATCTCGCCTCTAGATTAAGCCCAGCGCCTTAATGGATTCATAACGTAAGTTGCCTATGGTCGCGCACGCTGCCCGCCGCAAAGTTACCTAGAGCGCCAGAAATCCTGCGTCGCCGCCGCTGCGGCTGCTTAACGCTTGGGCCTGCGCCTGCTCTGGGAGCGCCGCCAGATTCTGCCCTGCCATTAATAATTAGTTAATGGCAAAGACGCCCCAAAGACGCTTCAGGCGATACGCATTCGCTAGGCTACGTATATGATCCCAACCCCAGGCACGTACATCCTGCCCTAGCACCGCCAGCCCCGGCCATGGTGTTGGATAGAGGTTTTGGTAGCCAAAGGAGTATTGCATGTCACGGCTTATCCATCGGCTTTGTTTGGTGCTATTGTGCTGCTGTCTGATTCCGCTTAGCGCAGCCCCAGCGCGCGCCAGTGAGCGCAGCAGCCAGCTGCAGGCCGCCGCTGTAAAGAAATCACCGCAGGAGCGCGCCATCGCCGACCTTGAGCAGCACCTCCAGGTCGCCGACGGCCAGATTGTCCTCAGCGCCGCCGGCCGTAGCCGCCTCAGGCAGCACATGGAAGACCCAGCCTACGGCGATCTCAGCGGCTCGCTGACGCTGCTCAACGAGCACCTGCGCGCGGGCACAGTCCAGCTGAGCGATGTGCTGCTGCACACCACGCCCAACGATCGCCCGAACATCCCGCCAGCAATCAACACAAGCTGCATCGGCCAGACGAAGTTCAACACCTACTGGTGGGGCGTGCGCCTGTACATCAACGCCTGCTACACCGACCAGCTGATCACCCTGCTGCAGCAGAGCGCCGACGCGGTGACCATCTGCGCCAACCTGAGCATGTTCCTTGGCTTGACCAGCGGCATTCTCTGTCGGCTGGCCGCGCCGCTGGTGCGCATGGGAGCCGAGCAGATCGCCATCGCTCAGGCGCAGGGCGGCTTTAGCGGCGTCTACTTCGAGGCGAGCTGGCTCGCCTGGGCCGTCTCGGTGCACCCACAGGAGCGCGCCGTCTTCTACCCCCACGACATCGTGGTGCTCAAGAAACAGCTCACACCTGGCACCACCGAGGTGCACACGCTCAAGGGTAGCAGCTTCTATCAGGGCTGGCAGATCGAGGTGGCCACGCCGCTCGAGCGCACCGGCACCGACGACGCCTGGGACTTTGCGGTGGGCGACTACAGCAACAGCGGCGATCAGGATGTGTTCGCGATCAAGAAGATCAACACCGCCGGCACCACCGAGGTGCATATCCTCAACGCCCACCACAACTATCAGCGCTGGGAGCTTGAGGTGCCCACGCTGCTGCCGCCCACCGGCAGCGATAATCAGTGGACCTTCGGCGTCGCCGACTACAACCGCGACAACACGCCCGATCTCTACGCCATCAATAAAGTTGGCGCGCTCGGCCGCACCGAGGTGCACATTCTCAGCGGCCGCGAGCACTTCCAGCGCTGGCTCCAGCGCATCCCCACTGCCCTGCCCAATACCGGCAGCGATCACCAGTGGGAGTTCCGCATCGCCGACTACAACGGCGACACGGTGCCCGATCTGTACGCCATCAACAAAGACGGTGCCAGCGGCAGCACCGAGATCACCGTGCTCGATGGCGCAAGCCAGTTCCAAACCGTCAGCCTGCAGACCAGCACGCTGCTGCAAGCCACCGGCAGCGACAACCGCTGGGCCTTTGTCCTCGGCGACTACAACCGCGACGCGCAGATCGACCTCTACGCCATCGATAAGCAGGGCCTCGGCGGAACCATGATCTACGTGCTCGATGGCGCGAGCCAGTTCCAGCAGTGGTTGATGAGCACCGGCAGCATCCTAGAGAGCGCAGGCAGCGATAGCGGCTACGATTTCGCCAGCAGCACGCCGTAGCCATGCGCCATACCACTACAGATAGGAGATTCACCATGTTCAAGCGCTTCCATCGCCAACGCATCATCAGCCTGATCGTGCTGCTGCTCGGCCTCGGCCTGCTGCCGCCGACAGCCTCCCTCGCCAGCGGCCACGTGCCGCAAGGCAGCATCGACCTGCTCAGCCAGCGCCCAAGTGGCCTGATGCTGATCAACGGCTGGGCCATCGACCCGGACACGGTCGTGCAGCCGACCACGGTGCACTTTTATATCGACGGCGCGTTCGCCGGCCTTGTCACCACCGAGTTCAACAGCAAACAGCGCGATCGCAGCAGCGGCTTCCCAACATCGAGCGGCATTCACGCCTTCGAGTGGCCCATCCCGACCCAGTTCCTGAATGGCGCGCAGCACTCGGTCACCGCCTGGGCCATCGACAACACCGGCGATGCGCCGATCAACATCGGCACGCGCACCTTCCAGTACAGCGAGTCGCTGCCCGAGGGCCTGATCGAGAGCGTCAGCGACAATCACGTTACCGGCTGGACCTTCGACTACGATGATCCGTCCGGCAAGATCGAGGTCCACTTCTATATCGACGGCCAGTTCCAGGCTGCGATCAGCACCAACGTGCCACGCCCCGACGTGAGCCAGCTGATCACTCAGCGCCTCCAGGCCGTCGGCGATGGCCGCGATGTCGAGCCGCACGGCTTCCGCTGGCCCATCCCCAGCCAGTTTTTGGATGGCCAGCCGCATACCATTCAAGCCTTTGCAATCAACCGTCCGCAGAATGGCCAGTTCAGCGCGCTGCCGCTCAGCGGCCAGACACAGATCGCCTTTACGAATGCGCAGCGCCTGCCCAATGGCGCGCCCAACCACCTGCCGCTCGGCCATGTCGATACCGGCACCAGCGCTGTGATCAGCGGCTGGGCCTACGATCCCGACACGCCCACCAGCAACAGCGTTGTGGCGATTGTGATCGACGGCCAGGTCGTCGCCCACGCCGAGACGGTCTACGGGCGCGGCGATCCGGGCTTGCCGACTGGCACCCACGGCTTCATCCAGCCTATCCCGGCGCAGTACCGCGATGGCCGCCGCCACGAGTTCAGCGTGCTGGCCCTCGACACCAGCGGCGGCCCCAACGCGCTGCTGCCCAACTCCTACCGTAGCTTCTCGGTCAGCCAGACCGGCGGCGGCGCGCTGATCGCCATCACCGGCGCAGAGGAGATCGTCTACGATAACTCGGTGGCCGTCGACCGCAGCCACTGCAATAATCCCGACGCCATACCGGATATGCCGCTGCGCGCCTTTCAGGACCTCAGCGGCAATGTGCAGCTTGTGCTGGCCCACTGGCGCAACACGCGCTTGGTTGCCAGCAGCCTCGACGCACTCAGCACGGCGAGCGCTCAGTGCGCCACCGTCATCGGCTCGCATCGCAACCCCGACCCGGCCATGTACGACGGCCACGAGTGGATGGCCGCGCCCTACATCCACACCGATGGCTCCATCGACGCCATCATGCACAACGAGTATCACGGCTGGGAGTACGCCAGCACGCCGCAGACGGCGCAGCCCTGCCCATCCAGCGACGCCGACCCGACCAACTCGCTCAACGCCTGCTGGTACAACAGCCTGTCGCTCGCTCGCTCCACCGATGGCGGCCAGTCCTACACCCACGCGCCAGCGCCCAGCCACGTGATCGCCAGCCTGCACACACCCTACGAGCCAGACGGCGGCGTGCAGGGCATGTTCGACTTCTCGAATATCATTCACCACTATCCCGACGATGGCTACTACTACGCCTTCTTCAAGGAGGTGCGCCAGAATGCCGCCACTGGCAGCAGCTTTGAGCGCACCTGCCTCGTGCGCTCGAACAATCTGGCCGATCCGCGCTCGTGGCGAGGCTGGGATGGCAGCAGCTTCAACGCAACATTCGCCGCCAGCGGCTACAGCGGCGCGCCTAATTCCACCTGCGTCAATATCTTTGGCAAGCTTGGCTTTGGTGTCTCGTCGCTGTCCTACAACACCTACCTCGGGCGCTACCTGGTCATCGGCTCCATGCCCGCCTACAAGCCCACGCCCAAGGACCCCAGCGTCAGCGGCTGGATCAACGGCATCTACTACCGCACCTCCAGCGATCTGCTCAACTGGAGCCAGCCGCAGCTGATCGTCGAGATGAAGGACAGCATCCAGATGGCCAACTGGCCGGAGAAGATGGCGCACTACGATTATCCGTCGCTAATGGACCCGTCGCGCCCTGGCGTGGCCCCTGGCAGCGAGCAGTGGCGCAACTTCGAGACCTCCGGCCAGCACGCCTACATCTATCAGACGCGCAATCTGCGCTACGGCAGCGCCCGCACGCCCTACGACCGCGATCTCGTGCGCATGCCCGTCACCTTTACGCGCCCGGAGGCCACCTTCACCAGCGTCGCCGGCGACTTCGACGGCAACGGCACCAGCGATGTCGCCAGCATCCACGCCCAGCCCGACACCGTCAATGTCAACCCAGCTATCAACATCGAGCTGTCCACCGGCTCCGGCTTCGCCTCCGGCACCTGGGCTGCGGCCACGCCGACGCATATGCAGAACGGCCTGGCGCTCCAGTCGAGCTACACCACCGTCGCTGGCGACTTCAACGGCGACGGCAAGGACGATCTCGCCACCCTCGCGCCGACCGGCCTTGGCGGCTGGCACGACTGGGCCGCCATCGAGCTGTCCACCGGCTCCGGCTTCAGCTCGGCCACCTGGCCGCTCGGCGCGCTGACGCATATGCACAACGGCGGCGCACAGTCCACCTACCTTGTCGCTGCTGGCGACTTCAACGGCGACGGCAAGGACGATCTCGCCATCGCCTCGCCCGACGCCCTCGGCGGATGGAAGGACTGGATCGCCATCGAGCTGTCCACCGGCTCCGGCTTTCAGTCCACCGTCTGGCCTGCGACCACGCCTTCAATTATGCGCAGCGCGGTGCCTGGCGCGTACCACCTGCTCGCCGGCGACTTCAACGGCGATGGCAAGGACGACCTGGTGACCGTCTCGCCCAACGCGCCTGGCGGCTGGGCCAGCTGGTACGTGGTCGAGCTATCCACCGGCTCCGGCTTCAACGCGGGCCTGTGGGCAACCGGCACGCCGCAGCATATGCGCAACGGCGGCACCACAGCGCGCTATCGCACCACCGTCGGCGATGTCAACGCCGATGGCGTCGATGACCTGATCACCGTCTCGCCCGATGGCGGCGGCTTCTGGGCCAACCAGCTGATCGTTGACTATGCGCAGCCTGGCTCGGCCAGCTTCCAGAGCACCTGGAAGCCTGCCACCATGCCGCAGCATATGCGCAACGGCAACGCCTCCGCCGACTATACGCTGCTCGGTGGCCGATTCAACGTCGATGGCCGCGCCGATGTGCTGGCCCTATCGAGCACGGCCTGGGGCGGCTGGCGCGAGTGGCTGGCCCTTGAGCTAGCCCAGCCCGACCAGTCCTTTACCACCAACACCTGGAATGCCACCACCCCCAGCGCCATCGCGCGCTAGCTCCAGCATTCCCATCGCCTCACGCCGGAGCGCTCCCCACGGGCGCTCCGGCGATTGTATGTTAATGACGATCAGCCTGCGCTGCGTCCCGCCCGCCCGGCGTGCAGCAGCGCCTGGCTCCGCACACCCCGCCCGTGGCCGCGATTGCCCAGCGCGGCGCTGGTTCACCCCGCCACCGCGCGCGGCAGCATAGCCCAGCGCTCGCCGCTGCCACGACCGCCTAGGCAGCCCAGCGCGCCATTAGCACCATCTATGCGCTCCAGCGCGTAGGTTCATGCGAATCAGCC
>JABXJS010000190.1 GCA_013538855.1 Herpetosiphonaceae bacterium
GAGCCAGCGCTGGCGTGTTGCAGCGCCTGCGCTGGTGCCATCCCGCGCGCTCATTGGCCCTAGGCCCGCTGGCCCCGCCCCAGCGCCGGGCTGCGATGGCGTGAGCAGTGCGTTAATCCACCAGCGCTGCGGGATACAAAAGCGGCGCTGGGCAATCGCGGCCAACGCGCGCGCGCTGAGCCGCTGGCCCACGCTGTGCCAACTGGCGTTAACCTACGCGCTGGCCATCAACAAAAAAACAAACAACAAAAAAACGGCCCCACCGTAGCGGTGGGACCGTTGCAGTTGCGCGAAGCAAGCGCTACTTGACGATCAAGGTGCCCTTCATGCCAGCGGCATAGTGGCCAGGGAACGTGCACAGATAGGTGTAGGTGCCTGGCTCGAGGTTCACGGTGATCGTATCGCTCTCGCCGCCGTTGATCAGCTTGGTCTGGGCGATGGCGCTCGGAGCGTTGTAGTCCGGCGAGTTAGCCATGGCCTCCTGATCGATCTTCTCCTCGTCGCCCTGCTTGACCAGCGTCAGGTTGTGGGGCAGCGAACCCTTGTTATTGAACGTAATCTTGACCTCGCCAGCGTTGGCGGTGGCCTCAGTCTGCGCATAGGCCATGGTTGCGCCATCGGCGCTATCGATGGTGATGGCAGAGGCGCTGGCGGTGCTGCCGCTATCGGTATTGGTGCTGCCGCTGTTCTCGGCGGTATCATCGCCGCCACAGGCGGCCAAGCCCAACAAGAGCACAAGCGCAAGCAAAGCAGTCATGAACTTCTTCATGATATTCCCTTCAAGAAAAAGGGGTTGTCCCAATGACAACTCCTTGAAAAATCTGACACTCGTGAATAGTAGCACGAAAGCGGTCAGCTGGAATTAAGGTTAAGACCCGATTTTTTAATCAGTCTCTAGGTGGTCGCATCGCTGGCTTTGCGGCGCAGCAAGCCACGGCGACGGCGGCGCTCCTTGGCCTGTTCGCGATAGTCGACCAGGGTGGACATATCGACGATGCGCTCGGTGAAGAGCACGCCATCGAGGTGGTCGATCTCGTGCTGCGCGATGCGGCCAACCACATAGCCGTGGGCGTCGGCGTGGCGCAAGCGCTGCTCCTTGCCGTCGAGATCGTAGTATTTAATCGTGACCCACTCTGGGCGCGGCACCTCGCCGTAGCGGCCAGGCAGGCTAAGGCAGCCCTCGAGCATGGTAAACTGCTCGTCGCTGGCCTTGATGACCTCGGGGTTGATCATCACAAACAGCTCGGCGGGCGCGATCTCTTCGAGCGTGCCGTCCTCGTGCTCCTCGACCTGGGCGGGCTGCTCGATGACGACAATGCGGCGCAGGACGCCGATCTGCGGGGCGGCGAGGCCCACGCCATCGGCGGCGCGCATAGTTTCGATCATATCATCGACGAGCTTGCGCAGGCTGGCGTCGAAGGTTGTTACGCGGACTGACTTCGACTTCAGCACGGTATAATCATCGGGATTTTCAACTTGCAGAACGCGGCGTAGCGCCATCTATGAGCCTCCTGGTTGGCGATTAATAATGCATTATGTTGGCTTAATTATAGTACAGAAAGCGCAGCAGTCGTGGCCTAGCGTATGCTTACGCTTAATCCAATGTTTACACGTCGCTCACGTGTATATTATTGACGTGGGGCATAATCCAAGTGGCGATGAACCCAATTCACCTGCAAGCGGGTGCAGGGAGCAACCCTGCCGGGGGCTTGGGGCTGCGCCCCCAACCCCGCCGCGCATTGCTGGCGATTCAGCCTGAATTGATGCGAGTAGGCACATCTTTGTGCAAGAATGAGGCATTTCATGACGATGCTGGAACTAGCAAACGAGAGCACCCTGCTTGGTGCGATTGATAGATACATCAGCGTGCTCAGCGCGACGCATCCAAAGCTAGCCAAAGAGTACACTGTATGGCTGGACGACTTTGCCAAGCACTTCTTGGCCGCCTTGCACCCCAACGACATCAACACGGTGGCCACCAACTGGATCAAGGCCTATCTTGTGGCCGTAGAAGACCGCCACAACGCCACCGTGGCGCTGGTTGACTTCTTCAACTGGGCCAGCCGCAGCGGCCTGATCAGCACCAACCCAACCCAGCCATTCCAAGGTGGCTTCGCCAGCTAACGCCGAAATCCAAGCACCTCGCGCCATTCCCAACGCCGTGAATGCATGAGAAAGAGCGCCGCAAGCGCTGCCAAGCGGCAAGCGTGTGTAGAAAATGACGCAATGCGGCTATGCTATAATCCTCCCGGGGCACAAACAAACCCTGGGAGGATCCTTGTGAAAGATTTTTTTCGTCGTGCACCGAAACCGCAGACATCCGAACGACGTGATCAGCAAATACCTGACAATGTTTGGGTTAAGTGTCAAAAGTGCGGCGAGCTAACGTATCAAAAACAGTTTCAAGATGCACTGAAAGTCTGTCCGAAGTGTGGGCATCATGCGCGCATGAGCGCACAGGAGTGGATTGCGCTGCTGATGGACGAGGGCTCGTTTATCGAGCACGATGTTGATCTCCAGTCACGCGACATTCTGGGCTTCGTAAGTCCGAAGGACAACTACGAGGCCAAGCTCGACGCGATGATTCAAAAGACTGGCTCCAACGATGTGATCATCAGCGGCAGCGGCATGATCGAGGGCTACCCGCTTGAGATCGCCGTGTGCAACTTCGACTTCATGGGCGGCTCGATGGGGTCGGTGTTTGGCGAGAAAGTCGCCCGTGCCACCGAGCGCGCCGCCGAGCGTCGGGTTGGACTGGTCACCATCAATGCCTCTGGCGGCGCGCGCATGCACGAGGGCCTATTTGCGCTTATGCAGATGGCCAAGATCTCGGTGGCGCTGACGCGGCTGGCGCAGGCGCGGCAACCGCACATCTCGCTGATGGTCGACCCGTGCTATGGTGGCGTCTCGGCCTCGTATGCCTCGGTGGCCGATGTTATCTTGGCCGAGCCAGGCGCACATATTGGCTTTGCAGGCCCGCGTGTTATCGAGCAAACCATCCGCCAAAAGCTGCCCCCAGAGTTTCAGACCGCCGAGTTTCTCTTAGATCATGGCATGATCGATGCGGTCGTTCCACGCCCCGACATGCGTGCGGCCTTAGCTCGGCTCCTGCGCTTATATCGTGTTACCGTTGATCAGCCCAACTTCGCCTTTAATCAGGTGGCGGGCCACGAATAACCTGGAAAGGTCACGCCATGACAACAACACTTACACCTTGGGATAAAGTGCAAATCGCTCGGCATCCGCAGCGGCCCCACAGCCTTGACTATATTCGGGCGCTGTGCGATGACTTCTTCGAATTTCACGGCGACCGGCGGCAGGCCGACGATCAGGCGATTGTCTGCGGCCTAGGCCAGTTTGACGGCATCTCAGCGGTGATCATGGGCCACCAAAAAGGCAACGACACCAAAGAAAACCTGCGGCGGCACTTTGGCATGCCGCATCCCGAGGGCTACCGCAAGGCCCTGCGTATGCTGCGCCACGCCGAGAAGTTTGGCTTTCCGGTGATCACGCTCATCGACACACCTGGCGCGCACCCGAGCATGGAGGCCGAGCAGCGCGGCCAGGCGCAGGCTATCGCGCAAAACCTGGTCGTGATGGCCGACCTTAAAGTGCCGGTGGTGGCCTCGGTCATCGGCGAGGGTGGCTCCGGCGGCGCAATTGCCATCGGCGTCGCCGACCGGCTGCTGATGCTTGAGCACTCGGTCTACTCCGTCGCCTCGCCCGAGGCCAGCGCGGCGATCTTGTGGCGCGACTCGGGCAAGGCCTCCGAGGCGGCCAAGGCCATGAAGATCACCGCCCAAGATCTCTACGAGTTTAACATTATTGATGAGGTGGTGCCGGAGCCAGAGGGCGGAGCGCACCTTGACGCGGCCAGCACCATCCAGGCGCTCAACGCGGCGATTCGGCGGCACCTGCACGAGCTATGCACGCTGGATGTGCCGCAGCTACTTGAGCAGCGCTACGCCAAGTACCGCGCCATGGGCGTCTATCGCAGCGCTCAGGAGCGAGCAGTCGCCACCGAAGCCTAAGGCCAGTGCGATGAGCAGCCGCCTGATTGAGCCGATCACAGCCACCAGCGACGAGCGCCGCCGGGTCTGTGCCATCTGCGGACGGACGCTGCTCGGGCAGTATTTCTTTTTTCCCGAGCGCCCAGAGCGCTACTGTAGCGCGTGCATGGAGTCGCGGCCGCGCTGCGCGACATGTGGCGCGCCGGCCGGCCCTGATGGCTGGCAGCTACACGACGGGCGCGTGCAGTGTGCGCGCTGTCGGCGCACGGCGGTGTACGATCCGGCCGTGGCCAATGCCCTGTACAACGATACTATCGCCGCGCTGGCCGAGTACCCGGGGCTGCGCCTCAACGTTGGTGCAGCCTTTCGCATGGTGGATGCGCCAACGCTCAACAGCCTTGGCTTCAGCGGCGGCATTGTGGCTGGCGCAGACCAGCTGATGCTGGGGCTGTTCCAGCGCGAAGGGCGGCTGCGGGTTGTCTACGCGCTGTATGGCCTGCCACGGCTGATATTCCGCGAGGTGGTGGCCCACGAGTATACCCACGCCTGGCAGGGCGAGTACTGCCCGCTGCTGCGCGACCCGATCTGGCGCGAGGGCTTTGCCGAGTGGATCGCCTATCTGCATCTGCGGCATAAAGGGGCCAATAAAGCTGCCGAGCGCCTGCGCGGAGCCAAGAATCCGTATGCGCTTGGCCTGCAGCAGTGCATCGAGCTTGAGGCGCAGGTTGGCGTGGCCGGAGTGCTCGACGCCATGCGCCGGATGCAGTAGCGCCGACTGCCCTTGCCACACGTCAGCCACGCAGTCGCAGTGTGATGATCACCGCCAGCCCAGCGCTGGTGCCTAAGTTGCTAGCTCAACCGCGAAAGGAGTTTCCTATGAAAATATTTCTTGATACAGCCGAGGTCGAAGAGATTCGCCAAGGCGTAGCCATGGGCGTGGTCGATGGTGTCACCACCAACCCAACGCTGGCCGCACGCGCCGGACGGAAGTTCAAGGATGTCGTGCTGGAGATCGTCGAGATCTGCTCTGGCCCGGTCAGCGCCGAGACCGTCGGCCTGAACGCCGACCAGATTGTGCACGAGGGCCGCATCCTGGCCAAGTGGGCACCGAACATTATTGTCAAAGTGCCGCTGATGGCCGAGGGCCTGAAGGCCGTGAAGCAGCTTGCCAGCGAGGGCATCAAAACCAACGTGACGCTGGTCTTCTCGACCAATCAGGCGCTGCTGGCAGCCAAGGCTGGCGCAACCTTTGTCAGCCCGTTTCTCGGGCGGCTCGACGATATCGGCCAGGATGGCATGCAGATGGTCCGCGAGACAGTCGAGGTGTTCCAAACCTATGGCTTCGAGACCGAGGTGCTGGCGGCCTCGATCCGCCATCCACTGCACGTGACGCAGGCGGCGCTGGCTGGTGCCGATATCGCGACCATGCCGTTCAAAGTCCTGCAACAGATGATTAAGCACCCGCTAACTGACCGCGGCATCGACTCCTTCCTCGAAGACTGGAAGAAAGTTCCCGATGCCGAGACAGTCTTTGAGTAGACCATGGCAAATCTTCCACACAACACGACGGACCAGTCGGAGGCTGATCGCCGCGCTAAGCCACAGCGCGTGCGACGGCCTCCGCTGCTGCGGCGGCGCACGCCCAAGTCCAACGCCGAGCGCCGCCCATGGGTCAACCCCTGGAATCTCGCCAATCTGCTGAGCATTATGCGCATCTTGGCGACGGTGCCGCTGGTGCTGCTCATCCTGACCAACACCGCCAGCAGCTACTTCTGGGTCTTCTGGCTCTTTGCGGTGGTGGCGATCACCGACACCATCGACGGTCGGCTGGCGCGGCGCTACGGCTGGGTCAGCAACATTGGCATCTTCCTCGACCTGACGGCCGACAAGATCTACACGGCGGGCATCCTGGTGGCGATGGTCAAGGTCAACATCCTTGATCCATGGGCGGCGATCATCATCCTGATTCGCGAGTTCGTGGTTACAGGGCTGCGCTCGTTTGCCGCCGCCGAAGGGCTGGTCATCCCCGCCGGGCGCTGGGGCAAGCTGAAAATGATGGTCACCATTCTGGCGATTGGCTGGATCTTCACGCGCGCCAACGTGGATCGCGGCGGCTGGCTCAACAATCTCGGAGCCGCCTTCCAGTGGATCACGCAGCAGTCATCGTGGGTGTTGTGGGCGGCCGTCGTGCTCACTATTCTGTCGGGCCTAGAGTATGTTTGGGCCGCGCGCTCCGTTTTCCAGAAGCCGCCGCGCAGCAGCCAGAGCTGAAAGCTGATGCTAGACAACAGCGCTGTGCTAGCACTCCGCAGTGCTACGGCCCTGGAGCCGCGCACACGTGCAACCGAGCCAACAAGGAGACATCGTGAACGTACTCGGCGTTATCTTAAGCAGCTATCTGATTGGATCCATTCCCTTTGGCATTATTGTCAGCCGCCTCGCCGGCGGCATCGACATTCGCCACCATGGATCACGCAGCAGCGGGGCCACCAATGTGCTGCGCACGCTCGGCAAGAAGTATGGCATCTTGGTGTTTTGTCTCGATTTCGCCAAGGGACTCGTGAGCGTATGGATTGCACGTCAGATCACCGACTCAGCGTGGCTCTGGTCGCTGGCGGCGTTTTTAGCGGTGATCGGGCATATCTATCCGGTGTTCGTCGGCTTCAAGGGCGGGCGCGGCGTAGCGACCGGCGTCGGCGGGCTGATGATGCTTGTGCCGATTGCAGTGCTGATCTCCTTCAGCGTCTGGGCGCTGATTGTCTACACCACGCGCTATGTATCGCTGGGGTCCATCCTCGGCTCGCTGACCACGATTATCGTGAGCGGTGTGCAGTATGCGCTCGGCCACGCAGCGCTGCCGATGTTTCTCTACTGCTGCATCGCAGGCTCGCTGATCATCATCGCGCACCGGGCCAATATCGCACGGCTGCGCGCCGGCACCGAGAGCAAGCTGGGCCAACGCGCTGCGCCACGTTGAATAATCAGTTAACCTCGTCTATAATTAATAGTAACTCGTATGGATGATCGATCATCAGAAGACAAAAGAGCAGCCTTAGAGGCGATCGCTGCTGAAATCGCAGGCTGTACAGCCTGTCCGCTGCACCGCAGCCGGACGCACACCGTGCCAGGCGAAGGTGCGGTGGATGCTGAAATCATGTTCATTGGCGAAGGGCCGGGCCAGCGTGAAGACCAGCTGGGTCGGCCTTTTGTTGGGCCGTCAGGCGACCTGCTTGAGGAGTGGCTGGCGGAGATCGGCCACACCCGCGACCAAGTCTTTATTGCGAATGTGGTCAAGTGTCGCCCGCCAAGCAACCGCGATCCAGAGCCGACGGAGATCGCCGCCTGCGCCCAGTATCTTGAGCGCCAGATTGAAATCGTGCAGCCTAAGTTGATCGCCACCTTGGGCCGCCACTCGATGAATATGTTTTTTCCAGGCGCTAAAATTACGCGCATCCATGGCATTCGCGGCGTCAAGCGCGCTGGAAACCGTGTGCTGTTGCCCTTGTTTCACCCGGCCTATGTGCTGCGCAACGCGAACGCCGCCGGGGATGCCTACGCTGACATCCGGCTTATTCCGCGCCTCATTCAGCGCCTAGAGCAGCGGCTAGCCGAAGAGGCCACCGAGCCAGATCTCCAGCCGCCTGCTGAGCCAGAGCCGCCGCCAGAGCAGCTATCAATGCTTTAATATTTATGACCTATCGTCTTTCAACTGCTGGAAAACTGACTGTGCTCACGTACATCATCGCCACACTTGGGCTGATGGTGTTCGCGGCATGGCTAGCGCTCGACACGCTGGGCCTCAAGCTGTCCAGCTGGTCTGCAAGCTGGGCCACCGCTCAGCCAACCTGGACCAGCGGGCAGATCACCGTGGCCGCTGGGCTGCTCGTGGTGCTCTGCGCCAGCCCGCTGCTGCTGTGGAATCTGCTCGCTGAGGCCTTGATTCGCTACACGCCCACTGATTCCGGCCTGCTCGTGCGCACGCTTGGCATCAATCATAGCTACCCGTGGGCCTCGATGAGCTTCATCCACCCCGCCGACCGTGCGGGCCTGCACCAGCGCGACGATGTGCTGCTCGCAGCGCCACACGGCCGCGCCTGGAGCCACTGGCTGCTGAACATTTACGGCCGCCTGCCCATCTATGCCCATGTCCATGATCGCGAACGTTTACTGGCGACGATCCAGGATCGTCTAGGCCAGCCAGCTGAGTCGGCGCTATCTGCGACCGACACGGCTACTACGTCCACTTCATCAACAGCCAAAGTTTAGAAAGGAGCTTGAAGCATCAACTTGCGCTGCACGTAGCAGCCAAGGCTTCAGAACTATGTATGGCAAAAAATAAACTGCGCGTTATTCCGCTCGGCGGAGCCGCCGAGGTTGGGCGCAATATGTGGGTGTTCGAGTACGACAACGATATCATCATCTGCGATATGGGCGTGATGTTCCCCGAGAGCGAGATGATGGGCGTCGATCTAGTTCTGCCCGATATCACCTACCTGCGCGATAAAACCGATCAGATTCGCGGCATTTTCCTCACCCACGGCCACGAGGATCACATCGGCTCTGTGCCGTGGCTCATCGGCGACCTGGGCTTTCCGCCAGTGTATGGCACCACGCTCACGCTCGGCCTGCTGGCCAATAAGCTCAAGGAGCACAAGCTGCAAAATCGCGTCGAGACCAACACGATCTCGCCTGGTGATCGCATCAGCGCCGGCGTGTTCACCATCGAGCCGTTCTATATCTCGCACTCGATTCCCGATGCGGTCGGCTTTGGCATCACCAGCCCGGCAGGCTTTGCCCTCTACATCACCGACTGGAAGCTCGACCACACACCAGTCGATGGCTGGCCGACGGAGATCGACCGACTGACCGAGTTTGGCCGCCGCAATCCGATCGTGCTCGTCACCGACTGCGTGCGCGTCGAGGCCAAGGGCTACACGCCCTCCGAGCGCATCGTCGGCGATGCGTTCGATCAGATCTTCGCCACCGCGCCTGGGCGCATCATCACCGCCACCTTCGCATCCAACATCTCGCGCGTGCAGATGATGATCAACGCCGCCGCCGACTATGGCCGCAAGGTCATCCCTATCGGGCGCTCGATGGAGAACAACGTAGCCATCGCCCGCGAGCTAGGCTACCTCGACATCCCCGAGGGCATTCTGATCCGGCCCAACGAGATGCGCTCACTGCCCGATGATCAGATCGCCATCGTCTGCACCGGCTCGCAGGGCGAGCCAATGGCGGCGCTCTCGCGCATGGCCAACCGCGACCACCGCAACATCACCATCCAGCAGGGCGACACGGTCGTCGTGTCCGCAACGCCCATCCCCGGCAACGAGGTGTCGGTGTATCGCGTGATCGATAACCTGTATCGCCTGGGAGCCAACGTGATCTACGGCAGCGATATGCCCGTGCACGTCTCCGGACACGCGGCCCAGGAGGAGCTGAAGATGCTGCTCAATCTTGTGCAGCCGCAGTTTGTGGTGCCCTTCCACGGCGACTACCGCCACATGATGCGCTACAAGCTGCTGGCCGAGAGCATGGGCTTCAAGGGCGATCACGTAATGATGGCCGAGCCAGGCTCGATCATGGAGTTCAGCCAGAATGCCGGCAAGGTGAGCGGCCGCGCCCCAGTCGGCCACGTCTTCGTCGATGGCGTGACCGTTGGCGATATCGGCAGCGTCGTGGTGCGCGATCGCCAGATGCTGGCCAAGGACGGCATCTTGATGGTCGTCGTCAGCGTCGATCAGCAGACCGGCGAGCTTGTCGCTGGCCCCGATATCGTTAGCCGCGGCTTCGTGTCTATGCGCGACTCGACCGACCTCATTGACGCCACCAAGGACGCCGTGCGCAAAGCCTTCAGCAACGGCTATGTGGTGCCCGCCCGCGAGCTAAGCGACGGCGATGAGACCGCCGAGGGCAACACGCCCACCTTCAGCTCGCCCTCCTCGCGCAAGATCAAGGACGCCGTCGGCCGCTTCCTCTACGATAAGACCCGCCGCCGCCCCATGATCATCCCGGTGGTGATGGAGGTCTAGCGCCACATCACTGTTTGTGCGTCGCCCCGACTGGTCGTGTGATCAGACGGGGCGTTTTTGTGCCTGCGGCACTGGCAGCCGCCCAGCCCACGCGGCCGTGATCTGCTGCAGCTGGTCACGCTGGGCAGGCGTCAGCGCCAGCAGCTTAAGCTTAATCGCGGCTAGCCGCTCGTAGAGCCGCTGCTGGCGCTGTTGGTAGAGTGGATCAGCGCTCGCGGGCAGGCTGTCGAACAGCGCTGCGGCGGTGGCCTCATCGCCAGCGAGCCAGTGGGCGATGGCGCACTGCTGCTCAATAAAGTCGGGCTTTGGATCAGGCCAGACCTCAGCAATGCGCTCGGTGTTCTGCACATTGCCGGTGAGAGCGAACAGCCAGCTAAACCAGCGCAGCCGCTGATGCAGCTCCCACGTTTCGATCTGCTCCAGCTGCTCCGTAAACAGCGCGATCAACTCGTCCACGCGGCCAAGCAGCCCTAGCGCCCTGAGCATGCCCGCGAGCGCTGATGGGTCAGCGGGATGCTCGGCATACATTGCCTGCGCAAGCGTGTAGAGCTGTTCCCAGTCGCCTTGGATCGACGCAAGCTCTAGCTCGAACCAGCGCCGCTCTTCGGCTGGTCGCGTCGTCGTCAGTGCGGCCTGCAGCATGGGCACAGCGCGGCTAGGCTGCGTCTCGCTCACTGCGCGCGCCGCGTACAGCTCGGCAATCGTGGCATAGCTCCGCTTGCGCATAAAGCGCCAGACGAGTCTGCTGGCGTTAGCAGCACGCTGCCAATCGTTGGTCGCCTGTGCGCGCTTCAGCACCAAGATGCCATACCATGGCACGATAATCAGCCCCAGCCACAGCAGCGCCACCAGGTAGCCGCCGCTCGGCCAGAAAAACCACGCCAGCAGCGCCAGCCCCAGCAGCCCGGCCACCGCCGCAATATACCAATCACGGATCAGGTCGCGATGTGATCGCTGCACCAGTGGAGCTAAAATCAGCACACAGTTACCAGCAACCATCGCTAACAAGAAGCGGCCCATACATCCCTCCCTTGAATCTGCGCAGCAGAAGATTGCGCTTGATCACATAGCGCGGAACTTTCCATAGTTTGTCAGCGTCATCCCTACAGCGGCGCCGAACACCAAACAGATACCTGAACGCAGCATGGTTTTTCACTGTGCTGCAAAAACACCAAGGAGCTTTCCATGAAACGACGCTTTTGGATCATTGGTCTGCTAATTGTTCTGGTCGTTGGCGGCGTGTTCACCGTTCGGCGCAATAGCACAGCATCATCCACGCTCAAAACTGTTACGCAAGATCAAGCCCCTGCCTATGAGCCAACCAGCAGCGCCGCGCCGCCAGCCGCTGCCGGTGGGGCCGCCGGATCGACGGCCAGCTACAACGATAGCTACGCCGAGGAGGCTCCCGCCGCACCGGATGCGCAGCGCGCAGGCAACGGGCAGACGAGCGCGCCCTTCGAGCGCCTGATCATCAAGAATGCCACCATCGAGGCCGAGACCGACTACGATCAGCTGCACGCGGTGATCGGCCGCATCGAAGACCTGGTCAAGCGCTACGGCGGCTACATCGTCAGCACCGACGACTCGACCTCGCTGAATGAGTCGCAGGCCTACGCCACGATCACGTTCCGCGTGCCCGCTAGCCGCTTCGAGGATGCGATCAACGGCCTCCAGGGCGATGGCATCGAGATTCTGCACCGCAACGTCTCAGGCCAGGACGTGACCGATGAGTTCGTCGACAATGAGTCGCGCCTGCGCAACCTTGAGGCCACCGCTGGCCGCCTGCGCGAGCTGCTCAACGAGGCCGAGACCGTCACCGACGCGATTGAGGTCAACCGCACGCTCAGCGAGTACGAGCAGGAGATCGAGGTGCTCAAGGGCCGCCAGCAGTACCTGAAGGACAGCGCGTCGATGAGCCTGATCAGCTTCACCGTCCGCTCCAAGTATGTGGCCCCCGAGCCGGTAGTCGCCCCTGGCTGGTCGCCGCTGCACACCGTCAAGCAAGCCTGGGTGGACCTGCTGGAGCTGGGCAAGGGCATCGTGGACTTCGCGCTGGTGCTGCTGGTGTGGACGCCGGTCTGGCTGCCGATTTTGATCGCCGGGCTGTTCCTCAGCCGCTGGCTGCGGCGGCTCTGGCAGCGCACAACCACAAAGTCGGCTGCGCCAGCCACGCCCGCTGTGGCCGCAGCGCCAGCGCCAGCGAGCACCACGCCTGACGCACCGTAGCGCCTGTATTCTCGCAGCATACGCTTGAGCTAAGCACGGCCACCAGCACGCACTGGTGGCCGTGGTTTTTTAGCGCCAGCAGACGCTAGCGCAGGCTGGCGAACACCGCCTGGGCCGCCTGCAGCGTCTCGGCGATGATCTCGTCGCTGTGGGCCAGCGAGACGAAGGCGGCCTCGAACTGTGAGGGCGCGAGGTAGACGCCGCGCTCGAGCATGCCGTGGAAGAAGCGCTTGAACAGCGCGGTGTCGGCGCGCTTGGCCGAGTCAAAATCGACGACCTCGTCCTCGGCGAAGAAAAAGCCCCACATGCTGCCGACCTTGGCCGCCTGGAATGGCAGCCCGGCCTTGAAGGCGGCCTTCCAAAAGCCCTGGCACAGCGTCGAGGTCACGCCCGATAGCCGCTCGTAGACGCCAGGCTCGGCCAGCGCCTTCAGCGCCACGATGCCCGCCGCCATCGCCAGCGGGTTGCCCGACAGCGTGCCCGCCTGGTACATCGGCCCGGCTGGCGCAACCAGCTGCATAATCGCATGGCGACCGCCGTAGGCCGCAGCGGGCAGGCCGCCGCCAACAACCTTGCCCAGGCAGGTCAGGTCGGGCAGCACGCCGTAGTGCGCCTGTGCGCCGCCGTAGGCCACGCGAAAGCCGGTCATCACCTCGTCGAAGACCAGCAGCGCGCCATGCTCGTCGCAGAGCTTGCGCAGGCCGGGCAGGAACTGCTCGCGCGGCACGACCAGGCCCATGTTGCCAGCGACTGGCTCGACAACAATCGCCGCCACCTGCCCTGGATTAGCCTTGAGCAGTGCCTCCACCGCCGCCAGATCGTTGAAGGGCGCGCTGAGCGTGTTGGAGGTCGCCGCCGCCGTGACACCAGGGCTGTCAGGCAGGCCCAGCGTCGCCACGCCCGAGCCAGCCTGCACCAAGAAGTTGTCGGCGTGGCCGTGATAGCAGCCGATGAACTTGATGATCTTCTCGCGCTGGGTGTAGGCGCGCGCCAGCCGAATCGCGCTCATCGTGGCCTCGGTGCCCGACGAGACGAAGCGCACCAGCTCGACCGAGGGCACGGCGGCGATCACCAGCTCGGCCAGCTCGTTCTCCAGCGCTGTCGGTGCGCCAAACGATGCGCCTCTGGCCGCCTGCGCTGCGATGGCCGCGACCACCGCCGGGTGGGCGTGGCCCAAGATCAGCGGCCCCCACGAGAGCACATAGTCGATGTAGCGGTTGCCATCGACGTCGATCACATATGCGCCCTCGCCACGGTCGATGAACAGCGGCGTGCCGCCGACGGCGCGAAAGGCGCGCACGGGGCTGTTGACGCCGCCGGGCATCAGCTGCTGCGCACGCTCAAAGAGCTGCGCCGATGTCTGTGTTGTGTAGGTCACTCTGCGGCTCCTTATCTGCTTAGCCAGCGGGCGGCATCTTTGGCGTAGTAGGTGATGATCATCTTGGCTCCGGCGCGCTTGATGGCGATCAGGCTCTCCAGGGCCGTGCGCTGCTCGTCGAGCCAGCCGTTGGCCGCCGCCGCCTTGATCATAGCGTACTCGCCGCTGACCTGATAGGCCGCCAGCGGCAGGTCGAAGCGCTCGTAGACAGCGCGGATAATGTCCAGGTAGGCCCCGGCCGGCTTGACCATGAGCATATCTGCGCCCTGCGCCACGTCGATCGCCACCTCGCGCAGCGCCTCGCGGGCGTTGGCCGGGTCCATCTGGTAGGCGCGGCGGTCGCCGAACTGCGGCGTCGACTCGGCGGCCTCGCGAAAGGGGCCGTAGAACGCCGATGCGTACTTGGCGGCGTAGGACATAATCGGCGTATCGAACAGCCCGGCATCGTCGAGCGCCGTGCGAATGGCGGCCACCTGCCCGTCCATCATCGCGCTGGGGGCCACGATATCGGCACCAGCCTCGGCGTAGGTGACGGCGGCGCGGCCCAGCAGCTCCAGCGTAGGATCGTTATCGACGGTGATGAGCGCCGGATCGTCGTCGGTCAGCACGCCGCAGTGGCCGTGGTCGGTGTACTCGCACAGGCACACATCGGCGATGACCATCAGCTCGGGCGCACGCGCCTTGATGCGGCGGATCGCCTGCGGCACCGGACCCGCGCTATCCCAGGCGCTGCTGCCAAGCGCATCCTTGGTCGCTGGAATGCCAAACAGCAGCACAGCGGGAATGTTCAGCTCGCGCAGCTCGTCGATCTCGCGGTCCAGGTGGTCGAGCGAGCGCTGGTAGTGGCCGGGCATGGAGCTAATCGGCCGCCAGATATTCTCGCCTGCCGCGATAAACAGCGGTGCGATCAAATCATCGACCTGCAGCGTTGTCTCGCGCACCATGCGCCGCAGCGCATCCGTTCGCCGCGTGCGGCGCGGCCGTTCAGTCGGTGATGTTCCAACAGTGTCAACCATGGTCTTCCTCGCGTTGCAGTAGACAATCAGCCAGAAACCGACGGCGTGTGGCCGCTTCTGGCTGATCGTTTGGTTAAGATATATCCGCCGTGGTTAATCGGCTGTGTTCAGCGCTGCACCGGCTTGGTGCTAGCCGCAGCGCACAGCGTGCGCCCGTGTGCTTTAGCCCCCTGATGCCATGCCCAGCGCTGCGTACAAGCGCTGCCAGTCCAGCCGCTCATCGAGCAGGCCGACAAAGTGGTCGAGCTTATTGCGCTGATGAAAGCGCACATGGCCAAACAGGCTCTCGACGCGCTCAACGGCCGTCAGGGTATCATCGGCGACGACGATCAGCGGCACATCGCGCTGCACGGCCCGATCCAGCACCTGCTGGTTGGGATAAAAGTTGCCGGTCAGAATCAGCGCATTGGTCGATGTTTCCAGCGCTGCTAATTGGAGGTCCATGCGGTCGCCGCCGGTGACGACCACCTTATTTGGCCGCCGCCGGAAGTGCGCCAGGCTGGCCTCGGCCCCCATCGCGCCAATCATCAGCGACTCGATTATTTTACCCTCAACTGCGCCGCCGCCAACAACCTTGCCGCCGACGGCCTCGATTAGCTCGTCAAGCGGAATGCCCGCTAGCGTCTGATCTTGCGGAATGAGGCCGAACACCGGGATATTGTGCTGCTCCAAAAATGGCACGATGTGGCTCTGCACAAAGTCAAGCCGCGTCTCCTCGATCTGGTTGAGCAGCACACCGCACAGGCGCTTGCCAACAAAGCGCTGCACCGAGAGAATCGCATCGACGGCCAGCGTCGTGCGATAGCGCACAACCAGCAGCATCGGCGCGTCGAGCAGGTCCACAACCCGATCAGCGCTTAGGTCAACCAGCGCGCCCTCGGACCAGCTGTTGGTGCCTTCGAGGATGGTCACGTCGGCATCCTTGCTCACGGCGGCGTAGGCGGCGCGCACCTGCGCGGCCCAGTCGCGCTGCTCGCCACGTAGCACGGCCTCGATGGTCGAGCGGCGCAGCAGCACCGGGGCGATCTGCTCCAGCGACGCGCTCAGGTCGAAGGTCTCGCGCAAAAAGGCGGCGTCCTCATCGAGCACCGCGTCGGGGGTGTGCGTCACCGACACGCTGACCGGCTTCATATAGCTGACGGTGTGGCCATCCTTGCGCAGGCGCGTCAGCAGGCCAGCACAGACCGCGCTTTTGCCAACAAAGGTCTCAGTTGAGGCAACATACAACGAAGTCATACACGCTCCTAGCCTTGCAAAATAATCCGCGCATCCAGCACCACCGCGCCCTCGCCACGGTTGTACACCACCAGCGGATTAATATCCATCTCAACAATTTCGGGGAAGTCCGTCACCAGCTGGCTTACGCGCAGCACCGTCTCCTCGGCGGCCGCAAGGTCAGCCGGGGCCTCGCCGCGCACGCCCTGGAGCAGCGGGAACGAGCGAATTGAGCGCACCTGCTCGGCCACCTCCTGGCGGCTGATCGGAGCCAGGCGGAAGCTCACATCTTTCAGCACCTCGACGTAGATGCCGCCCATGCCAAAGGCCACCAGCGGGCCGAACTGCGGATCACGGCTGACGCCGACGAGCACCTCGCGGCCTTTGCGCGCCATCTCCTGCACCAGCACGCCCCAGATGCGGGCGTTCGGGCTATACTTGCGGCCGCGATAGTCGATCAGCTCATAGGTGTCGCGGGCGGCGGCGGCATCGGCCACGCCAACCACCACGCCGCCGATGTCGCTCTTGTGCAGGATATCCGGACTGCTGATCTTCATCACCACCGGAAAGCCGATCGCGCTGGCGATCTCGGCGGCCTCCTCTGGCGAGCGGGCGAGGCGGCTCTGCGGCAGGCGCAGGCCGTATGCCTCCATCACCTCGCGGGCCTCGATCTCACCTAGCTCAACCCGGCCGCTGGCGCGCACCTCGGCGAAGAGCTGGCGCACGCGCTCGCGATCCACATCAAAGCTGGCGTACTCGGCAGGCTCGGCCGCACGCCAGCGGCGGTGCTGATCCATGGCCTGCAGCGCCGCCACCGCGCGCTCGGGAAACTCGTAGTTCGGGATTTTATCGGCGTTGAGCAGCTTCAGCGCTGGCTCTAGGCTCCATGCGCCCATATACGAGGCGAGCACCGGCTTGGGCTGATTGGCGGCCAGCTCGGCCATCACGCGGGCCGTTTCCTCCGGCTCGGAGCCAGCTTGCGGCGTGAAGAGCACCAGCACGCCATCGACGTTCGGATCGTTGAGCGCGGCCTGCAGACCAACACGATAGCGGTCGGCGCGCGCATCGCCGATCACATCAATTGGGTTGAACACATTGGCTGTTGGCGGAAGATTGGCGCGCAGATACTCGATCGTTGCGGCGCTGAACTCGGCCATGCGCAATCCCGCGCGCTCAATCGCATCGGTGGCGATAATGCCCGGCCCGCCAGCGTTGGTGACGATGGCCAGGCGCGGCCCTGGCAGCAGCGGCTGATAGGCAAACAGCAGCGCAAAATCAAACAGCTGCTCCATGGTGCGTGCGCGAATGATCCCGCTCTGGTTGAAGGCGGCCTCGTAGGCGCTCTCGCTGCCAGCCAGCGAGCCGGTGTGCGAAGAGATCGCCCGTGTGCCTGCGGCGGTGGTGCCGCTCTTGATCGCGATCACCGGGGTGTTTTTCGTCACCTGGCTGGCGACCTGCACAAAGCCCGGCCCATCGCTGATGCCCTCCAGGTAGGCCAGGATCACTTTATTCTGCGGATCATCGCCCCATGCCTTGAGCAGGGCCACCTCATCGACATCGGCCTTGTTGCCCAGGCTCACGAAGCGCGAGAAGCCGATGCCCTCGCTCTTGCTCCAGTCGAGGATGGCGGTGCAGATTGCGCCGGACTGCGACATAAAGGCGATCTCGCCATCGCCGGGCATTAGCGCCGCAAACGAGGCATTCAGGTTGCTGACGGTGTCGATGATGCCCAAGCAGTTGGGGCCAACCATGCGCATCTCGTAGCGCTGCACGATCTCCAGCAGCGCCCGCTCTAGCTCCGCGCCCGCGCCGCCAACCTCTTTGAAGCCAGCGGTGATCACGACAAGGCCGCGCACGCCGCACTGGCCGCACTCTTCAACGACATCGAGCACAAGCTGCGGTGGAATAACAATCACCGCCAGCTCTGGCGGCGCGGGCACGGCGCTGACCGCCGGATAGGCTGGCAGGTCCAGCACTGTCGCGGCCTTGGGATGAATCGGGTAGATCGTGCCGCTGTAGCCGTTATCGACGATATTTTTGAGCACGCGGTGCCCCAAGCGCGTCGGATCAGGCGAGGCCCCGATCACGGCCACCGACTTGGGCGCGAAAATCTGCTCCAGCATAGGCAGCTCCTTACAAGTCTATGTGGATGTATCTCAGCGTAGCATAGGAGGAACACTGGTGTTTCTCGGTGTAGCATATCACAGGTATGCGGGGGCATAGTCGCAGGCATGCATGAGCACGCAGGCGCACTGGATCAATGCGCCTGCGCACGAATCTAGCGGCCGGCGATCATCACGCTCTGGGCGGCGAGCACCTGTGGCGTCCCGTCGCGGGGCGAGAAGGCCACGACCTCGACTTGGCCGGGCGTGGTTGTCGGCGGCGGCGTGAAGTTGAGCTGCACCTCGAACGGGCCAGGCACGCCGATATCTGGCCGATAGATGCTAGTTGCCGCGCTGGCGAGCACCTCGCCGCTGGCAGTGCGCAGGCGCACCGTCACCCGCGCCTCGAAGGCGGTGCCGTTTTCAAAGCCCTGCACAAGCAGCGGGCTGGTGACAACGGCGCTTAGCTCTGGCGCGGTGATCACGGCCTGCTTGCCGCCCACAAACGGCTCAGCGTAGCGCCAGCGGTAGTAGTGCTGGCCGACATTGCCCATCTCCACCTGCCACTCGGCGGGGTTGGTCGGGGTGTAGGTCAGGATGCGCCGCTCAAAGGCTTGGAACATGACCGCGTGTTCGACGCCGCCCACCTGCACACGCGCCCAGTACGGCTCAGCGATCGGATAGCCGAGCACATAGACCCAGCTCCACAGCGGGTCGCTCTGCACATACTGGCCATCCACATACACCAGCCCCGAGCGATTCATGTAGTTCCAGAAAACCTGCGGAATTGGATAGTTGTACGGCCCGGTCGTGGTCACAAGCTGGGTGGCCGGGTCGTCGCTGTACTGCGGCAGAATCTCAAACGCCGTTGGTGTGAGCAGCCGATCAGCGTGGCCGCCAAGCTCCAGCGTCGCTGGCTGGCCGTAGATGCGCTGTAGGTCGTTGTAGCGCGGGAAGGGGTTGGTTGGATCGCCGGCCAGCGGCACGTCGGCGGGATCGAGCGTGATAAATTTGTTGTCGCCGACCTGCACCTGGCCGGTGATCATCTCTTTGACCAACAGGCCATTGGTGACCGCCCACTGGCCATTCGCATCGGCGGCGTTCAGCTCCATACGGCTCTTATCGAGATACTGGACCGGTCGGTGCTGGCCAGGGCTATCGACGTACCACTCGCGCAGCACCGGCGTGAACGGCTGTGGACCCCACGTCCACGAGCGCTCGACGCGGCCCTGCTGGACAGGGTAGTCGGAGCGCAGCCAGGTCTGCTGGAAGGCAGGCTCGCCGAAGTCCTCCGCCTGGGCGGGCAGGACCGCTAGCAGCAGTAGCCCACAGATGATGAGCCATCGCATAGATCGCATCGCAGCTCCTTTCGTTAGAACATGTGCTAGAGGCTTGAACTAGCAGGAGCCACGCCGCTGGGGCGTAGCTCCTGGGGGATGGTCAGCTAGTGCTAAGCGTGGAGCTTATTTGTCGCCAACCACATTGGTTGCAATGATCACCGGCTTGTTCTCGAACTCGGCCTCAAGCTCTGGATCAAGGTCCAGGCCGTAGTCGCGCTCGATGTCGGCGACAACCAAGTTGCGCACCGTACCAGTGATCTTCACAGCCTCGCCGTCGGTCAGGTCGCCGGTGGCCACCTGATCGTTGGCACCGATAACGAGGATCTCATCCTCATCAATCAGCGGTGCCGAGGCGATGGTGAACGAGCGGGGACTCTTGACCACATTGACCTCGCCGCTGACGGTCAGCAAGCGGCCAGCGTACTGCATCGGGTTCTCGGTGATCTCATCGAGGCCGATCTCCTCGCGGTTGACGAACTGGATCGAGTCGGCGATGATCACGGGCTTATTGTTATAGACGTTGAAGATATTCTCGTCGATATTGAGGCCAGTCTGATCCTCAAGCGCCTCGGAGTCGACGACCTGCAGCGTGCCCATCACGCGCACTGGCGTGCCAGTATCCAGCGTGAGCGGCTGATTCGGGTTGGTCGCATCGACGACCAGCACCTCGTGTAGGTCAAGGAAGGTGTTATCGGCGATCGTGAAGGCGGTCTCATCAACGCCCACATTGACATAGCCATTGACGGCGACCGGCTGGCCGATGTAGGCCGTTGGATCATCGGTGATGGCCTCTAGGCTGATCGCGCCAGGCACGAACTGCGCGCTGTCGGCGACGATAATCGGGCGCGAGTCATACTCAACCTCGATATCGTTGTTGTCCAGGTCTAGGCCCCAGTCGTCCTCAACGTCGGCCGAAGTGAACAGCTGGACGGTGCCAGTGACGACCACGGGCACCTCTGCGCCCTCAAGGCCCTCGGTCACGGTGAGATCGCTGGTTGGAACGCCGACGATCAAAATCTCGTTCAGGTCAAGGAAGGTGCTGTCGGCGATACTAAATGAGCGCTCGCCAGTCACGACGTTGACATCACCAACCACGGTGACCGTTTTACCAAGGTAGGCGGCGGGGTCGGCGGTGATTGCGTCAAGCGCCGTTAGGTTGACCGTATCGCTGACCATCGCGGTGTCAGTCACTGGCTCCGTGTCGGTCATTGGCTCTGTGATGTCCACCGTTGGCTCCGTCATGTCCATCGTTGGCTCGACGGTGACGGTCACATCGTCGGTCACGAACGTTGGCGTGAGATCAACGGTTGGCTCCACCGCAACGCTGGTTACATCGGCGGTCGTGTCGAGCGTGACGGTGGGATTGACATCAACTTGTGCGCCGGTGCCAGTTTCGACCTCATCATCACCACATGCCACCAAAATTGATAGCATCAGGATGACGATGAGCGAGATACTAAATTTTCTTACATGTGCAGTATTTTTGCGTATATTCTGCATCTTCTTGCTCCTCCTTAATTCGGATGTCCGTTATCTGCTCTTCAATGTTCGTACCATGAAATTTTATGTCGATATAGCACAATCGTCCATGGATAAACCCATTGAATCATAGCAAAGTGTTTTGCCCTACTAGCTACCAACTATCGTGCCAGGAGATAGCTATATCAACAAAGCAGATACGGAAATTCGGCTACAAGGAAGAATATAGAAGATGCTGCGCAAAGGCTACACGAGCGCGCTGAGGTATACAGGAAAGGGACTTGATGTCAGGAATGCGGCAAAAAAATACTCTTAAATGAGAAAAACCTCGCATAGCGCGAGGTTTCATCTGGCTGGGGAACAGGGACTCGAACCCCAACTACCTGAGCCAGAATCAGGCGTCCTACCATTAGACTATTCCCCAATATTGGTGCCGAAGGTGGGACTCGAACCCACATGAGCGTAAGCTCATAGCCTTCTGAGGACTACGTGTCTGCCAATTTCACCACTTCGGCTTGAAGTTTTATTGTAAAAGAAAGCTGAGTTGTTTGCTCAGCACGGAGGATTATACACTATATTCTTGAATCTTGCAAATGCTATGAATCTGCTACCAATTCACCTGCGCGCAGGTGCCGGGTAGAACCCTGCCGGGGGCGTGGCGCTGCGCCCCAAACCGCCTGTCCATGCGGCATATCCGCCGCGAATGGGTATCCTGCGCGCAGGTGCCGGGTAGAACCCTGCCGGGGGCGTGGCGCTGCGCCCCACACCACCTGTCCATACGGCATATCCGCCGCGAATGGGTATCCTGCACGCAGGTGCCGGGTAGAACCCTGCCGGGGGCGTGGCGCTGCGCCCCCCACCGCCTGTCCATACGGCATATCCGCCGCGAATGGGTATCCTGCGCGCAGGTGCCGGTATGCATGGGGCGAGCACGCTCACTGCTGCTGCTGCATGGCCCGCACCCAAAACAGCAGGCCAAAGTAGATCGGCGTCAGCATCAGCACGATGATCGCCGCCAGCAGCAGGCGCATCTGAAGGCTGGAGAAGCCGAGAGCCAGGATCAGCAGGGCGGCAGCGAGCATGGCCGCCTGGCCTTTCCGATAGGCGGGGCGAAAGTGCGGCGCACTGCGCAGCGTTTGAATCAGGATGACCAGGCCCAGCAGCACGGTCGTAATCGCACCAACCAGCAGCCAGCGCACCTCGGCGGCCACAAAGGTATCTGCGCCCTCGATCACATTGAGCACGGCAGCTCCAGCAACGGCGATGCCGGCCGTGATCGGCAGATGCGTATACATCCACAGCAGCATCCAGCGAATGCCTGGGCGCGGCAGGCGCAGCGACACAAAGTCGAAGTAGAGCCACCACAGGCCAATTGCGATCACCATGCCCAGCAGCCCAATCAGGCCCACCTCGACGCTGAGCTGCTGATGCCCGGCCACGCCGTGCACCACCGCCACAATCACCTCGCCAAGCACAATGATCGTCAGCAGGTCGAGGCGCTCCACCACCGCCGACGTTGGCGTAAAGGTGAGTGCGCTCTGCGCCCGCCGGGCTGGATCGTTGCGCCCGAGCAACAGCGAGATCAGCGGCAGCATGATGGACACACCAATCGCCACGTACCACAGGTAGAAGCGCGCCGCCGATGCGATCAGCGCCGAGGCGGCAAACAGCAGCGTCGTGATGCAAAACGCCACCACGTAGGGCCGCGACGGCGCACGATGCGCAGGATCGTAGACGCCGGTGCGCGACCACAGGTACAGCAAGATCAGCTGAAATGCAGCGTAGGAGAGAGCGAAGCCAGTCGCTGTGCTGCCAAACGCAGCGTGGGCGAAGATCGCCATGGCTGCCACGCAGAACATCTGCAGGAAGGTGAACACCCGCGAGCGAATGTCGTCGTTGCCGTGTAGCTCATGGTACATCGTGCCGTTGAGCCAGGCCCACCAGACGATGACAAACAGAAAGGCAAACTGCGCCACACCTAGCAGGCTCACGTGCTCCGCCAGCCCATGGGTTAGCTCCGAGACCAGCACCACATACACGAGATCGTAGAACAGCTCAAGGAAGCTCACCTGCCGATGCGCCGGACGGTCACGCACGCTGCGCGGCGGCTGCCACCAGATTCGGACGTTATGCCAGAGCGTTTTCATCGCGCCCGCCTTGTGCTACAAGCTGCGGCAATTAAACGAGGGAGGGTTGCGCATAGGATAGCACCGCGCCGGGCGCGGCGCAATGCTGCATCAACAGCAGCAGCGTAGCAGACGCTAGCTCAGCTCTCTCACGTTCCGATCACCTGGTTCAGGGCTGGGGACTGAGTGTTGTGTCGCCGGGATCAGGCGCAGATAGCCTATCAGCACACACAGCAGCGTAATGCACAGTTTCCTCCTAGTACTCTTACTCTCTTCAGACAATCCAGGGGGAAATAAACCCACGAGGTTACAAATATTTAATGTATGCACAGAGCGGACACAGCAGCGTATGCAATACACGGTTAATCGGTGTAAAGCACACTTTTGCTCATTTACGCGCACTAAAGTGGATTCTATGTGGGATATAGCTGTATTATCGACATCATTATAGCCATTGTCAATAGTCGGTTTTAAATGCCGAAATAGCTATAGATGCACCAAGAGGGTAGCGTGTGGAAATTACAGACGAGCTAACGAACATTCGCGTATCGCAGTGCGAGAAAACTCAACCTATACAACCAAGCTCTAGGTATACAGACGAGGTCTGGCAGCCCAGCAAGGTGCTATGGACAAGGTTAGCCATGGCGAAAATCTGGGAGGGAGCGCAAGGGCGGCCTAGCGCCAGCCCAGCAGGTTGGGCAGCAGCAGCCCGCCGTACAGTAGCGCAAAGCACGCTACCACCAGCAGCAACAACACGCCAAGCTGCACCAGCGGGTGCAGTGGCTGTGTGCGCTGTGGTCGGATTAGCCGAGGAATGCGCACAGCGGGCGTAGATCGGGCTGGGCGCAGGGCCGATTTTTTGACAGGCGGCGGACTTTCGTACAATGCTGGCCCCTTGGCACCATGGGTGCTGCTGGCTGTTCACCGTTCAAAGCGCACCGCTCAAGGATAGCTGACATGCTGTGGTTGCAGTGCGGCAGGCGCGAGGAAGCGTAAAAGTGGGCAAGCAAAAAAACACCAGAGCTGCTACGTTGTACCCCCGATTCTGGATTAGCCGTCATCTATCTCCGCCGAAGCGGGCAGGCCCTAGCTTGCGGGGTGTTACCCCGCCTCGCCGAGCACCGCTGCGATGCGAACGAGCGCCGTGATCCAAGCGGAGGCAGCGCCCCCTCTCACCGTGTAGCCCGTCCCACACACCTTGCTCTCCATCAGCCAGCGCAGTCACCTAGCCGCTGCCATCACTGACAGCGCTGGTGCGCTCTTACCGCACCGTTTCAGCCCTCACCTGTGCCTTGCGGCCATCGGCGGGTATGTTTTCTGTTGTCGGCTTACGTCAGCGTGGGCTTGCGCCCAGCGCTGCCCCTGCTTACGGTTTCGCAGGGTGGCCTGACCGCCGCAGCGGTCGAAGAGTCGGGAAGTTCCTCTGGCCCAGGGCCAGCGACGGCAGCGTAGCAGCTCTCTGTTTCTGGTGTTAAACACAACAACCAACGTGCTGGCACGCTGATTGATCGTGCGCTGCATGATAGTTCACGCGCTCATGTTTTGTCAAGTTGAAGTTCAGCTCTGGACGCGCTACAATAGCACAACGGAACTTTTACCTCCTCACAAACAACGCAAGGAGATCATCGTGGATCAACGTTTGGAACTGATGAAAGCCCTCACCGACGCGCCTGGCGTGCCCGGCAACGAGGGCGCGGTGCGCCAGGTGATGCAGCAGGCCCTTGAGCCGCTCGGCACCCTCGTGCGCGATAACCTCGGCTCAATTCTGGCCCGCAAAGACGGTGCCGCCGACGGACCGCGTGTCCTCATCGCCGGTCACCTCGATGAAGTCGGCTTCATGGTCACGCGCATCACCGATGAGGGCTTTATCAAATTCCAACCTCTCGGCGGCTGGTGGGAGATGGTCATGCTCTCACAGCGCGTGCAGGTCGAGACGCGCAGTGGCTCCATTCCTGGCGTCATCGGCTCGAAGCCGCCGCACTTGCTCTCCGCTGAGGCGCGCAAGAAGATGGTTGAGAAGAAGGATATGTTTGTGGATATCGGCGCGTCATCCGCCGCCGAGGCCCGCGAGTGGGGCGTGCGCCCCGGCGATCCCATCGTGCCCTACTGCGAGTTCACCCCCATGCGCAACCCCAAGCTCATGATGGCCAAGGCCTGGGATAACCGCATGGGCTGCGCGCTGGCCGTCGAGGTGCTGCGCGAGCTGAAGGACCAGAAGATCGCCGCCACGCTCTTCGCCGGCGCAACGGTGCAGGAGGAGATCGGCCTGCGCGGCGCGACCACGCTCGCCAATCTCGTCCAGCCCGACATCGGCATCGCCCTCGATGTCGGCATCGCCGGCGACACACCCGGCATCAAGCCCGACGAGGCCCAGGCCGTGCTCGGCGGCGGCCCGGTCCTGCTGCTCTACGATGCCTCGATGGTGCCCAACGCCCGCCTGCGCGATCTGGCTATCGCCACCGCCGAGGAGCACAATATTCCGCTCCAGTTCGATGCGATGGCCGCCGGCGGCACCGACGCTGGCCGCTTCCACGTCTCCGGCCCCGGCGTGCCCTCGATCGCCCTCGGCGTACCCTCGCGCTACATCCACTCGAATGTGTCGATCATCCACCGCGATGATTTCGACAACGCGGTCAAGCTGCTGGCCGCTGTCATCGCCAAGCTCGATACCGCCCTCGTCGACGATATCAAGCAGTGCTAAAAGAACAAATCGGCTGCTCACGGCGCACGCTTCTGCGTGTATCGTGAGCAGCCGATTTTTGGGTTATCGCCAGCAGCCAGCTACAGCGGCGGCTTGAAGGTCTCCGATGAGGACTTGGCTCCAGCAGCGTGCTCCTCGACCGTGACGTGATCTAGCCCGCCCAGCATCGCCAGCAGCAGCAAGAACACCAGGCAGCCGATCGTGCCGAAGAGCGCCTGGTCGCTGTGGCTCGGCCCCACCGCTGTCATCATGTAGCCAGTCAGCGCCGGGCCAAATACGCTGCCCAGCCCGTAGGCCACAGTGAAGGTGCCGTTAGCCCCGCCAAGCTGCTGCGGCGGTACTCGCGCCGCCAAAATCGCCAGCCCAATCGGGTACAGCGTGCCAGCAAAGGCCCCCAGCAGGGCGCCCAGCACCAGGATGATGCTGAACGGTGGCTGCACCGCCGCCAGCAGCGCCGCCGCACACAGCAGCGTCAGCGACGCTAGCAGCACCGGCCGATAGCCAAAACGGTCCACCATGCGCCCCACCGGCACCTGCGCCACAATGTTCGCAATCACCGTCAGGGTGATCAGCAGGCCGATGCGAAAAGGTGTGTAGCTCAGCGTCGGCACCAGCGCGATCAGCGAGAGCGTGCCGTAGCCGTAGAGAAACGCGATCAGCAGCGGCAGCAGCACGGTGCGCGAGATCGAAAACGAGACCGAGTGCGCGTGCTCGGTGTGGTGCAGCCGCGGCTCCGGCACCACCAGCAGCACGATTAGCCCTGCGCCGATCGCTAGCCCGGTGGCCACGAAAAACGGCACCGCTTCGCCAAGGTGCCACAGCCCGGTGCCAATCATCGGCCCCGCCGCCGTGCCCATCGCCAGCGACATGCCGTACACCGCCGTGTTGTGCCCACGCCGCTCCGGCGGGCTGACTTGGCTCACGTAGGTCTCGGCAGCCGTCCACACCGCCGACCAGCCCAGGCCCTCAAAGGCCCGCAGAATAAAGAAGTAGCCAATGCGGTGCGCCCACGGCATCAGCACCATGGCCACACAGTACGAGAGCAGGCCCACCAGCAGAAAAGGGCGGATGCCGATGCGATCTATGTTGCGGCCAATCGGCAGCGCGGTCAGCGCTAGGCTGGCAAACATCACGCTGGTGGTGAGGCCAACAATAAACTCACTGGCGCCGTTTTGCTCGAGCAGCCGCGGTATCAGCGGATTGACAATGCCAATCCCAAGCGCTGTGACCGCTACACACAGGTAGATCGGCCACATCGGCGGTCTTGAACGATTAGTTGGAACGGTGTGCATCAATACTCCTCAAGACGTGGTTCGCAGCCCAGCGGGCCAGGTGTTGGTGATCACCTTCACCTCTTCGTCAACAATAGCTCTGACGCCGCGGTGGTTGGGATGGATGTTCGTAAACCAGCGCACATCTTGTCCGTACAGGTGGTCGAGCGCCGGACCAAGCACTGGCTCGTCCTCGTCTACCGAGCCAAATCCGCGCGCCCGCAGATCCCAGTTGCCCTGCTCTGTCTCACGCTTCATGCGCTCAAATACATCAACGACCGTGTAGCCGCGCTCCTGCGCCAGCGCCGTGATCATCCGGTACACTGGCTCGAGCTTGGCGTTACGGTCAAAGGCGTAGTGGGCCGGGTAGTCTACGTAGATGCCCGTCTCTAAGATAAACTTCGCACCAGGGTAGTCACGCTCCAGCAGCTCGCATAGCTCGATCAGCCGCTCGCGAAAGGGCGCAATCCCGTAGCGCTTACGGTCGTTGACGCCGTAGCGGATAATCATCAGGTCAATCTGCGGGTAGCGGCTGATCGTGCGATCATAGCGCTTGAGAAAGTCTTCGGTCGCCTCGCCATCGAGCCCCTCGTTCACAACCGTGATGTCAGGATCGGCGTAGGCCTCGCGGAGGCGCTGTTGGAGCAGAACTTCGCCACGCTGATGTGGCAGCATGTATGAGCACGCGACTGTGCAGTCGCCAAGTTGCAGAACAAAGGGGCTGGCCATCTCGGACTCCTTCACCAGCAGCAGGTCGCCGTTGAACCGGTGGTGTGCGCTACTGCATAACCAGATCTTCGACACATGTCAAGCAGGTAGCCCTTGGCAGTATAGCCGTGGACCGCTGTTTTGACAACCACTGCCGCCATGTGTTCACCACCTCATAATACTACACCGCGCCGCCTGGTAGGCGACACGGTGCAGGAATCGTTTTGGTTGCGACGATGCCGCTTAGCGCGTGCGGTAGACACGCCGTGGCGAGCGCAGCATCCCCACGATCAGCGCGAAGATGACGCCGCCGATGATCGCCCAGATCAGCGGAAAGCTGTTGCCATCGACGTTGATCTCAAATAGGCGCGGGAGATTCAATGCATCAGCCAGCCACGTGCCCAGCAGCGCGCCGATAAAGCCCACCGCGATTGAGGCGAACAGCCCGCCCAGCGAGTAGCCCGCGATCACTTGCGCCAGCGCACCTGCGATGGCAGCAATCAGCAGCATGATCAGAAAACCAGTCAGTGTGAACGTCATGGTGTTACCTCCTTTGTTGTTCGCTGCTTCTTCTTAGTGCAACTTGTGTACCACGCCGCTCCCAATGCGTGCCTGATGCCAACGCCTGCTCGCCTGCTTGTCCCGCCGCCCGCCCGCTCCCCGGGCCGCCTGCGCACGTCGATGATGCCAGCACGCTGCTGGGCAATCCCGCCCGGCCTGCGCCGTGCACTCGCCCGGCCCACGCCGCCGCAGCCAGCGCCCAACCACAGCGCTGTGCATCTACCAATGCTTGCCTGATGCTAACGCCTGCTCGCCTGCCCGCCCACCTGCATAGCCCGCGCCATGCTTGCCCCGCCGCCCGCTCCCCGGGCCGCCTGCGCACGTCGATGATGCCAGCACGCTGCTGGGCAAGCCCGCCCGGCCTGCGCCGTGCACTCGCCCGGCCCACGCTGCCGCAGCCAGCGCCCAACCACAGCGCTGTGCATCAAAACCGCCACGCGCTAGCGTGCAGGCTAGGCTGAACCGCTGCGCCGTGGTTGGACAACACACCGTGCGCTGTGGCCCGGCATATGCTCATCCCGCTCGTAGGCCGCGATTGCTCAGCAGCGTGGTTGGCCAGCACACGTCACTGGCGCGGCGGCTTACGCTCTATTGACAGCCTGCGCTGAACTCGCTATAATAGTGTCATAATAACACTATAAGGAAAAAGAGCTTATGTCTGAGACCGCAGAAACCTATGATGCCAGCAAGTACGAACGGCCCTCCGTGACAGTCGATGTCGTGATCTTCACACTCCTCGACAGTCGGCTGCACGTGCTGCTGGTACAGCGCAAGCACTGGCCGTATGCCGATCACTGGGCCATCCCCGGCGGCTTCGTGAACATGGACGAGTCGCTGGAGACAGCCGCACGCCGCGAGCTAGCCGAAGAGACCGGCGTGCACGACCTGTACCTGGAGCAGCTCTACACCTTCGGCGAGCCAGGCCGCGACCCACGTACCCGCGTGATCAGCGTGGCGTACTTCGCGCTCGTGCGCTCCGAGGAGCAGCACCTGCAAGTCTCCGATGAGTCCAACGACGTGCGCTGGTTCTCGGTCGATGAACTGCCGTCGCCGCTCGCCTTCGACCACCACAAGATCTTGCGCTTTGCCATCGACCGGCTGCGCTCCAAGCTGGAGTACACCACGCTGGCCTTCCAGCTGCTGCCGACCGAGTTTACGCTGCCAGCGCTCAAGCGCATCTACGAGGAGATCCTGGGCGAAAAGCTCGACAAGGCCAACTTCTATCGGAAGCTGCGCGACTCGGATCTGCTGGAGGACACCGGCAAATTTCTTGAGGGCCGCGGACGACCGGCGCGGCTCTACCGCTTTCGCGACTCACGTGTCGAGGGCGACTTTGTATTTCGCCATCGCGAGGCGCGTGTCAAAGTTAAACAAGAACAGTAGCGGGCTACAGCTCGCTGTGCAGGAGGTTACGTTATGGCCTTTCAACTGGCACTGGCGCAGTTTCGCCCGCGCAAGGGCAACTACAGCGCCAACGTCGAGCGCTTGGGCACGCTCTTCCAAGAGCTAGCCCACCTCGATCAGTTCCCCGATGTGCTGATGCTGCCGGAGACGGCGCTCACCGGCTACTTCCTCGAGGGCGGCGTGCGCGAGCAGGCCGTCACCGCCGGGCAGCTCTACGCCGACCTGGAGCGCATGTACATCCGCGCCCTTGGCCGCGAGGCCCAGCCGCTCGACATCGTGGTCGGCTTCTACGAGCGCTGGCGCGAGCGCTTCTACAACAGCGCCATGTACGCCACGCTCAGCGGCGAGACCGGCAGGTCCAGCACTGGCAGCGAGCGCCCTGGCATCAAACACGTGCACCGCAAGCTCTTCTTGCCCACCTATGGCGTTTTCGACGAGGCGCGCTTTGTGGAGAGCGGTCAGCAGATCGCCGCCTTCGAGACCCGCTTCGGCCGCGTCGCCATGCTCATCTGCGAGGATGCCTGGCACTCGCTCAGCGGCACCATCGCCGCCCTCGATGGCGCGCAGATGCTCTATATCGTCAGCGCCTCGCCAGCACGTGGGGCCAGCGAACAGCGCCCGGCCAACATCAGCCGCTGGGATGACCGCATCCGCGAGATCGCCGGCGAGCACGGCATCTATGTGGCCCTGTGCCAGCTCGTCGGCTTCGAGGGCGGCAAAGGCTTCGCCGGCGGCTCGGTCGTCATCGGCCCGCGCTCCAACGAGTGCGCCCGCGCGCCGCTCTGGCAGGAGGCGCTGCTCGTCACCGATGTTGACCTCGACGACCTCACGCTGGCCCGCGCCGACCTGCCGCTGCTGGCCGACCTAGAGGAGAAGCTGCCCTTCCTTGAGACAGCCATGCGCCGCGCCAGCCAGTCCGAGATCC
>JABXJS010000191.1 GCA_013538855.1 Herpetosiphonaceae bacterium
CCAGCCATCGACCACAGCACACATCTAAGCCTCCCCGTGCGCTGACCGCAGATTCGCCGGGTCGAGGTGCGCTCGCACGCTACGCTCCGCATCAGCGCCCCGCCAGCAGCACGGCGCGCCTGCACCGGATCGCACGCTACCGCCCGCGCACGCCTGCGGCACGACCGGCCCGCACCTGCCGACCAGCCATCGACCACAGCACACATCCAAGCCTCCCCGCGCGCTGACCGCAGATTCGCCGGGTCGAGGTGCGCTCGCACGCTGCGCTCCGCATCAGCGCCCCGCCAGCAGCACGGCGCGCCTGCACCGGACCGCACGCCACCGCCTGCGCACGGCACCAGCATGGACGACCAGAATCGAACACCGCTGATCACGAGCAGATGCTCAGGCGGGGCGCTGCTGGAGGGCCAGCTCGGCAAAGGTTAAGTCGTGCCAGAGCGCGACATCGATAACCAGCGCATCGGCACCGAGCGACCACGCAACATGTGCGCCCGCCGCCGTGCTTGCGCCAACCAGCAGCGGCTGGCGCGTGAGCTGGCGCACCGTCTGCGCTGCCGCAGCGATCAGCGGCTCAGCAGCGGGACCGACGAGCCGACCGTGGCTGTGCTGACCAAGCGCACGCGGGCCGCGCGCCAGCAGCAGCGCGTCGGCGGCAGCGAGCGCGGGCACGAGATCTGCAAGCGCAGGGCCATCAATCGGACACTCAACCAGCAGCGGGGCAACCCAGTAGCGGCGCACCGTGCTGAGCAGCGCCTCCGCTGTAGCCACCGTAGTAGTGGCGGTCAGATCGAGGACAAGCCCAGGGTGGGCCTCGGGGTCCAGCTCATCGAGCAGCTCGCTGGCCTCTGCGGGCGTGGTCGCCAGCAGCGTGACTAAGATCGGGCTGCCGCGGCGTGACCAGTGCGGCAGCTCGCGGCGTGCCCGCTGGATCGAGCGGCCGCCGCTGGGCCAGATCACGCCAGCTGGCGTGGCCTCCCAGGCGGGCCAGGTCGTCGAAGTAGCACTAAGCGGATCGCTGAGCACCGCGCCAACGCCAGCGAGGTTGGCGAGGCGGTCGATGCCTGCGCCATCTAGGCCAGCGCGAGCGACAATAGGCGCGCTAAGCGCGAGACCATACGGATTGCGCGGCGCGAGTTCGATCATCGGAGCCTCCTCATTTGACCATAAATCCAATCGCTGGTACTGTAGTCTACCACGTGCATTAGCTGTACAAGAGGCGAGGTTCATATGGCACGTTGGCGCGTTTGGCTGATCCTGCTGGGAGCGCTCTGGCTGCTGCCGGCGCAGGCCCAGGATCAGGCCGTTGCCTGGCAAGAGCAGACCACAACCTATATGTCGATTTTATATCCGGCAGGCTACGAAGCAGACGCCGCGCGCTACGCCAGCTTTGTTGACGCGATCTATGAAGAAGTCACTGCCGCGATCGGCTACCGCCCCGACCCACCGCTAACACTGCGGATCTACCCCACGCTTGAGATTTATCAACAGGTAAATCCGCTGGCCCGCGTTATTGCTGGCGTGATCGCGCACGCGCACACCGGCCGCCGCGAGATCAGCATCGCGCTGCCCTACACGCAGGGCCACAGCGAGGACGACATTCGCAACACGGTGCGCCACGAGCTGATGCACATCATCGCCGCCGAGCTATCGTCGGGCCGCCTCTCGACAATGTGGCAAGAGGGCATCGCCCAGTACGTCGAGCAGCCCTCACCGCAGGTCACAGTCAAGCATGATCTGCTGGCGCAGGCCTACGCCAGCGATCGGCTCCTGCCGTGGGGTCGGCTAGACAGCAACAACACCATGTACAACAACCCCGAGGTCGGCTACCCGCAAAGCTGGTCGATGGTCAGCTTTCTCATTCAGCAGTATGGCATGCCTGCGTTTGTGGAGTTTGTGCGCGCCATGGCCAACGCCAGCGGCTACCGCTCGGCGCTCGAGAGCGTGTACGACAAGAGCGCCGACACGCTGGAGGTCGAGTGGCTAGACCAGCTGCCCAGCTGGATCAGCAACGACTGGCAGGCCCAGCCAGTCAGCAGCGTCGATTTAGACGCAATCCGCGCCGCGCTGGACGCTGGCCGCTACGCCGAGGCCGAGCAGCAGGCGCGCGCCGCCCTGGCCACCGCGCCCGCCGAGCAGCAGGCGCAGCTAGAGACGCTGCAGCAGATCGCGCAGAAGGGTGTGCGTGCCGAGAGCGCCTTCAACAGCGCGCGCACAGCCTTGCTGCGCGGCGACTATGCCAGCGCCGAGAGCAGCCTGAGCACGGCGCGCACGCTCTACGCACAGCTTGAGCGGGCCGACGTGCTGGACACCCTCGATATCTACGCCGCGCACATCGCCGACGGGCAGCGCGGCTACACGCTGCTCAGCAGCGCCAAGCAGCAGGTGCGCAGCCTGCGCTGGAGCGCCGCCCGCTCGAACATTAATCAGGCCGCCGCGCTTTTTGCCAGCCTCGGCGACGCGCAGGGGCAGGCCCAGGCCCAGGCGCTGCTGAACGACCTGAACCGGCGCTCGCAGCTAGCGGGCCTTGTGCTGCTGGCGCTGGTGCTGCTGGGCCTGGCCTGGAACATCGACCGCCGCCGCGCTGCCCGCCAGCGCTCACAGCCCTACCTTTAGACTAGACCATATGATGCAGCATCTCACGTCCTGGCTTCGCTCACTCCTGCCGACCACCAGCCGCCGCCGCTGGACGCTGCTTGCGATCCTGCTAGCGGGCCTGGCGCTGCGGCTGCTGCTGTGGGCGCTACCAGTGCACCAGCCAGCCAACGATGAGGTCGAGTATCTCAGCGTCGCCCGCGATCTGCTGGCTGGGCGCGGCTGGCAGTTCTACGCCAGCTACCCGTGGCTGCGCGCGCCGCTCTACCCGCTCTGGCTGGCCGGCTCGCTGGCGCTGTGCGGCGGCGATGCGCACTTGGCGGCGCTGCCCAACATCGCGCTCAGCGTGGTGCAGCTATGGCTGCTGTGGCTGCTTGGCCGCCGCGTCGCCGCCCACGCTGCGCGCGCCGAGCAGGCCGGGCTGTGGGCCGCAGGCGCAGGCGCGCTGCTGCTCACCCAGGCCACCTTCGCCAACCTGTGGATGAGCGAGACGCTGTGGAGCACGCTGTGGCTAGTCACGCTGCTGCTGCTGCTGCGCTGGCAGGCGCGGCCAAGCTGGCCCAGCAGCGCGCTCGCTGGCGTGGCGCTGGGGCTGACTATCCTCACGCGCTCGCTGCCGCTGGCCTTTGCGCCACTGATCGTGGCCTGGATGCTCTGGTGCCAGCGCCGCCGCGCCATTGCGCCAGTTGCCCTGCTCACGCTTGCATGCTGCGCCACCATTGCGCCGTGGACGCTGCGCAACTGGCGTGCCTATGGCCAGCCAATCCTAGTTGAGACCGGCTTCTCCTACAACCTGTGGGCCTTCAGCGAGCCAGGGCTGGAGCTGAGCACGATCAACGCGACGCTCTCCGCCATTCCCAACCCCGCCGAGCGCGCCGACTACGCCGCCGATCAAGGCTACGCGCTGCTGCGCGCCGACCCGGCGATTGTGCTGCGCAAGCTCTGGCCAAACATGGTCTACCTCTGGCGCGTCAAGCCCATCGAGGACCGCTTTCTGCAGCCCAACTACTATCGCGATGTGCCGCTGGGCTACTTTGTCGCCGCGCTAGTCTTCGACGATCTGGCCTATGTGCTGCTGCTGCTGGCCGCGCTCTGGGGGCTGGCCCATGCGCCGCGCGACCGACGGCTGGCGCTGCTGCTGCTGTGGCTGCTCTATGTCGTTGGCACCACCGCGCTGACCCATGGCGAGGCGCGCTACCGCCACTTTCTGTGGCCGGTGCTGCTGCCCTACGCGGGCCTCGCCATGGCGCGGGCAGGTGTGGCGACGCCGCGCTGGCAGCGCGCGACAGCAGCAGCAGCAGCGCTGATCATCGCCCTGGCCTATCTGCCCAACTATCCCTGGAGCTGGGCCGCCAGCCAGACCGCGCGCGGCTGGCACCGCCAGCAGGGCCAGCAGGCGCTCTCTGTTCACGATCTTGAGCGCGCCCACCGCGAGTTTGTCGCCGCCGTCAGCGCCGCCCCGTCACCTGATGGCTGGATCGCCCTTGGCTCTGTCGACGAGCTGCGCGGCGACTTCAGCGCCGCCGCCGAGGACTACGCCGCAGCGATCAATCTCAACACCGACTATCCCGACGGCCCACTGCGCTACGGCCTGCTCAAGCTGCGCCAGGGCGATCTTGCCGCTGTGCGCGATGCCTGGAATCCACCCTATGTGCCTGATGACGTAATGCTCGACTGGGCCTGGCAGGCCGACGCCCGCCCGCTCACCACGACGCTCGACGTTGGCGGCGGCCTCGACCTGGGACTGCTCAGCGGCGTCTACCCTGCGGAGAGCGAGGGCGACACGACCTACCGCTGGACCAGCGCCAGCACCACGCTGCGGCTGCCTGGCGGCGGCCCGGCGCTGCTGGCCCTGCGCCTGCGTGACCCGCGCCCAAGCGGCGCGCCAGCGGCCAATCTCACCCTCTGCGCCAGCGCCTGCACGCCGATCAGCAGCTCTGGCAGCTGGCGCGTGATCTGGCTGGTGCTGCCGCAGCAGGCCGACGTGCGCGAGCTACGGCTGATCAGCCAGCCCTGGCGGCCCGATCTGCTTGGCGTGGCCGCAGACCAGCGCCAGCTCGGCGTCCAACTGGATTGGCTCAGCCTTATGCCGCTGGCAGCCACAGCCCGCTGACGCCATAACCGCCAGAGCAGGGTATACTACAAGCAGCAGAAGCACAGGCCAGCGTGAGCAGGCATGGGATTTTTCGCCCATGATTGGGCTGGCGAGCGTAGCCCTCACCCGGCGCGCGCAGAGCACACCACCTAGGGCATGTGAGGCCGCCCCCACGCTCCCGGCAGGCTTTCGCCCCGCCTGGACTGGCAGGATTAGCCCACTTGGTACAATAAAGAAGGAGCATTATGCGGATTCTATTGGTCGATGACAACAACGATATTGTGCGTCTGGTCAGCCAGGTGCTAGAGATCGAAGGGCACAACGTCGTCGTCGCCCGCGACGGCCTCGAGGCGATGCAGCACTTCGGCACCGCCCGGCCCGACGCCGTGGTGCTCGATGTCAACCTGCCCGTAATCGAGGGCTGGGAGGTCTGCCGCCGCATCAAGTCTCACGATAGCAGTATCCCGGTGATGATGCTCACGGTGCGCGCCGAGCGCGTCGATCTCGAGAAAGGCCGCGCGGTTGGGGCCAACGCCTACCTGGCCAAGCCCTTCGACATCCCCGAGTTTCTGCGCAACCTCAAGGCCATGCTGGCCAAAGCCTACGGCGAGCCAGAGTACCAGCGCAGCTTCGATCCGGCCAGCCAGTTCGTCAACGCCAACGGCTCCACCGTCTGGGAGGCGTTTGGCCGCGTCGCCACCAGCACCAACGCCATGAGCGTGGCGCGCATCGCGATGCCGCCGGGCCTGGAGCAGCAGCAGCGCAGCAATCGCTTCGATGAGGTGCTGATTGTGATCAGCGGCTCCTGCACGGTCGTGATGGATGGCAAGCCCTACGACCTGACGCCCAACAGCGTGCTGCGCATCCCGGCCAACACGCCCTACCGCGAGCAGGTCAAGGGCGAAAACGCCTGCATCGCCTGGGCCATCTGCACGCCAGCCTACAGCGTCGATCTGGTCGACTACGCGCAGCCCGAGCCGCCCAGCGCCGATCCTACCGCCACAGAGTAGCCAGGCCGCTGCACGCCCTGCCATCTCCCATGCTCCCGCTGCACCAAGCCGCAGGGCTGCGCTCGTTGTTGGGATGGATGACCGCCGTGGTTGCGCGCTCGCGCTACAAGCACCATCCGCAGTCGTGCATAGCCAGATGCAGAAAGTCGCCGCCGTGGTTGTGCGCCAGCACGTGCAGCAGCAGCCCAGCCGTGCCGTCCCGATCCGCTGCGCGCCGCCGCTATGCGCTGCCGGGCTGCCGCATGCCCGCAGATTCTTGTTGGGATGCATAGCCGTGTGGTTGCGCACCAGCGCGTGCTGCAGCAAGCGGCAGGCTGTACCGGCCCAGGCAGAAAATCGCCGCCGTGGTTGACCACCCGCGATTGCTGCATCAGGCCGCAAGTCGTGCTGTCCCGATCCGCTGCGCGCCGCCGCTGTGCGCTGCCGGGCTGCCGCATGCCCGCAGATTCTTGTTGGGATGCATAGCCGTGTGGTTGCGCACCAGCGCGTGCTGCAGTAAGCGGCAGGTCGTGCAAAGCTAACGCGGATGCCAACCCAGAGGTTAGCACCCGCTTCACAGCTCCCGCTGGCCGCTTTGCGCTAGTTTAGCGCTGCAGGATCAGCTGGATCATCAGCCAGCGCAGCAGCGCGTGGCCGTCGATTGACCCACCAGATGCCGCCGAGCACCAGCACGCCGCCGATGATCTGCTCTAGGCTCAGGTGCTCGCTGAACAGCGGGATCGCCAGCAGCGCCGTGAGCACCGGCTGCCCCAGCAGGCTCACCGACACCACGGTTGCGCGCAGATGGCCCAGCGCATAGTTCACCAGCGTCCAGCCGCCGAGGTGCGTGATCAGGCCCAGACCGAGGATGGCCAGCCACGATGTTGAGCTGTAGCCGGTCAGCTGCACGCCGAGGATCAGACAGACAAGGCCGATGACCACCACGCTGCTCAATGTCGAGATCGCCATAAACGTGCGCATATCAAGCTTGTTGCGCACCTGCTGGGTTGTGAGCAGGCAGCCAGCGTAGAACACGCCAGCGCCCAGCGCCAGCGCATCGCCCAGGCCCAGCCGCGGGTGACGCAGCATATCGCCGCCGAGCACCAGCAGAATGCCAAGCAGCGCCACGGCCATGCCCACCCAGAACGAGCGCGGCAGCCGCTCGCGCAGCAGCAGCCAGGCCCCCAGCCCGACAAACAGCGGCGCATCGTTGCCGAGCAGCGTCGCATTGGCCGCCGAGGTCAGCAGAATCGACGAGTTCCACACCGCAACATCCAGCGCAAAGAACACGCCGCTGAGCGCGGCCAGCAGCACCGTGCGCCGCGCAGGCCGCGTCGAGCGCCGCACCGTCAGGCCGAGCGGCACCAGCACCGCGCCTGCGATCAGCAGCCGATAAAACGCCGAGGCTGGCCCCGGCATATTCGCCCACTTCACCCAGATCGCCGACCAGGCGATACACATCACCCCTAGCGCCAGCGCCACATAGGCGCGCCAGGGTCGCTCCTGCTCCGGCACATGAACCTGCGCAATCGTTGCCATATGGTCACCCCTTGATGCAAACACAGACCTTCAGCATACCAGAGGTCGCCGCTTTCACCATGAGCCGCATGACGGATTGATCGCAAAATCAACATACACGCATACCCAAGCCAGCCGCATCGTCCCACCCAAGTAGAACACATGTATGCTAGACTTGCATCAGTACCAAGCACAGAAACGCCCATTCTTCCGGAGGTGCCCATGGCTATTATTCAGTCACCTACATCATCAGAGTCGCTGCTGACAAACGTTGACGAATCACGCACAGCAGCGTATGCCCAACTAAAGCAACGCTCTGCGCTTGGACAATTCTTTACGCCACCAAGCATCGCCCAACATATGGCGCAGCTACTTGAACAGCAGCCAGAACATATAAAATTACTTGATCCAGGCGCTGGCGTAGGCATACTTACAGCAGCAGTTGCCACAACTGCGTGCCAATGGACAAGCCCACCAAAGACGATTGAAGCTACACTGTACGAGCTTGATGCAACATTGCTCCCATTTTTGCAGCGAACCCTCAGCGAGTGTAAAGAATTTTGTGCTATGCATAATGTAGATTTTGTAGCAACCGTGCATAACACCGACTTTTTAGCTGCAGGTGTCGAATATCTGCAAGGGAACATGTTTCAAAGCATCAGCCATGCTGATTACAATATCGCGATCTTAAATCCACCCTACAAAAAAATACGCACGAATTCACGGCTTTGGCATTCATTAAAAACCGCTGGCATTAGCACGACAAACCTCTATGCAGCATTCATTTGGGTAGCACAGCTACTCTTACAGCAGCATGGCCAGCTTGTAGCAATTACGCCACGCAGCTTCTGCAATGGGCCGTACTTTCAGCTTTTTCGACAAGCTTTTTTACGTGATATTGCTCTCCGCCAGATCCATATTTTTGATTCGCGCAGCACCAATTTCGACGAGGGTTCAGTGCTGCAAGAAAATATTATTGTTTATGGCATGAAGGGCGGAACACAAAACGATGTTATTTTGACCTCAAGTTTTGATGCTCAATCAGCAGTAGCGCTTAAACAGCACGTTCCCTATGGTCAACTTGTCGCCGCTGATGACCCAGATCAGTTTATCCATCTGCCAGTAGCCCCACACGCTCGGCATCAGAGCACGCGCCTACGTACACTCAACAGTACGCTTCAGGATCTAGGATTGAGCGTCTCAACTGGCAGAGTAGTCGATTTTCGGGCCAAAGATTACCTACGGAGTCAGCCGGAAGCTGAGACAGTGCCACTGATTTATCCAATCCATCTCCAAGCAGGCCAGGTTGTGTGGCCGAACAACACTTCTCGCAAGGCGAATGCAATTCTCAACGAGGAACAGACGACACGCTTACTGGTGCCAACTGGCTGGTATGTCCTTGTCAAGCGCTTTTGAGCAAAAGAAGAAGCCCGGCGTGTATATGCCGCGCTCTATAATCCGGAACGTATCCCGAGTGCAATGGTTGGGTTTGAAAACCACCTCAACTATTATCACGCCCAAGGCTGTCCGCTCGAAGCGAGCATTGCCAAAGGGCTTGTGCTCTATCTTAATTCAACGCTCGTTGATATGTATGTGCGTCAGTTTAGCGGTCATACGCAAATTAATGCTACTGATTTACGCAAACTCCCTTATCCTTCAAAGGATCAACTGCGCGCACTAGGCCAGCATTTTGATAATGAGTTGCTACCACAAGATATGCTTGATCAGTATATTCAGCAGGAGCTAGATGTATGACGGATGCCGCAGCACAATAGTATCTCGAACAGCTCGGCATCATGTTAGACCGCCATGGAAAACTACCAGACATTATTGTGCATCACGTTGACAAGAATTGGCTTGTCCTGATCGAAGCCGTTACCAGCCACGGCCCAATTAATATCAAGCGCCATCACGAACTCAAGCTTCTGTTTCAGCCTGGCACCGCACCGCTGGTTTTTGTCACCGCTTTTGTCGACCGCACCACTATGTGCCGATATGTGGATGAAATCGCCTGGGAAACAGAGGTGTGGATCGCCGATGCGCCCGACCATCTCATTCACTTCAACGGTGAGCGCTTCCTGGGACCATATGCATAGCGCTGTGGCTGCTGGAGGATACGCTAGATCCGCGCCTGCGGCCTTGCTCCAGCCCGGCGGGCTAGCACTCCCAGGCAGCACCTCCAACGTGCAACACCGCCGACTCATGGAGAGTCAGCGGTGTCCTTGGTCGCGCACAAGCGCAGCCAGCGAGCCTATGCGCAGCGCACGCTACTGGTCCGCAGGCCACAAATCTGTATCAAACGGCCCTGATAAGGTGTGGGCAATAGTAACCTTCCTCATTGCTCCTGCGTGTGTTACTGACAAAACGAATTCAAAAGCTGGATGATCGGCGTTATTATCAAGGTAGATATAATTGTCACTCTCTGGAAGCTTAATCATACTATCATCATCTACCTGCCAACCTGCTGCTAAGAGCGTCTTACGATACCACTGGCGAATTTCATCAGGTGCCGCAGTTGAGGTAAAGGTAGTAATACGCGTGAAATCAAGATGTTCTTTATGTTGCACAATATCGCTGTTATTGCTCGGGTAAATTGGCCGCTGTGGGTACACTGGCCGCGCAGACAACGGCCGCACGGCAGTCGTCGGTGTCGCTGTCGGCGGCTGTGGCGTGGATAGCGCGCATCCGGACAGCACAAGCAACACCATGATCAACATTGCCCTGTTGAGCATATAACCCTCCGTATCTCAGTACTCAGTTCAGGGACCAAGCGGCGGAGCCACCCGCCGCCAAGCTCACCAGCCAGCGTCGCGCGGCGGACGAATCAGCAGCAGCAGCAGCGGCACGTTAAAGACACCCCAGATGAACACACTCAGGCCAAAGCCCAGCTTTTGGTAGTTCACACACAGGAGGGCGGTGCACGGCGTGCTGATCGTCAGAATAACGATCAGCAGCTTCTTCGGCGAGTGCTGCGGCGCTTCACTCATTGCGCACCTCCGCCACCGCTGCGCACCTGCCGCCATGCGCGCTGGATCAGCCAAACCACCGCAATAATGGCCAGCAGACCATATATCCCAAGCTGCTGATTGTCCCGCAATAGATACAGCATCAAGCCACAGCCGAGGAACAGGGCAATCCAGCCGAGGATCGAACCTGCCACGCGCAGCGGCGACGCTGGCACAGCATCTGGGAGTCGTCGGCGATACTGCCAGCCTAAGATGTTGATTATGGACACACCTATTACTGTCGGGAGCAATGGTTGAAGCCATTCGATCTGCACAATGCGCGACGCGGCACCTGCAACAGCAATACCAAACCCAACCCCCAGCAGCACGAGGCGCTGCTGTGCCAGCGACTGCTTGGGCGCAGGCGGCGGTGACTGATACATGGTTTTTTCCTTTCTCTCATACGTGTGGATTTAGCGACAGTGATCTTGTTCGTGCAGCACATACACGACGGTGCCTTTGTCAGTTGCCTGTACTGCTACCTGCACACTGTACATATTGGCGCAGTCTTTATAGCTATCAGCGCGGAGAAGCTGCACGTCCGGCTCTCGGATATTGGACCAACCCGCTGATTTGAGCACTTGGCGATACCACGCGATCACCTCCTGCGGCGTGTCCGGCGTGAGAAACACCGTGTGATCAAGCACCGTTGTCAGTGGTTCTGGCTCCAACGGGCTTGGAAACTTGGTCAGATCAACGTTCGCAGCTAGCACTGTGGGATAGGACGGCACAGCCGGGTTAATGGTTCCACATGCCATCAACAGCAGCAACACGATCAACAGCCACATACACTTGTACATACACTCACTCTCCCTGGCTATGTAAATGAAGGTTGGTAAGCCTGGACTGCGCCCCACACCTGTGCTAGCGCGGACGATCCTGGCGATGAAACACGTAGATGATTCCAAACACCAGCACAAAGAGCGGCAGCCGCAGCGACGGCAGCAGCGCCTCGGCAGCGCGCAGCCAGTACAGCAGCAGGCCCGAGCCAGCCACAAAGAGCGCAAGCACGCCAAACGGCAGCAGACGCTGCGGCAGCGCCAGCACAGGCGGCACAATGCCTGCTTCGGCCTGCGCGTGACGGCGCATCAACCAGAAAAAGAGAAGCATGCTGCATGTGTACAATGTCAGCGCGCACCATAAGGCCAGCCACTCCGGCTGCATGATGCTGCTCACCAGCTGTGCGCCAGCGAACACAAAGACAAACCAGAGCAGCAGGGTCGGCCGCAGCGCCAGCCGCTGTTTGGGTGCTGGGGGCGGAGCTTGATACATTGGTGCACCTTTCTCTCTCAGGCACAAACAACCTACGCCGTGTTAGGACAGCGCAATTATAGCTTAATACCGTTTCGCCTTGCACATCCCATATTCTGGGTGCAGGGTGAAACCCTGCCGGAGGCGTGGGACTGCGCCCCAAACCGCCTGTCCAGGCAGCGTCTCCAACGTGAATTGGTTTAACAAGCAAACGGCGGCGCAGCACGTGGCTGCGTCGCCGTCGTAGTGCAGGGTCTGTTACTGTACGATCACACGGGCCACAAAGTTGGCGGTCTGGCCGTCGGAGCCGTCGGCGTCCTCGGTGTCCTGCTGGGTGCCGTCGCTAACGTAGGCGCGCGCGGTCACGCGGTAGGTGCCCGCCTTGGCCGGCGTCCACAGGTACTGCCACAGCGTCCACTCGTGCGGCGTGGGCGGGCTGTTGATCTGCGCGTCGCTCCAGGTTGCGCCGTCGTCGGTGCTCACCTCGACCCGGCTGATCGGCTGGTCGCCGTCGAGGGCCACGCCGGCGATCACGGTGGGGCCAAGCGGCACCTTGGCCGTGTCCTCGCCGCGGTTGACGCGCTGATCCTGCACCTGGCGCACCATGCTGTGCAGCATAATCTCGGCGGTGTTGGACCAGCCGCGCTTCTCCCAGTAGCCCAGCGCTGGCTCGTCGATGGCGGTCATGCTCAGCAGCCACTTGGGCTGCTTCTGGCCATACTTGCCGGGAATGATGATGCGCAGCGGCGCGCCGTGGTCGTCGGGCAGGTACTCGCCGTTCATCGAGTGCGCCAGCAGCACGTCGGGCTGGCCCACGCGCTCGATCGGCAGCGTGGTGACATAGCCGTCGCCGCAGCCAAAGCGCCACTCGACCGCCGCTGGCAGCACGCCGCCGTACAGCTTGGTGATCTCGCTCCATAGCACGCCGGTCCACTCGATGTTGCCGATCTGCGTGCCGCCCACCTGGTTGCCGATGCACTCCATCGTCGTCACGGCGGTAGTCTGCGGCAGGGCCAGGAAGTCGCTGTGCTTGAGCGAGATCGGCTTCCGCACCGAGCCATCGACCTTGAACGTCCAGCTGGCGCGATCCAGGTGCGCGACGCTGCTGTAGTACTGCTTGTAGAGGTCTTCAATCGAGGTCAAAATGCGCTCTGGCAGCGGCGGCAGGCTGGCAGTGCCGGCATCGACCGTCGGCGCGATCAGCGGCTGCGGCGCGCCAGGATCGCCGCCGCAGCCCTCCAGCAGCGGCAGCACCAGCAGCGCCATCCCGCCGCCGCCGAGCGCGCGCAAAAAGTTGCGTCGTGAAAGATTTGGCATCGTTGTGCTCCTTTTTGTTCATGATAGCGCGCACAATCGAGGCCACCAGCCTGCAAAGCTAAAGTTTTGCTAAACACTTTCCTTGGCGCTAGCCGTGGCGCGCAGACGCTGCGACCTAGCGCTCACGCGCACAGTATGGCAGCGCCTGCGTAGATGTACGCCGCTGGCCGCTACAGCGGATGCGTCGCCAGCTAGAAGCCCGCTGGTCGCCGGAAACCACCGCCCAGCGCCGCAATGGCCTTGGCCGCGCTAAGCAGCCGCGCCTCGCCCCAGCGCTGAGCCACCAGCTGCACGCCGATGGGCAGCCCGGCGCTATCGTGCGCCCACGGCAGCACCAGCGCCGGATGGCCGGTGTAGTTGAAGAGCGCGCTGTGCGCGTTGCCCAGCCAGTAGTCCACCGCCTGGCCATCGACGGTCAGCGGCGCTCCTGGCGCGCAGTGATGAATCGCCGTGGTCAGCGCCGCCGGGCACAGCAAAACATCCCAGGCGCTGAAGATCTGCTCCCAGGCGCGGATCGCCTGATCGCGCACGTCGAGCGCCTCTAGGTACTCAGCGAGCGTGGCCGGGCGCTCCTGCGGCTGCAAGGCCCCGATCAGCATCCCGATCAGCGCGCCGATGCGCTCGCCGTCGATTGCAGGTAGCGGCGGCGTCGCCACCAGCGCGCCCGCCTGCTCCAGCCGCTGGGCCAGGTCATCAAGCGCGCTCCGAATATCAGCGGCCACTGGCAGGCCGCCAAACGTCGGCGCATAAGCGACGCGCAGCTCAGCCAGCGCCTGCTCAGGCGCACGGTCGAGCGGCACTGGCGGCACCTCGGTGTCGCGCTGGTCGGGGCCAGCGATCAGCGCGTGCACCAGCGCCACATCCTCGATGCTGCGCGCCAGCGGGCCGATGCAGGTCATAATGCGCAGGTTGCGCGGCGGCTGGTGCGGGTCAGGGAAGAAGCCCGCCTGCGACACGCGATGCTCGGTCGGCTTGAGGCCATAGACGCCGCAGAAGTGCGCCGGAATGCGGATCGATCCCGCCAGATCGCTGCCCACATCGAAGGGCGTCAGACCGGCCGCCACCGCCGCTGCCGCGCCGCCGCTCGATCCGCCGGGAGCGCGCTGCGTATCCCATGGGTTGTTTGTGCGCCCAAAGATGGGATTATCCGACTGGAGCGGGTCGCCGAGCAGCTCATGGACGTTGGTCTTGCCCATTAAGATGCCGCCGGCCGCCTTCAGTCGCGCTGTCACTGTGCTGTCGTAGGTTGGCACATGATCCAGCGGTGCAAAGCCCATCGTCGTGCGCACGCCAGCTGTAGCATGGCCGTCCTTGAGCGTGAAGGGCACGCCGTGCAGCGCGCCCCACAGCTCGCCGCGTGCGAGCGCCGCATCCGCCGCCGCCGCCTGCATGCGCGCCGCATCAGCGTTGAGCACACACACCGCATTGAGCGCGTGGTTATGCTGCTCAATCTGCGCTAGGTGCGCCTCGAGCGCTGCCTGGGCTGTGGTCTCGCCAGCGCGAATCGCCGCCGCCAGCGCCGTTGTGCTTGCAAACATGTCCATCGTTGATTGCTCCTCCCAAGTTGGTTTAGGTCGCTGTCTCCACTGCCGCAATCGGCAGCTGAATCTCCGTGAGATAGGCGGTTGGATCAGTGGTGTGTACCACGCTGCGGTGGTAGATCTCGCGGCAGGGACCAGCTACGCCGTAGCCGCTGGTCGCCAGCCACTGGTGCAGCGCCGCGTAGGCGCTGCCGATGCCCGCATAGTCGCCGCGATGCAGCACGCAGGCCACCTGCTCGCCGCCAGCAAAGCGCTCGACGGTGAGCGGCGACAGCGCTGACGGAAGCGCGATCACCGGCGCACCGACAAACAGGTCGATGCAGGCATCGGTCACGGCAAAGTAGATGTGCACCGCTGGTCCCGCTGGCACGAGGGCCTGCTGCTCAAAGTGGCGCAGCGCCGCCTGCGCCAGCGGGCCAATCTCTGCGCGCACGGCGATGCTGCGGCGCAGGCCAATCAGCGTTAGCGGCTCGGTGCACTTGAGCGCCACATCGTAGGGCGGGGCTTGGCTGGCGCTGGTCAACAGCTCCATCCGTGCGAGCAGCCGCTGTAGCCGCGCCTGCTCGTCGATCACGACCTGCTGCTGGGCAGTGACGCGCTGGCGCAGCAGCGCCTCGATCGCCTTGGCATCGTAGGTTTGCAGCAGCCGGGCGATCTCCGCCAGGGCCAAGCCGCAGTCCTTGAGCGCCTGAATGCGTATCATCGTCGCCAGCTGCGCAATGTCGTACAGGCGATAGCCGCTCGCTGGGTCGATGTGGGCTGGCTGCAGCAGGCCCAGCGCGTCGTAGTGGCGCAGCGTCTTCAGCGATACCTGGCTCAGCCGCGCAAACTCACCAATTTTGAGCATCGTGTCCTCCGTCGTACGCTCAGCATAAACCCTCCCCCGAGGGCAAGGTCAAGCCTCAGCTCAATCCTGTCGAACCGCTGCGTCGTGGTTGGAACGCACGCCTGCGCAGCGTAGCCGCAACGCCCCTGACGGGTGCCTGTGCCAGCCCGCTCGCTGGGCCGTGACTTGCGCCAGCACAAGCGCTTAGTTCGAACCACTGCGCCGTGGTTGGAACGCACGCCTGCGCAGCGTAGCCGCAGCTGTGGGCAGGCGCTCGTTGGCGGTGCGACTCTAGCGCTGGCGTGGATTAGCAAGAAGATTGGTACTGAGGCGACCACGGCGTTGAGAACGCTACCATGCGCTGGGTACGTGTGGCGCAGCAGGCCACGTTGCGGAGAAGGTGCGGCAGCCGCAGCGCAGCGTCGTCAGCGCCCAAGGCCGGGTCGAGACAGCAACGCAGCAGGCCCGCGGCTGAGCCGCCGCCCACGACCACTGACGATTCTTTTTCAATCACCAGCAAGGCCAGCGCGGCCAAGCAGCCCGGCGTTGCGCGCCACAGCCCCGGCAGCCGCTAGCGCAGCGCCTGCCGCCAGTACGCAGCAGCGGCCACAAGCTCCTGCGCCCACTGAAAATGGCCATCGGTGCGCGGATCAGGTGCGCGCGCGTAGAGGTTTGCGGTGATGATCGCGTTGGCGAGCAGAAATTGAAAAAACTGCGCATGGTCACCGGCGGGGATGCGCTCAAGGACTGCGGGCAGGAGCGCTGCGCGAATGCTGCGGCGCTGCTGGTCGTACATGCGATAGTAGCCAAAGGCCAGCGCCACATCAAGCAGATAGGGGCCAAACAGCGTGAACGAGCCGAAGTCGATCACCCCACACACCTGCGTGGCCGCAGCATTGACGAGCACATTGCCAGGAAAAAAGTCGCCATGCACCAGCACGCCTGGCGCGCTAGGCGCTGCGCGAATAGCCGCGAGCAACGCATCGGCCTTGTCGCCAAAGCGTGGATCAGCGGCGGTAAAAAACCGGCCGACCTGATCGAGCTTGCTTTGCAGCAGCGCGGCATAGAATTCGGCAAAGCTTTGGCTGGCCGTGCTGCTTATGCCAGCCGCATCAAACAGCAGATAGGTCTGCGGCGGGGTGCGCAGCGCTAGCGCTTGGATCTGAAACACCGTATCCAGGTAGAGCGTCTCAGCGTGCCGCAGCGCTGGGCCATCCAGCGTCGGCAGGATGGCCGCCAAGGGCTGGCCGCTGATGCGCTCTTCGACGAGCGCCACCAGCGTATTGTGCTGAACGACATCGAGAATACGCGGCAGCTTAAACGGCACATGCTCGGCCTGCACGTTGGCGTAAAACGCCTTGAGCGTGTTAAAATATTCGCTCCGCTCTGCTGCGGCATAGAGCTTGACCAGGCGCTCAGCATCAAGCGCATACACCTCTGCCTCCGTACCGGCGGCCAACAGCGTCGGCTCCACAACGCCCAGCCGCGCCAGCAGGGCGCTGCGATCGTGCGGCATAATGGCGGTGACATCGGCTCTGCTCAGGGGCATCGGTGTGTTCCTTGCGCATGAACGGTGGCAGCACGGGCCGCTGGCGCTTGCGAGCGGCCCGCGTGGAGCACGTCGAGGCTTAGCGGCGCACAGCGGAGATGGTGCCGCTCCAGAACCAGGGCTGCACATCGTCGAGGGTCAGGCGGGCCTGCTGCAGGGCGCGGGCGAGCAGCTGGGCCTGATCGGGCGGCAGCGCGTCGAGCCACATCTCCTCCTTGTCGATGCGGAAGCGGCTGAGGCCCACCTCGCGCAGCAGCTCGGTAACATCGCGCTCGCTGTAGAAGCGCACCGAGCCGACGATGATCTGGCCCATCACATCGGTGACAAACGAGCGGCCTGGCTCCTCGTCGGGCAGCAGCAGCGTGCGTAGCAGCAGGTGGCCGTTGGCGGCGAGGCCGGCGGCCAGGTACTCGACAAACTCGCGCTCGTCGGCCATGAACTGCAGCACCTGGGTGGCGAGCAGCAGGTCGACGCCATCGCTGGGCAGGGCGAAGTCGCGCCAGTCGCTGACAAAAAAGCGCACGTTGGGCTGGTTGGCGGCGGCGCGCTGGGCGCGCTCGATCTGGGCCGGGGAAATATCGATGCCGATCACCTCGGCGCTGGGGTAGGCCTGCGCCAAGGCCAGCGCCGCCTGCCCCTGGCCGCAGCCGAGATCGAAGATGCGCGCCCGCTCCTGCAACGAACGGGCGCGCGCCAACGTTAATATATCGTCTGTTCGTACAAACACAGTCCCCTCCGGCAGTTTGGCGTAGAAGTCGAGCAGCCGTTGATGATTCATGCGGACCTTTCTCTTTGTATGCACAACGCAGTGTAACTGATTGTCTTAACGACAAAGATTTGGTATTGTGGCACGCGGATCAACACCAGCACCACAATCAGGAGGAACAATGACAGCAATTGAAGCTGTGAACCTCGTGAAGACCTACGGGTCGCTGCATGCCGTCGATGGCATCAGCCTGACGGTCAACACAGGTGAGGTTTTTGGCATGCTTGGCCCCAACGGGGCAGGCAAAAGCACCACCACGGAGATGATCGAGGGCCTGCGCACCCCCGATCAGGGCACCGTAAAAGTTTTAGGCATTGATGTTGTAAAAAATCCCGAAGCGGTTAAGCAGAAGGTCGGCATTCAGCTTCAGACGACCGCATTGTACCAAAAACTCACTGTGCGCGAGCTTATTCGGCTGTTCGCCTCGTTCTTCGACCACAGCCTGCCCGTCAGCGAGGTCATCGATCTGGTCAACCTGCAGGAGAAGGCCGACACGCGCTCGAAGGACCTCTCCGGCGGCCAGCGCCAGCGCCTCGCCGTAGCGCTCGCGCTGATCAACGACCCGGAGATTGTGTTCCTCGACGAGCCAACCACCGGCCTCGACCCCCAGGCCCGGCGCTCGCTGTGGGACGTGATCACCCACCTTCAGCAGCGCGGCAAAACCGTGTTTCTGACGACGCACTATATGGAGGAGGCCGAGCGCCTGTGCGACCGGCTCGTCATCGTCGACCACGGCAAGATCATCGCCGAGGGCGCGCCGCACGAGCTGATCCGCCACAACTTCCAGCAGAACGCGCTCGAGTTCGCCACCAACCCGGCCATCAGCGACGAGCAGCTGGCAGCGCTGCCGTTTGTCGACTCGCTGACCAACGAGGATGGCATCACCACCCTCTACTCCAGCGGTATCTCGCGCACCACCAACGCCCTGATGGCACTGGCCGAGGAGCGCAACACCGAGCTGAAGGGCTTTGCTATTCGCACCGCCACGCTGGAGGATGTCTTTCTGAAGCTGACTGGCCGGAGGATTCGAGATTGAACACGTTCAAAGAGCTTTACCTGGCGAACTGGCGCGAGTTTGCTCGCGACCGCACCGCCCTGTTTTTCACCGTCGCCTTTCCGGTGATCTTCATCCTGCTGTTTGGCTTTATCTTTAGCTCTGGCGGCGGTGTGAGCGCCGACATCGGCCTCGCCGTGCAGGACAACGGCCCAATCGGCGAGCAGCTCGCCAAGCAGTTCGAGGCCCTGCCGGACACCCCGGCCGCCAACCCCGATGATAAAGGCCCGTTCGAGGGCTTCAAGTTCGAGCGCGGCGAGGCCGCTGCGCTGGAGCAGAAGCTCAAAGACGGCGACATCAACGCCGTCATCGTCATCCCCGCTGGCTTCAGCGACGCCGTCAGCCAGGGCCAGCCCGCCAGCGTCGAGCTCCAGGTCGATCAGTCGAGCCAGACCGTCGCGCCAATCCTGCAGGGCGTCGTTGGCAACATCGTGGACCAGACCGACCGCGCGCTGACCAACAGCCCGCAGCTGATGCACATGGAGGTGCGCTCGGTGCTGGCCGACTCGATCAACGGCATCGACTTCCTCATCCCCGGCATTCTGGCGATGTCGATCATGCAGCTGGGCCTGTTCGCCACCGCGCAGCCGCTGATCTCCATGCGCACCGAGGGCGTGCTGAAGCGCCTTGGCGCAACGCCGCTGCCGCGCACCATCCTGCTCATGTCCTACATCGCCATGCGCGTGACCATCGCCGTGATCCAAACAGGCATCATCGTGGGCTTAGGCGTGCTCGTCTTTAATGTGTCGGTGGTGGGCAACTGGTTTGCGCTGGCCGGCTGGATTCTGCTCAGCACGCTGATGTTTATCTCGATCGGCTTCTTCGTCGCCGCGATCTCCAAAACCCAGGAGGGCGGCACGGCGCTGGTCAACTTGATCAACTTCCCGATGCTGTTTCTGTCCGGCGTGTTTTTCCCGGTCGATAGCATGCCCGACTTCCTCAAGCCCATCATCGCCGCCTTCCCGCTGACCTACACGGCGGACTCGATCCGCCAGGTGATGATCGGCTCGCCGCCCATCCACAGCCAGATGATCAACCTGCTGGTGCAGCTGGCCTGGCTGCTGGCGATGAGCGTGCTCGCCGTCCGCTTCTTTAAGTGGGATGCCCGCTAGCGCTTAATGCGCACGCCTGCTGCGGCCCCGCCTGCGTCTACTCCAGCGGCGCACGGCGGGGCCGTTGTGTGCCCGATCCGGCGAGAAAAAGCCCGCGCTGAGCGTGCTCACCGTCCGCTTTGCTTAAGGAGGATGTCCGCTCGCGCTTAATTCACGCCCATGCTGCGGCCCCGCCTGCGGCTGCTGCAGCGGCGCACGGCGGGGCGTGGTGTGTGCCCGATCCGGCGAGAAAAAGCCCGCGCTGAGCGTGCTCGCCGTGTATTTTTAAGTGAAGATGTCCGCTCGCGCTTAATTCACGCCCATGCTGCGGCCCCGCCTGCGGCTGCTGCAGCGGCGCACGGCGGGGCGTGGTGTGTGCCCGATCCAGCTAGAAAAAGCGCCGCAGCGGCTGCAGCGACCACTCGCCGAACTGCTGCAGCAGCGGGCGGTCCAGCCACTCGTCGAGCACCACCTCGCGGCACTGCGTGCTATCGTTGAGGAACATCGCCTCCATCTGGCGCGCAAAGACCGGATCGTCAATGACTGCGTTGATCTCATAGTTCACCAGCATCGAGCGCGTGTCGAGGTTGGCGCTGCCGACGGTGGACCAGCGGCCATCGACGGTCATCGTCTTGGAGTGCAGCATGGTGCCGTGGTAAAGCAGCACGCGCACATCGCCGGCCAGCAGCGTGTGCACCAGGCCGCGCGCCATCCAGTCGACGCCGATATTGTCGGAGATAAACGGCAACATCACGCACACATCGACACCGCGCTGAGCGGCGGCGATCACTGCGTTGATGATCTCGCGGTCGGGGATAAAGTAGGCGTTAGTGATGAACACATTGCGCTCGGCCAGCGCCAGCGCGCGCAGATAGGCCGCGCGGATGCTGAACTCGCGCTGGAAGGGCCGATTGCCCAGAATAGAGATTGCCGGGGAGGAAGTGCGCGCGTAGGGCAGCTCCAGCGGATAGCGCCCGAAGTGCAGATTCCAGACATCGGCGAACTCGTGGCCGGCGTTGGCGGCCAGCGGCCCCACAATCTTGAGCTGTGTGTCGCGCCAGATATCGGCGTACTCGCGGCCGATATTCATGCCGCCGAGGTAGGCGATGCGCCCGTCGATCACCAGAATTTTGCGATGGTCGCGCACCCAGATTTGCCGCGTGATGTAGGAGCGTAGGCTCTGCAGGCGGCCAAACTCGAAGACGCGGATGTTGCGCCGCCAGCCAAGCAGCTTAAAGCGTACCGGCACGTGCAGCGAGCCGACGCCATCGAAGATAATGCGCACCGGCACGCCCTGGCGCGCCTTGCGCACCAGCGCCCGCTTGAACTGCATGCCCACCTCGTCGCGCTCGAAGATATAGGTCTCCAGCAGAATCAGCGACTGCGCGCGCTCGATCTCGGCCAGCATATCGTGAAACACTGCCGCGCCGTTGTCGAAGAGCTGCACCTGGTGGCCGTCAACCTCCACTGGCGGATAGTCGAGATGCACAAAGTGCTGCTCGACCGTGCGCTTGCGCAGCCAGGCATAGATAAACAGGCTGGCCATCAGGCTCAGCGGCGCGCCAAGCAGCAGCAGCAGCACGCGCGGCAGCTGGAGCAGCCAGAACCACAGTTGTTTCGATTTCGTCCGCATCAGCACCTCGCGACAATCAATTGACGACCGGACTAAGAGCATGCTACGATTGCAGCAACAATTACGAAATTTTAATCTTTCTGAGGAGGGTCCAATGGAATCAACCAAACAACGGTTCCAGTGGCTACCGTGGAGTGTTATCGCCGCCTTCGGAGCGCTGCTTGTCATCCTGCTCATCGGGCATGCTCAGCCTGCGCCAGTCTACGCTCAAGGCACGGGCCTGCAGGTAGAAAAATCCCTTCTCAAGAATAGCAACGTCGTGCGCGTTGGCGAGACGCTCACGTTCGCCATCACGGTGACCAACAACTGGAACACCGCCGTGATCACGCTGCCGATGATCGACAACTACGACGAGTCGGTGATGCGCTTCCTCGACGCGACGCCAGCGCAGGACACGCACATCGCCAGCACCGGCGTGATCAGCTGGAACAATATCCTGGCCAGCACCGGCCCGCTCAGTCCCGGTGATCAGATTGTAATCTATGTGCGCTTTATTGCCGAACATCCCTCGCCGCGGGTGGTCAACGCGGCCTACACCCACGACGCCTACGACTATCAGGGCAATGCTGTAGGCGATGGCGCGGCCCAGGACGACAACATCGCCATGGGCGGCAACACCCCGCTCACCAAGACGCTGGGGCTGGGCGTGGTGCCGGTTGCTGGCGAGCTTGTCACCTTCAACCTGACCATTCGCAACGATGGCGCGGCCAACATCCTCAACCTGCCCGTGCGCGACCGCTTCGACCCCGGCGTGCTCGAGTTCGTCAGCGCAGTGCCGCCGATCGACGGCGAGAGCAGCGGGGTGGTGGTGTGGAGCAACGTTCTGCGCCCGCCGCTGCAAACCGTGCTGCTGCCCGACGAGTCAGTCGTGGTGACGGTCACGTTCCGTGTCATCGGCGACATCCAGCAGACGACCAACCAGGCCGAGGTGCTGGGCGCAACCGACAGCTTTGGCAATAACCTGGCCCCCGCCGCCGACGACGTGCCGATCCAGATCATCCCGAATCCCAACGCCACCGCCACGCCAACGCCTGTGACCCAGCCAACGATTGTGCTGCCAGCCACCGAGGTGCCAGCGCCGCAGCAGCCGACCGCCACCAGCGCTGCCGCCACAGCAACAGCCACCACTGTGGTCAGCGCAACCGCTGTCGCCGATGTCACCGTGGTGCCCACCGTCGTCAGCGCCACGGCCACACCAACCGCCGTGGCTGGCGGAGCGGCCCCGATCAGCCTGCCCGACACTGGCCGCAGCGCCGGCGACTGGGTGCGCTATATCCTGCTGCTGGTCGCCGCCGTGCTGGTGTTCAAAGGCAGCCAGATCGCGCAGCGGAGAAGCCATAAGTGAGCGTGCCGCTGCTGGCTGTTGCGGATATTTGGAAGACGTTCGATGACCAGGTGGTGCTGCGTGGTATCTCGTTTGAGCTAGCGGCCGGGCAGATTCTGGCCCTGCTTGGACCAAGCGGCTGCGGCAAATCAACGCTGCTGCGCATCATCACCGGGCTAGAGCACGCCGACCGCGGGGCGCTCTGGCTGGAGGGCCAGCCGCTGGCGGGGATGCCAGTGCACAAGCGCGGCTTTGGGCTGATGTTTCAAGACTGGGCCTTGTTTCCCCATCGCACCGTAGGCGAGAACATCGCCTTCGGCCTGCGCATGCAGCGCCAAAGCCGCCAGGCAGTTCAAGTACGCGTAGCGGCGATGCTGGAGCTGGTGGGGCTGCGCGGGTATGCGCAGCGCTCAATCTTCGAGCTGTCTGGCGGCGAGCGCCAGCGGGTGGCCCTGGCCCGCGCCCTGGCCCCCAAGCCACGCCTGCTGCTGCTTGACGAGCCGCTTGGATCGCTTGACCGCACGCTGCGCGAGCGGCTCACCGACGAGCTGCGCACGATTATCACCAGCGCCGGCGTCACCGCCATCTACGTGACTCACGATCAAGTTGAGGCCTTCACCATCGCCGACCAGCTGCTGCTGATGCAGCAGGGCCAGATCGCCCAGCGCGGCAGCGGACCGCAGATCTACGATCAGCCTGCCTCGCCGTTTGTGGCACGCTTCCTCAGCCTCAATAACCTGCTCGCATGCACGGGCTGGCAGGCCAGCGCCGCTGCCTACCGCGCCAACACCGTGCTTGGGCCGCTTGAGCTGGCGCGCGCGCCACAGCAGCCGGAGCTACCACAGCTTGTGCTGATTCGCCCCGAGGCAGCGACCCTAGACCCAGCTAGCCCCAACCAGCTGCGCGGCACTGTCGAGCGTACAACATTTCGAGGCAGCAGCACGCGCATCCACTGGCGGCACAGCAGCGGCACGCTCTTGGAGCTTGATATCGCCGCCACAGCTGTGCCAGCACCTGGCGGGGTGCTCAGCCTGGGACTGCATCCACAGCAGCTGCGCTTCGTGCCCGCCACTGATGCCGTTAGCGCCGCCGCTTCGGATCAGAGCGACTCGACAGCGGCGTAGCCGGCACAGGCCGCGGATGCGTCGCCACATCGGAGGGGTTATCCTCAAACTGGCTGAGTGTTGTGCCACATCCTAGGCACGTCCACAGAAACATACGCCGTCCATAAAACTTAATGGAACCGCGCTGTTCGCCTATGTATCGACAAGGTGAATTGCAATGCGGGCAACGCACCGGCTGCCTCCTCTTCCACACCAGACATGGCAGCGTCTATCTACAGCTTTCTTTATAATGTCCAGCGTCTTCATAAACTAACATAATGTGACATACATGTATAAAGCAGGGATCGTGCCAATAGGCCGCTCTTTCACGGTATACTGAAGTCTCAACGGCTTTGTTAAGGGAGGATTTATGCCCAGCGTTGACTATACTCGCTACTATTCATTTGCCGATCTGGTGGCACTGCTAGAGGCGTTTCGCGCCGAGTATCCTGCGCTCGTCCAGATGCAGTCGATCGGCAAAAGCTTCGAGGGCCGCGATCTGTGGCTGCTGACGCTGACAAATCAGGAGACAGGTGCGCCGGAGAGCAAGCCTTCGTTCTGGCTCGACGCCAATATCCACGCTACAGAGGTCACTGGGTCGATGGCGGCTGTCCATCTGATCGACACCCTGCTCAGCGGCTATGGCTCCGCTGCGCCGATCACGCACATGCTCGACACCAGCACCTTCTACATTCTACCGCGCTTTAATCCCGATGGTGCCGAGCGCGCCCTAACCACACCCTACGGCGTTCGCTCTAGCGTGCGGCCGTACCCCTACCCTGAGCGCCAGGATGGGCTGTATCGCGAGGACATCGACGGCAACGGCGTGATCGCCACCATGCGCCTGCGCGACCCCAACGGCGACTGGCGCGTGTCCGAGCACGATCAGCGCGTGATGATCAAGCGCCGCCCAGATGAGTTTGGCGGCACCTACTATCGACTCATGCCAGAGGGGCTGATTCAAAACTACGATGGCGTGACGTTCAAACTTAGCCCGAACCTAGAGGGGCTAGATATCAACCGCAACTTTCCCGGCCAGTGGCGGCCCGAGAACGAGCAGTTCGGCGCTGGGCCGTACCCAACCTCCGAGCCGGAGATTCGCGCGGTGGTGCACTTCCTCACCGCCCACCCCGAGATCCATAGCGCCATCACCTACCATACCTACTCGGGCGTGCTGCTGCGGCCCTTCAGCGGTCAAAGCGACGACGCCTTCGATCTGCACGACCTGCATGTGTACAATGCCATCGGCAAGCGCGGCACGGAGCTGACCGGCTATCCTAATGTATCAGTTTACGATGGATTCCGCTATCACCCCAAGGAGGTGATCACCGGGGTATTTGATGACTGGGCCTTCGACCATCTTGGCATGTTTGCCTGGACCGTTGAGCTGTGGGATATGGTCGGCGAGGCGGGCATCAAAGAGCGCGACTTTATCGGCTGGCTGAAAGACCACCCCGAGGAGGACGACCTCAAGCTGATTCGCTGGAACGATGAGCACGCCGACGGTCAAGCCTTTCTGCCCTGGACGCCATTCGAGCACCCGCAGCTTGGGCCGGTCGAGATCGGCGGCTGGAATCCGATGTTCGCCTTCCGCAACCCACCGCCAGCGCTGCTGCTCGCGACGTGTGAGAAGGCCACCGCCTTCGCGCTCGCCCACGCGCAGATCGCACCACAGCTTGCCATCACCAGCTTCAGTGTCGAGCCAGTTGGCGACGATCTGTACCATGTGCGCGCTGTGCTACAGAATACCGGCTTTCTGCCCACCTACGGCTCAAAGCAAGCCCAGAAGCGCCGCGCCTGCCTGCCGCTTGAGGTGCGCCTAAGCCTGCCCGACGACGGCCACATTGTCACCGGCGCGGCGCGCCAGAACATCGATCACCTTGAGGGCCGCTCAGAGCAGTATCAGGGCATGTTCAGCACCACCAAAGATCGCACCAAGCTCGACTGGGTCGTGCGCCTACCAAGCGGCGGCAGCGTGGCCATAACCGTCAGCGGCGGCCGCGGTGGCAGCGCCAGCGCCGAGGCAGCGCCGACTGTTTAAAACAGGACGAGCGTGGTATCATACACGCGGTGTCTGCACCTGTAGGCACCGCGTACAGCTAGCCAGGAGCCGTTTGTGAACGTTGAACAGTTTGTGCGCCCGGATATTGCGGCGCTTGAGCCATATACGCCCATCCAGCCGCTCGATGTGCTGAGCGAGAACTTGGGCATTCCGATTGCCGATCTGATCAAGCTCGATGCCAACGAAAACCCGTTCGGCCCCGCTCCTGGCGTGCTGAAAGCACTGGCCAGCGAGCCACACTATGCCATCTATCCCGACCCCGACCAGCTGCGTCTGCGGCGGGCGATCAGCGCCTGGATCGGCCATCCTATCGAGCGCATCATCTGTGGCAACGGCTCCGATGAGCTGATCGACCTGCTCATGCGCGTCCTCGTGCAGCCTGGCACCAGCGTCATCGCCTGCCCGCCGACGTTTGGGATGTACAGCTTCAACACCGGCGTGGTTGGCGGCGAGTTTGTGGCGGTGCCGCGGCTGGCCGACTATAGCATTGATGTTGCGGGCATCGCTGCGGCTGTCGAGCGCACCAGCGCACGGATGGTCTTTCTGCCCTCGCCCAACAATCCCACGGGCAACAGCGTGAGCCGCGCCAGCGTCGAACAACTGTTGGCGCTGCCAACTGTGCTGGTGCTCGACGAGGCCTACGCCGAGTTTAGCGGCACCAGCGTCGCCGACATGGTCGGCCACTATCCCAACCTGGTGGTGCTGCGCACGTTCTCGAAGTGGGCTGGGCTGGCCGGTCTGCGCATCGGCTACGGCCTGCTGCCAGAGTGGCTGATCCAGCACGTGTGGAAGATCAAACCGCCCTACAACATTAATGTGGCCGCCGAGGCCGCCGCACTCCGCTCGCTGGCCGAGGCCGACATCTTGCAGGAGCGCGTAGCCCAGATCTGCGCCGAGCGCGAGCGCCTCTACGCTGCGCTGGTCGAGCTACCAGGGCTGCAGCCGTTTCCGTCACAGGCAAATTTTATTTTGTGCCAGGTGACCGCCGGAGATGCGGCAACGCTTAAGCACAAGCTGATGCAGCAGGGCATTCTCGTGCGCTACTATCGCAACGCCGAGCTGCGCAACTGTATTCGCATTAGTGTTGGTATGCCAGAGCAGCACGAGCGGCTTTTGAGCGCCTTGAGCGCGCTGCTCCCCACGTTGTAGGGCGCATTGACAGTCAGTTGATGGTCTGTTATCGTCAACCAAACAGTATGAGGTGATGTAACGATGATTCAGTGTCCAGTCTGTAATGCGTCCAATCAGCCAGGGGCGCTTTTTTGTGAGATGTGTGGAAATCGTCTACCCGCAGCGGCCGCCTCAGCGCCTGCGGCTCAAGCGCCCAGCAGCGGCGGGCTGACCTGCCCCACCTGCGGGCACCAGGCACTGCCAGGCGAGGCTTTCTGCGACGAGTGCGGCACACCGCTGAGCACAGGCGCGCCCAGCGCCGCTGTGCCGCCTGTCCAGCCTGCCGCCGCGCCTGCTCAGCCTGCGCCACAGGCCAGCTACCCACCGCCAACACCGCTTGGCGGCGCAGCCAGCAACTGTCCAGCGTGTGGCGCTGCTGTGCTGCCTGGCGAAGCCTTCTGCGATACCTGCGGCGCGGCGTTGCTGAACGCCAGCGCACCAAGCGCAGCACCCGCCCCGGCAGCACCAGCGGCCCAGCCCGCTGCGGCGGCACCACCCGCTCAGCCTGCACCGACGGCTCAGCCCGCTGCGGCAGCGCCGCCCGCCCCGGCAGCACCGGCGGCGCAACCGGCCTGGACGCCGCCAGCACCAGCACCAGCGCCGCCAGCACCAGCTGGCCCCACATCGCTCCAAGGCTGGTCGCTGCAGACAGCGACTGGCGCATCCATCAGCCTGCCGGCCAAGCCGGAGGTTGTGATTGGGCGCGAAGATGCCGTCTCAAACCACTATCCCGACATCGATCTAACGCCCTACGGCGCGCTCAACGATGGTGTCGGACGCCGCCATGCGCGACTGTTCGTGAGCAACGGCAGCCTCTTCATCGAGGACCTCGATAGTACCAACGGAACCGTTGTCAATCGCCAGAAGTTGGCCCCGAACCAGCCCCAAGCCGTTGAAGCCGGCGCGGAGATTCGCCTGGGCAAACATGTGCTAACCTTGGCGCATTAGGAGCCAGCTATGAGCCTACCGACCGCACTGCAGCAGGGTCGCTATCAGATTCGCTACGAGATGAATCGCGATGCCTGTGGCATTTTGTTTCTGGCCCTTGATACCAAGATGGCGCACCGCGAAGTGCTGGTGCGCCAAATTACCGACTCACGCGCGCTGCCCCTGCTAGAGCGCATTGCCCGCCTATCGCATCCAACGCTGCCCTCGGTCTACGATCTGTTCGAGGAGCGCGAGCAGCGCTATCTGGTGCTGGAGTATGCCTCCGGCCAAACCTTGGCCGATGTGGTGCTTGGCCCGCCGCTACAGGTCGGCGCGGTCTTGGCGTGGGCGCGGCAGATCGCGGCCGGCCTGACATTCCTGCACCAGCAGCGTCCAACCCTGGCGCACGGCGATTTGCAGCCGTCCAACGTGGTGCTGCAAGATGGCCGCCGCATTAAGCTGATCGGCGGCGTGCCGAGCGGCTGCATCGCCGCGCCAACTGGCCGCTACTCGGCCCCAGAGCGCTGGCAGGGCGCGCCGCCTAGCCCACTCAGCGATATCTACGCCTTTGGCGCTACGGTGCACCACTTGCTCACCGGCGTTGATCCAAACAGCCAGCCGCTGCATAGCTTTGCACCGCCAGCGCAGCAGCGGCCCGAGCTGCCTGCCGCCCTGTCCGCAGCGGTGATGCGCGCACTCAGCTCCGATCCGCAGCAGCGCTTCGCATCCGCCGATGCCTTTATGCAGGCGCTCCAGGCCAGCGCTGCCAGCGGCCAACTGCCCAGCGATGTGCCAGCAATTGGCTTTACGCCCTCGGCCTATCCTGCCAACACCGGCCCAACCCGCCAGTTCAGCGGCCAGAGCGGCGCACAGCCAACCTCAGCGCCACAGCAGCGCGCAGGCCAGTCCAGCGCGTCCACGGCCCAGCTGGGGCCAAACACCGAGATGGGCAGCTATCCGCCACCGCCGCCGCCTAGCTCGCGGCTACCGCAGCGCCCAGACGAGCGCGGCGGCACAGCCGGGCCGCTGTTCGCTGGCGTCGCGCTGGCCTTGCTGATTGTGGCGCTGATCGGCTTCTTTCTCTGGCGCGCACTCACCCATACGCCCGCTGGCACAGGCACCAGCGTGGTGGCCGGTGGCGTGAATCTGCCCACCACCACCCGCGACGAGGGCCGCCCGCTCACCGCGCCCGAGCTAACCGCCACCGCCCTGGCCGGCCAGCCCAGCGCCAGCGCCACGCCGATCAACTCACCAACCATCGGCCCCGATCAGCAGACCGCCGAGGCCGAGGGCACCGCGCTGGTCGCCACCGCCACCGCCGCCACCAACAACCTAGAGGCGCTCTATAACCTTGGCGTCGCCCAAGAGAATACCGGCCAGTTCGTCGCTGCCGCCGCAACATATACCCAGATCTTGGCCAGCGATCCAAACTACCGCGATACAGCCATTCGGCTCCAGACGGTGCCAACGTACCTCAACGCCACGGCAACTGCCGAGGTCGCTACCGCCACCGCCGCCGCGCAGCCAACGCTCACGCCTACGCCCGAGCCAACCTTCACGCCCACGCCAACACCGGCCGGGCTGTACTTCGGCGATACCTTCGAGGGGCCGCTGATCGATATGAACACCTGGACCACCTATGCCAACAGCGGCACGATCGCCCTGCGCGACGGCGCGCTGGAGCTGAAGGCCGAGAACGGCACCTGCTTCCCGCTCGTCACCGCAGCAGATAGCGTGAGCTTCCCCGCAGGCGACTTCGACCTGCTGGTGCGCTTCCGCTACGCCGATGTCACACCGCTTGGCACGGGCATCATGTTCTCCACCAGCAGCCCCGAGCGCTGCGGCGACAGCGACCGCGCTGGCGCGCACTGGTTCGGCGTCTGGCAAGATGCTGGCAGCGGCCTATTTGTGGATTTCCACCGCGCCGCCGAGGAGAGCGGACTCGACCTCAAAGATATTCGCTATCCCTTTACCCAAGGCGAGATCGATACCAATATGCACACATTCCGCGTCACACGTCGCGGCAATGTCGATACGTTTTATCTTGATACGTACACCTTGTTCGAGGAGCAGGCCAACCAGACAATTCAGGTGGTTTGGTTCGGCAATCCGGCTCAGATCTCCAGCCCCAATCCGTGGTCAACGCTGATCATCGACGAGTTTCAGCTCACGACGCCGTGTACCAGCGAGGGAGGCTGCTAATGTTACAGGTTGGCGATACACTGCAGGATCGCTATGTGATTGTGCGTCCGCTCGGCAGCGGCGGCTTTGGCTCGGTGTTCCTGGCCAACGATAAGCGGCTCGGTAATCGCTCGGTGGCGGTTAAGTATTTTGCCACCAGCCACCTTAGCCCCAATGACGCGGATGTGGCCGCACGCCTGTTCCAGAGCGAAGCGCATACGCTCGCCAACCTCAACCATCCTAATCTCACGCCTGTGTTGGACTACTTCGCCGCCCCCGATGGCTGGGTGCTGGTGATGGCCTATGTCGCTGGCGATACGCTGTCCGCCCTCCAGCGCCGACTTGGCGGGCCTTTCGGCCAGCAGCAGGTCATCAACTGGGCGATTGAGATCTGTCAGGTGCTGGAGTACCTGCACACGCAGCAGCCGCCGCTGGTCTTTCGCGATCTTAAGCCGTCGAACATTATGCGCACCAATGATGGCCGCATTATGTTGATCGACTTCGGCATCGCCCGCACCTTCAAGGAGGATCAGCACCAGGATACGGTGCAGCTCGGCACGCCAGGCTATGCGCCGCCAGAGCAGTACGGCGGCCAGACGGAGCCACGCTCCGATCTCTACAGCCTCGGCGCAACCATGTATGTGCTGCTGACCAACGACCGCCTCACCGGCGGCTTTAGCGTGCCCAACGTACGCCAGATCAACCCGAATGTCTCGGCGGAGCTGGCCCAGCTCATCGAGCGCCTCACGGCGCTGCGCCCGAGCGAGCGCCCGCCCTCGGCCGCTGCTGTGCGCCAAGAGCTGGAGCTGATCCTCGCTGGCAAGCCCGTTGATGCGGCCCTGATCGCCAAGCAGTCACCTGCGCCGCACATGCAGCCCCGCCGCGTCGATCCCGACGCCGCCACCCAGATCAATCCCTACCTTCAGCAGCGCAGCAGCCGCAGCACACCCGATCCGGTCCTGACGCCCGCACGCCAGCAGCGCTCGCCGCGCAGCCGCAGCGCCAACGGCGGCATCGCCGCTGTGCTTGTGCTGATTTTACTGGTGCTCGGCGGCATCGGCGGCGCGGTCTACGCCTTGCGCGATACGCTCTTCGGCGACTCCAGCGTGGCCGCTCCGGATAAGACCAGCCCGTCCGGCGCGAATACCGGCGCTACTGTCACCAACCCCAGCACCTTGATTGTCAGCACCCGCGACGGCGAGGAAGGCTCCTTCGATCTCGAGGAGCTGGATATCGCCACCGGCGCAACGCACAAGCTCATCCCCGATCACCGCGATAACGCCATCGCCGACCGCCGCCGCTCCGACGGCAAGCTCGTCTACACCCACGGCGTCAAAAACGCGGATGGCACGCTGGTCGAGCAGATCTTTAGCGCCGATGCCGACGGATCCAACGAGCGCCAGCTCACCAGCGGCCCCGCCGTCAATCGCGCCCCGCGCTGGTCGCCCGATGGCACCCAGATCGCCTTTGAGAGCAGCCGCAACGAGACGCCGGACAACCGCCGCGATGTCTATATCATGAGCGCCGATGGCGCGAATGTGCGCCAGATCACCAAGGAGGCCGGTTGGCAGGGCGGCCCAACCTGGTCGCCCGATGGCAACAAGCTCGCCTTCCACACCAAAGTCGGCGAGCGCTTCGAGCTGGCCCTGCTCGATCTGCAAACCAATCAGCAGTTCACCCTCGCCAGCCTCGCCGATAACGAGACCTTCTGGCCCGACTGGTCGCCAGATGGCACGCAGGTGGCCTTCATGACCGAGAAGGGCAACACCACCGGCATCTACCTCGTCACGGTCCAGTCTGGCACCATCAGCAAGCTCGATAATCTCGGGCCTGGCACCAACCGCTGGCCGCGCTGGTCGCCCGATGGCCAGCTGATCGCCTTCGAGAGTAAGCGCGACGGCATCTGGCAGGTCTACCTCTACTCCGTCGCCGACAAGTCGGTCACTCGCGTCTCCAACAGCACCATCAACGAGCGCTGGCCCGGCTGGTAGCAAGGGGCAAGCATATGCTCACAGATGCAGAGCTGCTGAAGCTCATCCAAACAATGGAATCAGAGCACGTTGAACACACTGTTACCAAGCAAAATAAAGATACGTTTAGCGAAGCAATCTGCGCTTTTGCCAATGACGTGCACAACAGTCAGTAGCTGGGGTACATCCGCGTTGGCGGCATAGACCCCGAGAATAGCTCTGAATCAATAATTAGCGCTACCGGCGTGCATTTTGCTGCCCTGCGCGCCGTGCAGTCGCCAAGGCGCAGACTACGTCAACCCTTGCGTACCGCCATTCATCACTCTGCCGCGCTGAGCGCCGCGCGGTACACGGCCAGCGTCTGCGCGGCGGTGCGCTGCCAGCTGAAGGTTGCGGCCTGGGCTGGGCCGCGGCGGCGTAGCTCGGCGCGCAGGTCGCCATCGTGCCAGAGGCGCTCGATGCTGTCGGCCCAGGCCTGCACGTCGTCCGGCGGCAGCAGCAGCGCGGCATCGCCGACAACCTCCGGCAGGCTCGATGCGTTGGACACCAGCGCCGGCGCGCCACACGCTAGCGCCTCCAGCGCCGGGAGGCCAAACCCCTCGTAGCGCGACGGGTTCACGTAGCAGCGACAGGCGCTGAGTAGCCAGCGCACTTCTGCATCGCTCGGAGCCTCGGCAAAAAGCACCACTGCGTCGAGCCGCAGCTCCTTGATCAGCGCAAAGACCTCGCTGTCGAGCCAGCCGCGGTTGCCAGCCAAAACCAGCCGGTAGGCCGTCCTAGGCTGGCGCTCTACGACCACGCGCATGGCCTGCAGCAGCATCGGAATGTTTTTGCGCGGCTCGATCGTCGACACAAAGGTCATAAACTGGCCCGCCCTGAGCGTGTGTGCTCCGATCTGGCGCTCTTCGTCTGGGACCACGCTGAGCGGCTGCATGTCCGTCGCCAGGTGAATGACGTGCAGCCGAGCGGGATCGACGTCAAGCAGCCGCGTCAGATCGGCGGCTGTGCTGTGCGAGTCGACAATGATGCGGCTGGCCGAGCGCACCGCTGCGTCGATCTGGCCGTAGTAGCGCTTGGCGGCCGCGTCAAGAATCTCAGGAAAAAGGCGGAAGGCCAGGTCGTGCACGGTGATCACGGCCGGGTAGCAGCGCCGCAGCGGTGGGATAAAGTCGGGGCTGTGCAGGAGGCGCGGGCGGGCGCGCAGCAGCTCCAGCGGCAGGCTTAGCTGCTCCCAGCGATGATGTGGCGGTGTCCAGGCGCGCAGGGTGCGCACAGCGGCGTCGGGCCACTGCGCCATCCGCCGATGCGTCAGCACCAGCCAATCTTCGTCCGGAGCCTGGCGCACCATGTGGTGCACCAGGGCCTGGGTGTAGCGCGCGATGCCGCCCTGGCGGTAGGCATTCAGACGCGCATCAATAACCAGCGGACGGCTCATTTTTTAAACATCCAGCCATCCAGCAGATAGCGCAGCCCGATCAGCAGAAGAAAAATCCCGTAGGCGCGCTTGACTGTTTGCGGCGGCAGGCTCAGCGTGATCTTGGCCCCAAAGTAGGCCCCGATCAGCAGACCAACCGCGATCAGCAGCGAGCTTTTGATCTCTAAATTGCCAGTCCGGTAGTACTCCAGCGCGCCCAGCAGGCCCACTGGTAAAATCTGCGCGCCCAGCGATGTGCCCGTCGCGAGCTTCTGATCCAGGGCCATGATCAACACCATCGCGGGCACCATAATCGCCCCGCCACCAATACCAAACATACCGCTGGCGACGCCCGCCACCAGTCCGATCGCGGCCATAGCGAGCATGTAGCCAATCGACATTGCGCCCTCCTTCGGCTGTGTGCGTGGTTGCATAGCTGCTCCTCATTGTTCTAGGCGAACACGGCTATGATACACCACATTCTGTGCCGCAGCGCTTCAGTTGCCACCGCTGGTGGCCAGAGCTAGGAGGCGTGGGCCAGCGGCGGGATTTGCATCAGCCGCTGGAGCGTGTGATTGAAGTCGTTCAGGTCGAAGGGCAGGGTGTGCAGCACCGCGCCGGACGGCAAAATCCGCTGCTCGGTCCGCTGCTCGCTGAGGACCACGAGCGCGAACCACGGCGCGCTGCTGAAAAAATCGTAGAGCTGGCGCAGCTCGCTATGGTTGATACTCGGGCCGGCGATCACCAGCTGGCAGCCAGCGAAGTGCAGGTCGCGCTGCAGCGCCCAGTGCGACTCTGGCTGCAAAAACAGCGCAGTGTAGCCCAGGCGACGCAGCGCAAAGGCCAAAACATCACCTAACAGATCGTCACGTGTCCAGATGAGAATACGATGGTTCATTGTTTTGCTAGTCTGCAGCGACCGGCCAGTGAAACCAGCTCACAAAGTAGCTGTCGAGCAGCGTGGCCCCAAAGTAGCCCTGCTCAAGCGCCCGCTCGGCTCCAAAGATGCCGTAGGCGTTGCCCACAAACCCGGCGCAAATGTTCATGCCTAAGCCCGATCCGCCAGTGGTGAAGCCACCAGCGTAGAGCTGTCCAATGTCGTCGCCAAAGCGCTCACGGAGCACCTGCCGGTGCTCGGCGCTGATTTGATTCAGCACCACGAAGCGCACGTTTTCCGCTGGCGCGCCCAGCCCCAAGATCGCCAAGTAGACGTTGCCGTCGGTCGTGAAGCGCACAGCGTTGTTGATCTGGTTGTAGAGCACCCGATCCAGCGCCGAGAACTCTAGACAGCGCTCGGAGATGCTGCCGCTGAAGCGGTTGTCTACCAGCACCTCGGCCTGCGCTTCGCCAACGCGGTACTCGCTCTGCTGCCACTTCTCAACTAGCAGATCGACCGTGTGCTCGCGCTGCTGGCGATCACGGGCCGAGCGCTCTTCGTCCAGGTCGCTCACGGCGTTGCGCATAATTTTCAGATGATCGCGCGTCAGGAAAAAGAAGCGCACGCTATCGAACTGCTCGGTCAAGCCCATCTCCAGCAGCTGGAGGTTGATCGACAGCGCCACCAGGCTGCCGCCCTTGATGTCGTGCAGGGCTTGGCGCACGCGCAGGGCCTTCGCTGGCGTGTGCGCGCCCAGCTGCTGCATCTGCTGCATCAGCTCGCTCCAGCCCAGCGTCTTGAGCAGCGCGCTGATCGCCGGCAGATCAACCTTGGTCTGGTCCACCGCCAGCAGATCGAATAGCTGAATCAGCCCGCTGTACAGGCGCTCGATTGTCGCGCGATCCTGCACCCCGAACTCGGCCAGCACCGTGCTGGCTCCATCGCCCTGATAGCGCTCATCACGCTGATTGACTAAATCCACCGGCGCAAGCCCAAGCAGTTTGGCGTCGTCAAGCGGCAAAGCCACGTTCATAAAGCTCTCCTTGGTCGGGCGTACTCTGTGATTGTACGCGATCTATTAGTATTTGTCTATGTTTTGTCGAGGTAATGCACAATATAGGCCATGCCGATGTAGGACCAGCGGCGGCGGCATAGCCCAATTAACTATACCATTATCCGCCCATGCACAGCGATATGGCAGCATTGGGGGCCATAAAAAAACAGCAGATCGCTGTGATCTGCTGTTCAAAGCGTGTGCAACCAGTCGCTGGCTAGTGGGCGCTTGGCTCCGGCTCCCAGCCCGAGCTAATCCGCCGCCGCAGCCGCTCCAACACCCATCCCAGCACGGGAATACGCCGATAGGCCGTCTGAACGGTGTCCCAGTAGTCAACGTGGTGCACAATGAGGCCGTCGCTGCCCACCTGCGAAACGCCGACGGCCTCGGTGATCACAGTTTCGCGCGCTTGGGTCACGCGCACCAGTGTCCAGCGTGTGTAGATCGTGTCGCCGCGCCAGGCTTGCCCCCGCACCTTGAACTGCGCGCCAGGAATAAGCCGCCAGGTGTCGTCCATCACGCGCTTGATGCCAGTGTGGCCGTTGACCTGGCTGACCGGGTCTTCAAAGCGTAGCTGTGGCGCGCAGCACGCCAGCAGCGCCGCCGAGTCATCAAGATGCGCCGTCTCCAGCCCGTGCGCAAACCGCGCCGCCAGCCCAGCTACACCAGCATCACGCTCGCTTGTATCCATTATGTCGCTCCTTTATGGTATCGTTGCTCCAGACAGTTCTTGCGCTGTCGTCATAATACATACAGACTGTATGTTTGTAAAGTAACAACAAGATAACAAGCGAGCAAACGGAGGCCGTATGCCCAACCAACCGCGCCGCAGCAATGCCGAGCGCAGCAGCGCAACCCACCAGGCCCTGATCAGCGCCGCCGCCACGCTGTTCGGCCAGCACGGCTATGCCGCAACCAGCACGAATGCTATTTTAGAGGCCACCGCGCTCACTCGCGGGGCGCTCTACCACCACTTTGCCGATAAGCGCGCGCTCTTTATCGCCGTCGTCGAGCACGTTGAGCATACGCTGATCGCCGCAATCAAGGCCCAGACAGCCCAGATCGAGCCGCCGAGCCAGCGCCTGCGCATTCAGATCGCCCAGTATATCGACGCCATCGCCCAACCTGCGCCTGCGCGCATCCTGCTCCAAGATGCCCCGGCCGTCATTGGTCCCGAGCGCTGGCGCACATTTGCCGACGCCGCCTGGCAGCGCCAGCTCAGCCAGTTTATGCAGCCGCTCGCCGCCCCCGACTCAGCGATTCCCGCCATCTTGGCGGGCCTGGTCGGTGCCGCGATTGATCGCGCCGCGCTCGCAATCCTCGATGGCTCCGCCGCCCGCGCCGAGGTCAAGCAGGCCATCGACCTGCTGCTTGAGCGCCTGCTTGCCCCCTAGGCCCCAGCGCCAGCTAAAATACGGCAGGCGACACTCATGGCCAGAGTGTCGCCCGCAGCCGCTGTTTTGCTTACGCGATTAAGCACCGCTGTTGTTGACCAGCTGGTGTACAGCAATCCGCAGCCGTGCGTCGATCAACGGCAGCGGCGCTGACGTAGCCCGCCCGCCTGCGCGCAACACCCGCCGCCCACAGCACCCGATCGCCAGCGCCGCCGCCCAGCCGCTACGAGCCGGTGCTGCTGTAGTGGCTCAGGCCCCAGAGCCAGATGCGGTAGGCCAGCGTGATCAGCGCCACGGCGATCAGCGGGCCAAGCCAGGCCAGCACACCAATTGGCCGCCCAAGCAGATGCGCCGCTGGGTAGAACGAGGCGAAGCCATACGGAATCAGCCAGGTCATCACGATGCCGATGCCGCGGCTGTAGATCGTCAGCGGGTACTTGGCAAACTCATGCGTCTGGAAGATCGCCGACGTGACCGGAATCGAGTCGATGATCCAGAAGGCCGACACGGCGGTTAGCAAGTTAAGCGCGATGAAAATCACGCCGCCGCTGACAACAGCAACGAGACAGTACGCGATGTTAATCGGCGTCCAGGCGATGTGCAGCGCGAGCGACGCCTTCAGCACCAGCGCTATTCCTACAACAAAATTGCCGATGCCGTCGTGGCAAAACCGATCGGCCAGCAGGTGAAACAGCGGGTTGATCGGGCGCACCAAGAAGCGGTCGAAGCCGCCGGTGCGAATGTAGGCGCGGCCAAAAATCCACAGGTTGTCGGCGAACATATGGTTGATCGACTTGCTCAGCGTGATCAGGCCGTAGACCAGCAGAATCTCGTCGAAGGTCCAGCCGTTCAAATCCGGTATCTGGCGCATCACCGACCAGACGGCCAGCAGGCCCGCCGCCTGCAGCAGCACCGTCGATCCGGCCCCGATCACAAAGTTCATGCGGTACTCCAGCAATATCTTGAAGCGCTGAAGCAGAAAATGCCAGTACAGTCGCGCATAGCGGCGCATCGCAGCCTCCTTCGCTAGCCACCCTGCACGGTGACTTTCCGCACCGCCAGCCGAAACACCACCCGCGAGCCAACTGCCAGCGCCGCCAGCCAGGCCAGCTGCACCAGCCACACCTGCGGAGCCTGCGCCGCCGGGATAATGCCGCTTAGCAGGGCCACCGGCGTGTAGAGCGCCTGGCTAAACGGCATCCAGCTCGCCACGCTCTGCAGCCAGCCAGGCAGCATCACCAGCGGCACCAGCGCGCCGCTGAAGAACATCACCGTGCCCTCGCGCACCACGTGCAGGCCCCACACCTCTGTCGAGTAGAAGGCCAGGCAGGCGAACATCCAGTCGAAGCAGAACAAGATCGCGTTGCCCAGCAGCAGCGTCAGCCCAAACGCCGCCCAGATCGCCGGATCGCTGGGCAGCTGCAGGTGAAACACAAAGCGCGCAAACAGGCCCACCGTGAGCACCTGCTGCAGCAGACTGTAGCCCAGCGACGAGAGCGTTTCGATGTAGAAGCGCTCCTGCAGATCGACCGGGCGCGTCAGCTCGATGGCGATCATGCCCTCGCGCACAAGGTCGCCCATCGGCAGAATCTGGCCCCACTGCACCAGCGGCGCGATCATCTGCGCCAGCAGAATGTAGGTGATCGTCTGCTGCTGCTCCAGCCCACCGACAGTGCCACGACCGGCGTAGACCGCGCGCCAGAAGAACACAAACACCGTCATCATCAAAATTTGTCCCAGCAGCTGCACCCAAAACCAAAGGTTGTAGGCCAAATACTGCTTGAACGTCATCACCGCAATCGAGCGGTACAGGCGGCCCTTGCGCCGCAGCGCCAGCGTCATACCAGCACCTCCTCGCGCAGCGCCGCCGTGTGCGTGCCAGCGTAGATCTGCTTGATGATGCTCTCCAAATCTGGCTCGGCGAGCGAGAAGTCGATCGCCTCGATCTGGGGCATCAGCGCCGTGGCCACCTGGCTGGCGCTGGTGACGGTGCGGTCGAAGCGCACCTCCAGCGCGCGCTCGCCGTGGCTGGCGATCGCGGTGCCCAGCGGCAGGATCAAGTGCTCGATCTCCAGCGGGTGCGCAGTCTCGAAGGCGATGGAGCGGAAGGTGCCAAAGCGCTGCTTGATCGTGCTGAGCGGGCCATCGTAGACAACTGAGCCAGCGTCGATGATGATCACACGCTGACAGAGCTGCTCGATATCGTCGAGGTCGTGGGTGGTCAGCATCACGGTGGTGCCGTTGCGCTGGTTCTGGTCGCGGATGAAGGCGCGGATGCGCTCCTTGACCATCACATCGAGGCCGATGGTTGGCTCGTCGAGGTAGACAACGCGCGGCTGGTGCAGGAAGGTGGCGGCCAGCTCGGCGCGCATCTTCTGGCCCAGCGACATCGAGCGAATGGGCACGCTGAGCAGCTCCTCCAGCTCCAGCGTCTGCGCGAACTCGGCGAGCAGCTGGCGGTAGCGCGCTGGCTCCAGCTCGTAGATGTTGGCGATCAGGTTAAGCGACTCGCGCAGCGCCAAGTCCCACCAGAGCTGCGTGCGCTGGCCGAAGACCACGCCGATCTCACGGGCATTGGCGACGCGCTCGCGGTGCGGATCGCGGCCTAGCACGCGGATGCTGCCGCCGCTCGGGTGCAGGATGCCCGTGAGCATCTTGATCGTCGTCGACTTGCCTGCGCCGTTGACGCCGATGTAGCCGACGACCTCGCCGGCATCGACGTGAAAGCTCAGGTCGTGCACGGCGACTTTTTCGACATAGTGCGGGCGAAACAGCGCCTTGACCGCGCCGCGCAGCCCGCTATCTTTTTTAATCGTGCGATAAACTTTTGAAACGTGGGATAGCTCAATTGTGGGCATGCACACACTCCTGCTGCCGATGAACGCGCTAAAAGCGCCCCTAGACACAACAATGTGCATCACTGCGGGGCGCTGTTGATAGTATGCGCGAGCAGCCGCCGCCAAGCCATACCCTTTTGGCCGGATGCGGCTCAGCCTTACGATGGATTCAGGTCAATTAGGGTGTGTGCTGAATGCGCGTGATCAGGCCACGGTCGAGGTCGGCGACCAGCAGCGCGCCGTCGGGGGCGTTGATCAGCGCAATCGGGCGGCTCCAGCCGGTCGACCAGCTGGTGACCGCTGGCGCATCTGCGTCGAGCTGCACACGCACGATGCGCTGCCCGGCGGTGTCCGCGCGATCCCAGGCTCCGGCCAGGCCCACGAAGAGCGCGCCCTGATCCGCAGCGGCGAAGGTGGTGCCGGTGTAGAAGGTCAGGCCGACCGGCGACGAGTGGGCCGGGAAGGTCGCCACTGGTGCAAGCGTGTCGGCGCAGCTTTCAGCGCTGCCGCCGCCGTCTGGATCGGGCACGCGGTCGCCGTAGCAGCGCGGCCAGCCATAGTCGCCGCCCTGAACGATCTGGTTCAGCTCCTCTGGCGGCAGGCCAGCGGGCAAGTCCTCGCGACCATTGTCGGTGGCCCAGAGCGCGCCATCGGGCGCGATGGTCAGGCCGAAGCTGTTGCGGACACCAACGGCGTAGGTCTGCCAGTCGGAGCCATCGGGGCGCACGCGGCGAATCTGGCCGCTGATGCCGTTGTCGGGCTGACAGTGATCGCACAAACTGCCGATGCCCATGTACAGCCAGTCATCCGCCCCCAGCACCAGATTATTATTTTGCATACCAGCGCTGGGGATGTCGGTCAGCAGATCGCGGCGTGGCCCGGCGGCTGCGCCGCTGCTGGTGAACACGCTCAGCGTGCCCTGGCTGAGCACATACAGATCGTCGCCGCGCCAGGCCAGGCCGAGCGGGCGATTGAGGCCGCTGATGTAGGGCTGGGGAGCCGCGCCAGCAGCGGCAAGCGCCACCACCTCGCCGGAGAGCTGCGCGGCGTACAGGCGGCCGTCCGGCCCCCAGGCCAGCGCGGTTGGCTGGCTCAGGCCGCTGCTGTAGATCGTCGCCACATAGCCAGCGGGCACGCTCACGGCGCTGTCGGGCGCCAGCGCGGGCTGGGCGGTAGGTGTTGCGGCGGCAGGCAGCGTAGGCAGCAGGGTGGCTGCGGCCTGCGCCGTCACCTCGATAGGAATTGTAGGCGGAGCAGTTGGCAGCGCTGTGGTGGCTGATCCACAGCTGACGAGCGCCGCCAGCAGCAGCGCGAGCACGCAGCGTCGCAGCATCGGCGTACCTCCTTGGCATAGATAACTCTGCTAAAGTGTACGCGCCACGTGCAGCGCCAGGATGAGCGGCGGCAGCCAATCAACAGCGGGCTATGCTATACTCAGCATATATGCGCTAACCCACACCGCCCACTCGGCAGTGCAACAAGGTTCCACGCTGCACCCCGGATGGGAGAGGTCAAATCTAAACGGTATGACCTGAAAGGCTGGTCATGATGATCCATCAGCTTAATTTGCCAATTCATATATCGGAAAAGCAATTAGAGGTGATCTGTCAGCGCTGGCATATTCGTGAGCTAGCGGTGTTTGGCTCCATACTTCATGGTAATTTCACACCGGAGAGCGATATTGATCTCTTGCTTTCATTCGACGAAGATGCCCAGATTGGATTTCGCGAGCTGGCAGGCGTTGAGGATGATCTGGGCGCATTGTTTGGGCGGCAAGTCGATATCTCAACTCGCGCCGCAATAGAAGCAAGCCAAAATTGGATTATTCGGCGTGAAATACTCGATCATGCAGAGGTGCTCTATGCGCGATCGTGATGCAGCACCTCTTATCCATATTTTCACTGCTGCCACCTTCATCGTTCAGCATACCGGAGTCCTGCAGAAATCCGAATTTCTCACAGATGCTGTATTGCAGAAGGCAGTACTCTACGAACTGCTTACAATTGGCGAAGCTGTAAAACGTTTGTCGGCAGAATTTCAACAAAAGCACGCGGATATTCCATGGTCTTCGATTGCCCGAACTCGTGATCGAGTTATCCATGGCTATGATCGAATCGACCTGAACATCATCTGGAATATCATCACAGCAGACATACCAACATTGCTGCATGCTATACAGCCGTTGTTGCCGACAGAAGAAGCGTAGCGAGCATTTGTGCAGGTTGTAGCACTTTGGGCCAATTTTGGCCGCTGTGGGGGCTGGATCGGGCGCTTTTTCGTACAACATAGCCAAAAACAGGGGTTGACAAGCGGCGCAGCAGCGGCTATACTGCCAGCCAACGAACTTCTCTTAAGGATTATTTCCTATGACCCGTGCTTCCAACAGCGTATTTATTCTCGTACTCCTTAGCCTCGTAATTATTATTACGCGGCTAAAACGCGTTGGGAGGGGCTAACAAGCCTCACGGGACTTCAAAGAGCGACACCAGACCCCTCCCCAACCACTTGGGTAGGGGTTTTTTGATGGACAGAAAGGGATCGGCCATGCACATGCTGAAACAACTCATCGCCGCCATACTGCCCGCCCGCCGCGCTCCCAAGCTGGTCCCCATTCCCATTCGCCGCCAGCTTCGGCGGCGCTAAGCCCGCTCCACGTCACAGCGATGTGACCAGCAGCACCATCGGGCACAGCCGCGCCCGCATCTGAGCACCGCCGCTCACTCACCTCACTGTTGAGCCTGTCCGTAGCGAAACCTGGCCCGCCCAAGGGTTAGCTTCGTGTACCCAAAATTCTGCCGATCTGCGGCCTGCGCCGCCAGTGGGGAGTATGTATGCGATCCGACACCATCAAACAGGGGTTCGCCCGCGCGCCACATCGGGCCTTGCTGCGAGCCACCGGCCAGATCCGCGAAGATAGCGACTTCAAAAAGCCGTTCGTGGCCATCTGCAACTCATACATCGACATTATTCCGGGCCACGTGCACCTGCACGAGTTCGCCCAGGTTGTGAAGGAGGCCGTGCGCGCCGCCGGTGGCGTGCCGTTCGAGTTCAACACCATCGGCGTCGACGACGGCATCGTGATGGGCCACGAGGGCATGCGCTACTCGCTGCCGTCGCGCGAGCTGATCGCCGACTGCGTGGAGACCGTTGCCGGCGCACACTGCTTCGATGCGATGATCTGCATTCCCAACTGCGACAAGATCGTGCCGGGCATGCTGATGGGCGCAGCGCGCGTCAACATTCCCACCGTGTTTGTCTCCGGCGGCCCCATGCAGGCCGGCCGCGACCAGAGCGGCCAGAAGGTCGATCTGATCAGCGTGTTCGAGGGCGTCGGCCAGCACGCCTCCGGCCGCATCAGCGACGAGCGCCTGCTGGACCTGGAGCGCAACGGCTGCCCCACCTGCGGCTCGTGCTCGGGCATGTTCACCGCCAACTCGATGAACTGTCTCTGCGAAGCGCTCGGCATCGCCCTGCCCTACAACGGCTCGCTGCTCGCCACCGACCCGCAGCGCCTGGAGCTAGCCCGCAGCGCCGCCAGCGCCGTGATGGCCATGCTCGAGCGCGGCATCACCTTCCGCGACATCGTCACGCCCGAAGCGATCGACAACGCCATGGCCCTCGATGTGGCGATGGGCGGCTCGACCAACACCGTGCTGCACGTGCTGGCGCTGGCCCGCGAGGCCGCTGTCGACTACCCGATCAGCCGCTTCAACGAGGTCGCCGAGCGCGTCCCGCACCTGGCCAAGGTCAGCCCGGCCTGGGATGGCGACCGCCAGTGGCACATGGAGGACGTGCACGCGGCCGGCGGCGTACCAGCGATCCTGGCCGAGCTAAAGCACAAGCCCGACGCGCTGCACCTCGACGCGCTGACCGTCAGCGGCGTTACGCTAGGCGAGCAGCTCGAGGGCGTTGTCAACCAGAACCCTGAGTGCATTCGGCCGATCGATCAGCCGCACTCCGAGCGCGGCGGCCTGTGCATCCTGTTTGGCAATCTGGCCCCGGAAGGCTCGGTGGTCAAGATCGGCGCTGTCGATCAGCACCAGCTGACCTTCCGTGGCCCGGCGCGCTGCTTCAACAGCGAGGAGGACGCCACCTGGGCCGCGCGCTCCGGCGTGATCCAGCCTGGCGAGGTGGTGGTGGTGCGCTACGAGGGACCGCGCGGCGGCCCCGGCATGCGCGAGATGCTGGCGCTCACGTCGCTGCTCAAGGGCATGCCCCTGGGCGAGCAGGTGGCGCTGCTGACTGATGGCCGCTTCAGCGGCGGCACGCGCGGCCTGTGCATCGGCCACATCTCGCCCGAGGCCGCTGAGTGCGGCCCCATCGGCCTTATCCAAGATGGCGATATCGTCGAGATTGACCTGCCTGGACGAGTATTGCAGGTTGCTGTCGCTGATGCTGAGCTAGCCGCGCGCCGTGCCAGCTGGCAGGCCCCGGCGGCCAAATACGCGCGTGGCTGGCTGAGCCGCTACACGCGCCTCGTGACCAACGCCAGCAACGGAGCCGTTCTCGAGTAGCCGCCGCCTCAGGCGCAAAGGAGCAACGATTATGTCGAAAACACTCAATGGTGCCCAGATAATGTGCGAAGCCCTGATTGCCGAGGGCGTCGATGTGATGTTTGGCTATCCTGGCGGGGCGATCATGCCCTTCTACCACGCGCTGCCCGAGTACCCGCAGCTGCGCCACGTGCTGGTGCGCCACGAGCAGGCCGCCGGCCACGCTGCCGAGGGCTACGCCCGCACCAGCGGCAAGGTTGGCGTCTGCGTCGCCACCAGCGGCCCTGGCGCAACCAACCTCGTGACCGCGCTCGCCGATGCGATGATGGACTCGGTGCCGATTGTCGCTATCACCGGCCAGGTCGCCAGCTCGATGATCGGCAAGGATGCCTTTCAGGAGACCGACGTGACCGGCATCACGCAGCCGATCACCAAGCATAACTACCTCGTGACCGACATCAACGATCTGCCGCGCGTCTTCAAGGAGGCGTTTCACATCGCCCGCACCGGCCGCCCCGGCCCCGTGCTGATCGACGTGGCCAAGGACGTGCAGCAGGCCCGCGCCGAGTTCGCCTATCCCGCCGAGGTCGATCTGCCCGGCTACCGCCCAACCTACGACGGCAACAGCCGCCAGATTCGCGAGGCCGCCGCGCTGATCGCCACGGCCGAGCGCCCGCTGCTCATGGCTGGACGGGGCGTGCTGATCGCCAACGCCCACTTCGAGCTGCGCGAGCTGGTCGAGAAAACCGGCATTCCGGTGATCACTACGCTGCTGGGCATCAGCGCCATCCCCGAGGATCACCCGCTGGCGCTGGGCATGCCGGGCATGCACGGCTGGGTCCACGTCAACCGCGCCATCCAGCAGTGCGACCTGCTGATCTCCGTCGGCGCGCGCTTCGACGACCGCGTGACCGGCAAGCTCGACACGTTCGCCAGGCACGCCAAGATCATCCACATCGATATCGACCCGGCCGAGATCAGCAAGAATGTCTATGCCGATGTGCCCATCGTTGGCGATGCCCGCAGCGTGCTAAGCGCGCTGATCGCGGCCGTCGAGCCGCGCGACTGCGCCGCATGGCTCCAGCAGGTGCGCGAGATGCAGGCCACGCGCTCGCAGAAGCAGTACAAAAATGACAGCGGCCTGTTCCGCCCGCACGATGTCTACGCCGAGCTAACCCGCATCGTCCGTGGCGCGGCGCGCTTCGTCACCGACGTGGGCCAGCACCAGATGTGGGCCGCCCAGCTCATCGACTACCTGCAGCCGCACAGCCACATCACCTCCGGCGGCCTGGGCACGATGGGCTTTGCCCTGCCCGCAGGCGTTGGCGTGCAGATCGCCTGTCCCGACGAGGAGGTCTGGGTGATCGCTGGCGACGGCGGCTGGCAGATGAACATTCAGGAGCTAGCCACGGTGGTGCAAGAGGGCCTGCCGCTCAAGATGGCCATCATCAACAACGGCTTCCTGGGCATGGTGCGCCAGTGGCAGGAGCTGTTTCACGAGCGCCGCTACTCGGCCACGCCGATGTGGAGTCCTGACTTCATCAAGGTCGCCGACGCCTACGGCATCCCTGGCCTGCGCATCGACAGCGCGGCTGGCGTCGCCGCGGCTATCCACACCGCACGCGGCACACGCGGCCCCTTCCTGCTTGAGTTCGTGGTCGAGCGCGAGGTCAACGTCTATCCGATGGTCGCGCCCGGAGCCAGCATCAGCGAAATGTTCGAGGAGCCAGCCGCGACTGAGCCAGTCGCCATCAAGTAGCAGTGCGTCAGCACCGGCCAGAGACGTTTGAAGCCAGCGCTTCAGCCTAAGATAAGGAGCCATCCAGATGAAACATACACTTGTTGCCCTGCTCCGCGATCAGCCTGGCGTGCTCAACCGCGCCGTCAGCCTGTTTCGCCGCCGTGGGTTCAATATCGAAAGCCTCACCGTGGGCCACTCCGAGCAGCCGGGCATCTCGCGCATGACGCTGGTGGTGGACGGCGATAACACCAGCGTCGAGCAGGTGATCAAGCAGCTCTACAAGCTGATCGACGTGCTCAAGGTCAGCGATGTGACCGCCGACGCCAATGTGTCGCGCGAGCTGGTGCTGGCCAAGGTCTTCGCGCCGCCCGCCCGCCGCAGCGACCTGATGCAGATCGCCGATATTTTCGGCGCACGGGTGGTCGATGTCACCCCCGACAGCCTGATGGTCGAGCTAACCAGCGAGCCGGACGCCGCCGACCGCTTCATCGACCTGCTCAAATCGTTTGGCATCCGCGAGATGGTGCGCACCGGCTGCGTCGCCATGGTTCGCGGCAGCAGCACCGTCAGCGCGCCCAAAAGCGTTGATCGCGCCGCCTGACGCGCGCTTTTTGTACCGCGTTCGATCAATCGCACATGTTTAATCAAAGGAGACACACCATGGAGCGCTACGAGATGACCAGCACGCCCGCCAGCGACACCGCCGCGCCGACCACGCCCGCCGCCGACACGGCCAAGGCCAAATACGCCGACGAGGACATGAACTGGAACCTGTGGTGGGGCGAGTATATGGACGACGTCCAGGCCAGCGCCTAGGACCGCGCCTGATCCAGCGGCTCAGTGTTGAGAGCGACAGTGTCGTCGGGCTGGAGTTAAGCACACGCTAGCAAGCTACCTGTATGCGCTGCACACGGCGCACTGTGATTGAAAGGATCAACGCTGTATGGCAAAGCTTTACTACGACAACGACGCCGATCTTGGTCGGCTGAAGGATAAAACTGTCGCGATCATCGGCTATGGCTCGCAGGGTCACGCCCACGCCCTCAACCTCAAAGACAGCGGCGTCAGCGTTGTGGTTGGCCTCCACCCGAACAGTCGCTCGCGCGCCAAAGCCAGCGCGGCTGGTCTCACGGTTCTGTCCGTCGCCGAGGCCACGCAGGCCGCCGATGTGGTGATGGTGCTGGTGCCCGATACCGTTCAGGCCAGCCTGTACAGCGATGAGATTGGGCCAAATCTTAAGCCCAATGCCACGCTGATGTTCGCCCACGGCTTTAACATTCGCTACGGCCAGATCGTACCGCCAGCAGGCGTCGACGTATCCATGATCGCGCCGAAGTCGCCTGGACATCGTGTCCGCGAGGTCTTTGAGCACGGCGGCGGCGTGCCCGCGCTCGTCGCTGTCCACCAGGACGCCAGCGGCGCGGCGCTCGACAACGCGCTGGCCTACGCCAAGGGCCTTGGCTGCACCCGCGCCGGCGTGCTCACAACCACCTTTGCCGAGGAGACCGAGACCGACCTCTTCGGTGAGCAGACGATCCTCTGCGGCGGCGTATCGGCGCTGGTCAAGGCGGGCTTCGAGACACTGGTCGAGGCCGGCTATCAGCCCGAGGTCGCCTACTTCGAGTGCATGCACGAGCTGAAGCTGATCGTCGATCTGTTCTATCAGGGCGGCCTGAACTACATGCGCTACTCGGTCAGCGACACCGCCGAGTGGGGCGACTACGTCGCTGGCCCGCGCATCATCACCGCCGAGACCAAGGCCGCCATGCGCCAGATTCTGGCCGAGATTCAAAATGGTGCCTTTGCCGAAGACTGGATCGAGGAGAACCACACCGGCCGCCAGCGCTTCAACGCCGCCCGCGCCGCCGATGTCGAGCACCCGATCGAGCAAGTTGGCCGCCGCCTGCGCGCCATGATGCCGTTCGTCAGCCCCAAGGAAGTTACGCCCGGCGAGTAGCTGCGCGTCGGTCGGAACCAGATCGCTGTGCTTAATCAACTGACATCGGCCACCACCTCGGTGCTGCGTAAGCGAAGGTAGGAGTTGGAGCAAGCAGCTTCAGCGCGCGCCGAGCAGGGGCCATCAGGAGCGAATGTAATGGAACCCTATGTACGTATTTTCGACACCACGCTGCGCGACGGCGAGCAGGCCCCTGGCTGCACGATGCACCTGCACGAGAAGCTCGAGGTCGCCCGCCAGCTGGCCCGCCTTGGCGTCGATATTATTGAGGCTGGCTTTCCCGCCGCCTCCCCTGGCGACTGGGAGGCCGTCAACACCATCGCCCGCGAGATCGGCACTGCCGACGGCCCGGTGATCTGCGGCCTGTCACGCGCCACCCAGGCCGACATCGAGGCCTGCGCCAAGGCCATCGCGCCAGCCGCCAAGCGCCGCATCCACACATTCCTGGCCACCTCCGACATCCACCTGCACCACAAGCTGCGCATCTCGCGCGCGGCCGCGCTGGAGCAGATCAAGCATGCCGTGACCTTCGCCCGCTCGCTCTGCGACGATGTTGAGTTCTCGCCCGAGGACGCCGGCCGCAGCGATCCACTGTTCCTGCGCCAGGCCGTCGGCGTTGCCATCGCCGCCGGAGCCACCACGCTGAACATCCCCGACACCGTCGGCTACCTCACGCCCGACGAGTACCGCGCCATGATCCGCGACCTGATCGAGCACGTCCCAGGCGCGGAGCAGGTCACCTTTTCCACCCACTGCCACGACGACCTGGGCCTGGCCGTCGCCAACTCGCTCGCTGGCGTGCTGGCTGGCGCACGCCAGGTCGAGTGCACGATCAACGGCATCGGCGAGCGCGCCGGCAACGCCTCGCTCGAAGAGGTGGTCATGGCCATCAAGACGCGCAGCCAGTTCTACGAGCTCAGCACTGGCATCGACAGCACCCAGATCACGCCAACCTCACGGCTCGTCAGCGCCTGCACCGGTGTCAATGTGCCGCCGAACAAGGCCATCGTCGGTGCCAACGCCTTCGCCCACGAGGCCGGCATCCACCAGGACGGCGTGCTCAAAAACCCGCTGACCTACGAGATCATGAGCGCCGAGAGCGTCGGCCAGAGCGGCAACGCCCTCGTGCTCGGCAAGCACTCCGGCCGCCACGCCTTCCGCCGCCGCGTCGAGGAGCTCGGCTACACCTTCGGCGACACCGAGCTGAACCACCTGTTCGGCCGCTTCAAAGAGATCGCCGACCAGAAGAAGTATGTCGATGACCGCGACATCGAGGCGCTGGTCGTGGAGGAGGCCGGCCGCCCAACGCCCGTGTTCACCCTGGAGCACGTGCAGTTCGCCTCTGGCACCCAGGCCATCCCCACCGCCACCGTGCGTATGACCGACGTGCGCGGCAATGTGCACATCGAGTCGGCCCAGGGCACCGGCCCCGTCGATGCCGTGTACTCGGCGATCAATCGCATCGTCAAGACGCCGGTCACGCTGCTTGAGTTCGCCATCAACGCCATCACCGAGGGCATCGACGCCGTCGGCGAGGTCTCGGTGCAGGTCGTCGAGGGTATCCGCCCCAATAAGCGCACCACCCTGGGCATGCTCAAGCCTGAGGAGCGCGTCTGGAAGGGCTACGGCGTCAACGTCGATATCATCGTCGCCGCCGCCGAGGCCTATGTCAATGCGCTCAACAAGCTGCTGCAGGCGCGCCAGGAGCGCCTCAAGGCCGAGACAACCTCGCGCCTCGCGAGCGAAACCACCAGCCACGAAGTCGATCTGTTCGGCAGCTCGCTGCTCGGACGCTTGGAGGTCTAGATGACGCACGATCCGCAGTCGGTGGCCTATCTCGGCCCCGTTGGCACCTGGAGCGAGCTGGCCGCGCGCCAGATCGGCGGCTCCGACGCCACCTTTCTGCCGCTCACCAGCATGCCCGCTGTCGTCACGGCCGTCGAGACCGGCGCCGCCAGCGTGGGCGTCCTGCCGATCGAGAACGCGCTAGAGGGCAGCGTCAGCACGACGCTCGATGTGCTGATCCACGAGACCCGCCTGCGGATCGTCCGCGAGATTGTGCTGCCGATTCGCAATGTGCTGGCCGCACGGCCTGGCCTCAGCCTCGATGCCATCGAGGTGCTCTATTCGCACCCGCAGCCGCTGGCCCAGAGCCGCCGCTTCGTCGAGCGCTGCCTGCCCAGCGTCGCCACTGTCGCCGCGCTGAGCACCGCCGCTGCCCTGCGCGATGCCCTGGCCGACGAGCGCCGCGCTGCTGCGCTGACCACCGGCCATGCCGCCGCCCAAGCTGGCGCAGTGGTGCTCGCCCGCTCGATTCAGGATCGCGACAACAACTGCACGCGCTTCGTGGTGCTTGCGCCCTACGACGCACCGCCTAGCGGCAACGACAAGACCTCGCTGGCCTTTACGCTGCGCGACAACCGGGCCGGCGCGCTCTACCGCGTGCTGGAGCTGTTCGCCCGCGCCAACATCAACCTGTCGAAGATCGAGTCGCGCCCAACCAAGGCCGAGCTAGGCGACTATGTGTTTCTGCTCGATCTCGATGGCCATCGCGAGGATGCCGCCGTCGCCCGCGCCCTGCGCGACCTTGAGCAGCACGCGGCCACGCTCAAGCTGTTCGGCAGCTACCCGCGCTCACCAGCGCCTGTCACCACGGACGACTAAATCTTCCGGGCAGGCACAACTCTCGCTTCCAGCGCAACGGCGCGGCTGGAATCAGCGGCGCTGTCTACGACGATGTGGGCACTCCAAACGCTACGCTTAGGTTACTGTAGCGCTGCGCCTGCCTGCATAAGGAGCACGCAATGGAAGTTCATCTCTACGATACAACGCTGCGCGACGGCACGCAGCGCGAGGGTCTCTCGCTCTCTGTCGCCGATAAGCTGCGCATCGCCCGCGAGCTAGATCGCTTTGGCATGCGCTACATCGAGGGCGGCTGGCCTGGCTCCAATCCCAAGGATGCCGCCTTTTTTCGCGCGGCCGCCCAGCAGCAGTGGGACGCGCGCATCGCCGCCTTCGGCTCCACCCGCCGCGCCAACACGCCCGCCGCCAGCGATGCCAACCTCGCGGCGCTGCTAGAGGCCCGCACGCCGGTCGTAACGCTCGTCGGCAAGTCGTCGGTGCTCCACGTCACCCACGTGCTCGAGACCACCCGCGACGAAAATCTGGCCATGATCGGCGATAGCGTCGCCCTGATGAAGCAGCACGGCAAAGAGGTGATCTACGACGCCGAGCACTTCTTCGACGGCTTCCGCGAAGACCCCGCCTACGCCCTTGCCACCCTCGCCGCCGCCGCCCGCGCCGGTGCCGACTGGCTCGTCCTCTGCGACACCAACGGCGGCTCGCTGCCCGACTGGATCAGCCACGTTGTGCGCCACGTGAGCGCCGAGTTCGCAACGCCGCTCGGCATTCACACCCACAACGATAGCGAGCTGGCGGTCGCAAACTCGCTCGTCGCGATTCAGGCGGGCGCGCGCCAGGTGCAGGGCACGATCAACGGCTACGGCGAGCGCTGCGGCAACGCTAATTTAATCTCGATTGTGCCCAACCTCCAGCTCAAGCTCGGCTACGCCTGCGTCGCGCCCGAGCAGCTCAGCCGCCTGACCGAGCTGTCGCGCACGGTCAGCGAGATCGCCAACCTCAACCCCGACGAGCACGCGGCCTACGTCGGGCGCAGCGCCTTCGCCCACAAGGGCGGCATCCACGTGGCGGCGGTGGCCAAGGTCGAGCACTCCTATCAGCACATCGACCCAACCCTCGTCGGCAACCAGAAGCGCGTTGTTGTCAGCGAGCTGTCCGGCCGCGGCAACATCCGCATGCGCGCCGATGAGCTGGGCATCGACAGCCAGGGCCTAGAGCGCGACGTGCTCGACCGCGTCAAGCTGCTGGAGAGCCGCGGCTTTCAGTTCGAGGCCGCCGAAGGCTCCTTCGAGCTGCTGGTGCGCCGCGCCGCCGCCGACTACCGCGCGCCGTTCGAGCTGCTGGATGTGATGATCGTGGTTGAGCAGCGCCGCGATCTGCCTATGCTCGCCGAGGCCACGGTCAAGGTGCGCGTCGGCACGACCATCTACCACACCGCCGCCGAGGGCGATGGCCCAGTCAACGCCCTCGATCAGGCGATGCGCAAGGCGCTGCTGCCCTCCTACCCCGAGCTAAGCACGGTGTCGCTGGTCGACTACAAGGTGCGCATCCTCGACCCCGAGGCCGCCACCGCCGCCACCACCCGCGTGCTGATCGAGGCCGCTCAGGGCGATCAGCGCTGGTCCACCGTCGGCTGCTCGTCCAACATTATCGAGGCCAGCTGGCAGGCGCTCGTCGACTCGCTCGAGCTGCCCCTGCTGCGCCAGCGCGAGCAGCGCCAGGCTGTCACCGCCGATCTGCTCTTGGCCGAGGCATGACGCGGCGCAGCGTTGAAGAAAATGCACGCGCAGCTTAAACTTAGCAGTACACAGAACCACGACCTAGCACAAGGAGCATAGAGCAACAATGGCGTTCCTATGTTCTGTGTTGCGCTCTTGTTCTTGTGCGGAAGCGAAAGCGAGGAAATCCTGATGGCCGGTATCAATCCAACCAAATCGATTTGGATGAATGGCGAGCTGATCCCGTGGGAAAACGCCACCGTGCACGTGATGACTCACGCGCTGCACTATGGATCGTCGGTGTTTGAGGGCATTCGCGCCTACAAGACACCCAACGGCACCGCCATTTTTCGCTTGCAACCGCACCTGCGTCGCCTGATCGACTCTGCCCGCATCTACCGCATGCAGATCGACTACTCGGTCGAGCAGCTCACCCAGGCCTGCCACGCCGTGGTCCACACGAATGGCCTCGAGTCCGCCTATCTGCGCCCGCTGGTCTGGCGCGGCTACGGCACGCTTGGCGTCAACCCCACCAAAGCGCCTGTCGAGACCATGATCGCCGCCATCGAGTGGGGCGCGTACCTGGGGGCCGAGGGCCTGGAGCAGGGCGTTGATGTCTGCGTCTCCTCGTGGAATCGCCCGGCCGCCAATACGTTCCCAACCATGGCCAAGGCCGGCGGCAACTATTTGTCGTCGCAGCTAATTGTCATGGAAGCGACGCGCAATGGGTTTACCGAGGGCATCGCGCTCGATGTCCACGGTCGGCTCAGCGAGGGCAGCGGCGAAAACCTGTTTATCATCCGCGATAACGTGATCTATACCACGCCGGTTACCGCCGCCATCCTCCCTGGCATCACCCGCGACACGGTGCTGACGCTCGCCGAGGAGCACGGCTACGAGATCCGCGAGCAAAATATGCCCCGCGAGATGCTCTACCTGGCCGACGAAATCTTCTTCACCGGCACCGCCGCCGAGATCACGCCCATTCGCTCGGTCGATGGCATGACCATCGGTGAGGGCCGCCGTGGCCCGATCACCACCGAGCTGCAAAAGTCTTTCTTTGGCCTGTTCAGCGGCGAGACGCCCGATAAGTGGGGCTGGCTCGAGTACCGCGAATCCTAGATCACCTGCGCTCCGCCCGCCGGAGCAGTCATCAATCCACTGAAGCAACGGCGCTTGTTCTGGCTCTTGGCCAACAAGTGCCGTTTTTTTGAGGTAGGCACGATGCCCAAAACATTGTTTGAGAAGGTCTGGGACGCCCACGTCGTCCAGGCCGCCGATGATCAATCGCCAGCGACGCTGTACATCGATCTGCACCTCGTCCACGAGGTAACATCACCGCAGGCGTTCACGGTTCTGCGCGAGCGCGGCCTGCGCGTCCGCCGTCCCGATCACACCGTAGCGACGATGGACCACAGCACGCCCACCACGCCGCGCGGTGCCGATGGCACGATCCCCGTCACCGATGCCGTCGCCCGCAAGCAGCTCGAGCAGCTCGTCGCCAACTGCCGCGAGTTTGGCATTCCGCTCTTCGAGCTAGGCACCGCCAACCAGGGCATCGTCCACGTCATCGGCCCCGAGCAGGGCCTGACTCAGCCGGGCATGACCATCGTCTGCGGCGACTCGCACACCAGCACCCATGGCGCATTCGGCGCGCTGGCCTTCGGCATCGGCACCAGCGAGGTCGGCCACGTGCTCGCCACGCAGTGCCTGCTGCAAAATAAGCCCAAAACCTGCGAGATTCGCGTTGAGGGCCAGCTCCAGCCTGGCGTCACCGCCAAAGATATCATCCTCGCGATCATCGCCGAGATCGGCGTCGGCGGCGGCACGGGCTATGTGCTCGAGTACACCGGCTCGGCCATCCGCAGCCTCTCGATGGAAGAGCGCATGACCATCTGCAATATGTCCATCGAGGCCGGCGCACGCGCCGGCCTGATCGCCCCCGATGAGACCACCTTCGAGTGGCTCAAGGGCCGCCCGCACGCTCCCAAGGGCGCAGCGTGGGATCAGGCCGTCGCCGAGTGGCGCACGCTGCCCTCCGATCCCGGCGCAACCTACGACCACACCGTCGTGCTCGATGCCAACACCTTGGCCCCGATGATCACCTACGGCACCAATCCCGGCATGGGCATGCCCATCACCGGCCGCGTGCCCAGCCCCGCCGCCCAAGCCGACCACAGCCAGCGCATCGCGCTCGATAAGGCCCTCCAGTACATGGGCCTGGAGCCAGAGCAGGCGCTGCTCGACCATCCCATCGACGTGGTGTTCATCGGCTCCTGCACCAACTCGCGCATCACCGACCTGCGCGCCGCCGCCGATATTCTGCGCGGCAATCAGGTTGCGCCCGGCGTGCGCGTGCTCGTCGTCCCAGGCTCGCAGCAGGTCAAGGCCCAGGCCGAGGCCGAGGGCCTTGATCAGGTCTTCACCGCCGCCGGGGCCGAGTGGCGCGAGGCCGGCTGCTCGATGTGCATCGCGATGAACGGTGATCAACTCCAGCCCGGCCAGTATGCGGTCAGCACCAGCAATCGCAACTTCGAGGGCCGCCAGGGCCGCGGCGGGCGCACCTTCCTCGCTAGCCCGCTCACCGCCGCCGCCACCGCCATCGCCGGCCGCATCGCCGATGTGCGCGAGCTGCTTGGAGTAGCCGTATGACCCAGCATCAGAAGTGGCTGCGCCTCGCCCCCGCCGGTCTCGCCACCATCGGCTTCGGCCTGAGCCTGCTTGGCAACACGATGGAGCGCAAGGCCGCCGGCCAGCCCTGGTTCTGGCGCGGCACCGTCAGCCTCAGCGTGATCAATGCTGGCATGGCCCTGTTCGGCGAGGCGGTCAAAGCCCGCGCGCTCTATGAGTGGGCGCAGCAATCTCAGGAGGTGCTCTAGTGGAGCCAATCACCACGTTCGCAGGCCGCGCTGTGGCCCTGCCCATCGAAAATATCGACACCGATCAGATCATCCCCGCGCGCTTTTTAAAAGTCACCGATAAGGCGGGCCTCGGCGATGCGCTCTTCTCCGACTGGCGCGCTAATCCCGAGTTCATCCTCAACCAGCCCCACGCCGCTGGGGCCAAAATCCTCGTCGCTGGCCACAACTTCGGCTGTGGCTCATCGCGCGAGCACGCGCCCTGGGCGCTGCTGGGCTTCGGCTTTCAGGCCGTCGTCAGCACCTACTTCGCCGATATCTTCCGCAACAACGCGCTCAAAAATGGCCTGCTCCCCATCGTCGTCGATGCCGCGACCCTCGACCAGCTCATCAGCATGTGCGCGGAGGACCCCGACACGCTGCTCAGCGTCGATCTTGAGCAGCAGCTGCTGCTCCTCCCCGATGGTCGCCGCGTGCCGTTTCCCATCGATGCGTTCTCGAAGCACTGCCTCATCCACGGCGTCGATCAGCTCGGCTATCTCCAGGCGCAGGCCGCTGCCATCGCCGCCTACGAGGCCCGCCACCCCGATCGCGTGAACACGCTTGCCGCTGGTGCCTAGCCGCCAGTATGTTGATGAAAGGAAGCTCTATGCAAGCAACAATTGCTCTTCTCCCTGGCGATGGCATCGGCCCCGAGGTGGTCGCCGAGGGCGTGCGTGTGCTCAACGCCGTCGCCGCAGCCTACGGCCACAGCTTCGCCTACCGTGAAGCCCTGCTCGGCGGCTGCGCCATCGACGCCACCGGTAGCCCGCTGCCCGCCGCTACCCTCGCCGCCTGCGAAGCCGCCGATGCGGTGCTGCTCGGCGCTGTCGGCGGCCCAAAGTGGGACGATCCACGTGCCAAGGTGCGCCCCGAGCAGGGCCTCCTCGGCCTGCGCAAGGCCCTCGGCCTCTACGCCAACCTGCGCCCGGTCGCTGTCCCCGAGCAGCTCGCCGAACGCTCGCCCCTGCGTCCAGAGCTGGTCCGCGGCGTCGATTTGATCGTCGTCCGTGAGCTAACCGGCGGCATCTACTTCGGGGCCAAGGAGAGCGTCTTCATCCGCCCCGATGAGGAGCGCGCCTACGACACCTGTGTCTACACCACCTCCGAGATCGCCCGCGTCGTGCGCCGCGCCGCCGATCTCGCTCGCCAGCGCCGTGGCCTGCTCACCTCTGTCGATAAGGCCAATGTGCTGGAGACATCACGCCTCTGGCGGCGCGTCACCACCGAGATTGTCGCCCACGAGTATCCTGACCTGCGCCTTGAGCACATTCTGGTCGATGCCTGCGCCATGCATCTGCTGCGCCGCCCCGCCGACTTCGATGTGATCGTCACCGAAAATATGTTCGGCGATATTCTCACCGATGAGGCGTCGATGCTCACCGGCTCGCTGGGCATGCTCCCATCCGCCTCGCTCGGTGATGGTCAGCGCGGCCTCTATGAGCCGATCCACGGCAGCGCGCCTGACATCGCGGGCCAGGGTCGCGCCAATCCGCTGGCCACCATCCTCAGCACCGCCCTGCTCCTGCGCCACTCGCTGGGCCTAGAGGCCGAGGCCGCAGCCGTCGAGGCCGCCGTCGCCGCCACCCTTGAGCAAGGCATTGTCACCGCCGATCTTGCCGCAGCTGGCAGTGCCTACTCCACCGAGGCCGTCGGCACAGCGGTGGTCGCCGCTCTCCAGCGCCAGCCGGTCGCCGCCTAAACTGGTTGGGTGGGTCGTGCGCGATCCACCCAACCGCTACAGCGCTCCGGTCAGCAGCCAGATCAGCGCCACGGTCATGCCAAAGCCGTACAGCCAGCCGCCGAGCACCTGCCCCACCGTGTGGTGCCGAATTGGGATGCGCGCCAGCCCGGTGACAATGCCGACCAGCGCGATCACCAGCGTCCAGATTGGTGCAACTGGAATGAACAGCGCTGCACATGTCATCGCCGTCATCGCATGCAGGCTGATCTTCCAGTAGCGTGTGATCGCCACCACCAGCACACCTTCGATAACGCCGATCTGCATGCCGACAATGATCGCTGTCGGCGCATCGATCAGCCAGTAGATCAGCCACGCGCCTGCGATGCCCAGCACCAGCAGCGGCAGCACAATCCGCCGCTCTTCTTTAAACAGCAGGTGCGGGTGGCTCACTGCGCCGCGTCGCACCTGCCACGCCAAGTAGCCCAGCCCCGGTGCCAGCCCGCCCATAATCACCAGGGTGTCCAGCAGCGCCAGTCCGACACTACGCCGCTGCAGATAGCTCGCCAGCCACATCGATGCCAGCAGCACCACCGCCGGATGCAGCCAATACGAGAGCTGCATCGAAAGCCGCTGCACACGGCTGAGCCGCGCTTGTTCCATAGCTTCTCCTGTCTATTCCTGTGCTGGCCGCGTCGCCGCCCAGATAATGCGTCGAAAACCATAAAATACTGGCTGCATCGGCAGCTGTGCACGCAGCAGCTCACGGTACTGCGCCACAAAATCGTCGCGCAGCGCACTCGGTAGCCGCTGCACATATGGCAGCAGCGCCGTTCCTTTCACCCACTCCACAATGCTGTCTGCGCTGGCAAACTCATGCGGATACACCTTCTCGAACACGGTCAGCTCGGTGCCGCCTAGCTCCCAGAGCAGCGTCGCGTACTGCTCGATGCTTAGCACTGGCACCTGCCGCGTCCAGCCACCAAGCGCGCTCCGATACGGCTCCTGCTGCGCTAGGTGCGCCATCAGCGTGTGGCTCGCATGGCCATGGTTCGACGGCAGCTGTACGACCAGCTGGCCACCAGGCCGCACAAGGCTCCACAGGTGCGCGATCAAGCGCGGATGCTCCGCGATCCACTGAATTGCCGCGTGCGAGAATACCACATCCCACGCTCCATGCACATGCTCAATCGCCGCCTGCTCAAACGTCACGCCTGGCCGCACATACTGCTGCGCCTGCTGCAGCATCTCCGCCGATGTGTCGATGCCCAGCACGCTGCTGTTCGGGAGCAGCTCAGCTAGGCGGCTGGTGAGTGCGCCCGTCCCACATCCAAGGTCGATCACCTCCAGCTGTGGGCGCACGTGGATCAGCTGGCTCGCGTCGCGAAACGGCGCGCTGCGCTCGCGCTCGAACTGCTCATACTGCTGTGGATTCCATTGCATTGGTTCGCCTCCAATCAAAAACATGGCTTTGATTGTAGCTGGTCCAGCACGACCATGCGCATTGGAAACCTCAATCGCTCGCCTCAGCGCGCTCTATCGCTCGTGTACAGCGCCAGCAGATCGCGCGCTGTCGCCGCCATCATCGCCACAAGCTCCGCTGGCTCAAGCACGCGACATGCATCAAGATAGCGCAGCAGCGTTTGGCGCGCCTGCCATAGATTGTGCGTCACTGCTGTAACCAGCGCCGACCCGTCATCACGGTACTCGATCTGTGTCTCTGGCAGCCAGTGGGCCACATGCTGGTTGCGCGCCACCTCTGGGCTAAGCTCGTACACCACCTGCCACTGCCGCCGCTTCGGCAGCTGCGGCGGCAGTCGATCAGGCAGCAGCTCAACGCTTGCTGGCAGCATGTAGTCAACCCGATAGTCCACATAGCCGCCCACGCGCTCAACCATCGCGGCTGGCCCCTGGCGGCAGTAGCCCAGCAGGTAGGTGTGGCCGTCGCGCTTAAACAGCTCCACCGGCGCAACTTGATGTGTCTCATCCATTCCACGCATATTCGAACGGTAGCGAAACGTCACCCAGCGCCGCAGTGCCTTGGCTTGCCCAAGTTTTTGCAGGGTTCGTTGATCATCGCTGTAGGTGATGCGTGGACCGTCTAGGTTGATCACTGGTTCTGCTGCATCAGCCAGCGCTTGCTGCCCTGCCGTCAGATGCGCCGTGATCTGGTTAACCAACGCCGTGATGATCTCCCGCTCAGGTGCTGTATCCGCAACGGTTGAGCGCAAGTGCCGCAGCGCTCGGAGGGCGTGCGCATCCAGCTGCACCAGCTTGAAGTCCCCGGCATCAACAAGCACAAACCCGCGCCCATGCACATAGTTGATCTGACACTTGAACGTGGTTCGCAGCGCCCGCAGATCATGGCGCAGTGCCGCCTTCGCTGCCGCCGGGTATGCGCCTGGCAGCTGCGCGTTAATCTGGGCAATCAGCACAGCTGCTGGGTGCGCCTCGGCCACAAGCAGCTTGAGCAGGAGCAGCTGACGCTGAATTTTCAGCGTTGATGAGCGCCGCCGTGGTATCGCTTTTTCTGTTGATCGTCGTTTATGCATACTGCTATCCTCTATCGCACGGCCTACCGCCGCAGCTAGCTACTGCGCCAGCACGAAGATGCGAATATGGTACCATGAGCCGTATTTTGAAGATCAAAGGGGGTTCAATAATGTCAATCGATGCTGACATCCTGCCCTGGGAAGTCTTTGTTGCGCTTGCTATCATCGTCGCTATGATTACGGTATTTTCGCTTGTGCGCTGGGTGTTTCGGCCTAAACCCAAGCGCTTTCCCACCAAGCGACTGGTGCTCTTCTTCGTCTGTATTGGGCTTGTATTTTATGCCTACCAAGGCGTTGATGACTTTTCGGCCAAATTTCGCGCGGGCCTCAATACGAACACGGCCTTTACCAGCGATACCCCGCAGTTTCCCGAGCTAGCCTCGCCACGCTACAGCCAATCCCCCGATCAGCTGTTTGCAGCCTCCGAGGCCGCCATTCAGCAGCAGCGCGGCTGGCAGATAACCAACATCGCCAGCGATCACCGCTCGCTTGAGGTCTCGGTCGGTGTCCTCTTTGGCATGTTCGAGGACCAGATGAAGATCTCATTTGTTCCCGAGGGATCACAGACGCGCGTCGATGTCCAGTCACACTCGCTCAAAGGCAGCGGCGACTTTGGCGCGAACCGCCGCCATATTCTCCAGTATCTCAAGGCGCTCAACCAGGAGCTTGGCCAGCCAAGTGAGTAGAATCAAAAAGGCGTGGAGCAGCACATGATATGCTCCACGCCCACGAGGATCCTTGCTACATCCACGCTTCAGTGCTTAGCCCCAGCATAGCGCCCACTTCAAGCATGGTATCGCGTGCAAGGTCAGCGTCATCAATATCGGCGTTGAGCGCAGCCTCGGCGAGATCAATCAGCAGATTGATACACTCCGGGGTGTTAAAGTCAGCGTCAAGCGCCGCCAAAATATCATTGCGCAGCTGCTCTGCCGACTGTCGCCCGCCGCCACTGCCGCTCACGACCGCCGCCTGTAGCCGCTCGACGACCCGTGTGGCCCAGGGCAGATCAGCCTCTGTATACGTGTACTCTTCACGGTAGTGGTACTTAAGCAGCGCGATCCGTAGCGCGTCGGCGCTATAGGACTTGAGCGTGTCGCTGGCCAACACCAGGTTACCCAATGATTTGCTCATCTTTTCGCCTTCGTAGTGCACCATCCCCACGTGCGCCCACACCTCGGCGTGCGGATGCTGGCCGGTGTAGTTCTCCGCCTGCGCAATCTCACAGGTATGATGTGGAAACTGCAAGTCGCCGCCACCGCCATGAATTGTGATCTGCGGCCCAAGATGTTTCAGCACCAATGCTGTGCACTCGATATGCCAGCCAGGGCGGCCCTTGCCCCACGGGCTGTCCCAGGTCGGCTCACCAGGCTTAGCCGCCTGCCAGAGCACAAAGTCAAGCGGATCACGCTTGTGCGGGTCGTCAGGGAAGTTCCCACGTTGATTCGCGATCTCAAGCATATGCGCATAGTCGGTATGCGCCAGCTCGCCAAAGCTTGGGTCGGACTGCACCGAAAAATATACGTTGCCCGCGCGCTCATAGGCCAGGCCCCGCGCGATCAGCCCCTCGGTGATCTGGACAATTTCATCAATCGCCGAGGTTGCTTTCACATAGTGATCGGGCCGTGCCACGTTGAGCGCATCCATATCGCGCAGAAAACGCGCCGTCTCGCGCTCGCCTAGCTCATCCCAGGCTAGGCCAAGCTGGGCGCTCTTACGCAGAATATCGTCATCGATATCCGTAACGTTTTGCACATAGTTCACATCAAAGCCTTCCCACTCGAGCACACGGCGGATGGTGTCAAACACCACATAGGTGCGCGCATGGCCCATGTGCGTTGTGTCGTAGGGCGTAATGCCACACACATACATCCGCACTGTGCCATCTGGTGGCTCAACCGCTATCACATCTTGCCGTCGCGAATCGTACAAGCGCACGTCTATTCCTCCTCGACGTCGTCTGCCGGCGTCATTCCAACCTGAGCATCATCATAATTGTTGCTTGTGTCGTGAATATTGGGCGACTGCGGTGGTATTGGTGGTGCAGCATTGATCGCATCGCTGCGCTCTGGAGCGGCGTAGCCATCCTCATACGAGCCAGCGCGGTCATCGACTGTGCCGCCTGAGTCTGCCACATGATCGTTATCGTACTTGCCTTGCTCAAACTGGCTGTTGTAGCCCGTCTGGCCCTTCAAGCCGCCTGTTTGCTCCTCCAAGGTGTCGCCATGGCCCTTTGAAGCAGGATGATCGTGATTCGTGCTCATTCATGTCCTCCTAAATGTGTCCTATGCTACTTTACCCCAAAAATGTGTTGCCTGCTTGACACTCGATCAAAGCCGCCTATCATGCAGGTCATGACTGCACTTCTGCCACTTATTGTCGCAATTGTTGGGCCAACCGCCGTCGGCAAAACCGCGCTCTCGCTCGACTTGGCCGCTCAGCTCAGCGCCGAGATCGTCTCCGCCGACTCACGCCTGATCTACCAGGGCATGGACATCGGCACAGCCAAGCCAACGCTTGCTGAGCGCGCCCAGGTTCCACACCACCTCATCGATATCGTCCCGCCCGACGCCGACTACTCGCTCGCCATGTATCAGACAGCCGCCTATGCCACGATTGAGGCGATACTGGCTCGTGGTCGTGTACCGTTAATTGTTGGGGGAACAGGGCAGTATGTGGCGGCGCTCCTTGAGGGCTGGCAGATTCCGCGCGTTGCGCCTGATGAGGCGGTGAGGGCACAGCTGCAAGCTGATGCTGATGTCCATGGCCCAGAGTGGCTTCATCAGCAGCTACAGCACGTTGATCCAGCCGCCGCGCGTGCAATCGACTCACGCAATGTTCGGCGTGTCATCCGTGCGCTGGAGGTGTGGCGAATCACGGGTCAGCCAATTAGTCTGCTCCAACAGCGCCAGACTCCGCCATATCGTATGCTCACGCTGCATCTCGACCGTGAGCGCGACGATCTGTATCAGCGTATTGATGCCCGCGTTGAGGCGATGATCCATGCTGGATTAATCGCCGAGGTGTTTGGGCTTGTCGCCGCTGGCTACCCGTGGCAGCTCCCCTCTATGTCGAGCCTCGGCTATGCTGAGTTTGCGGCGCTCTGGCATGGGCGCAGTCCTGCCCACGCCTGTATCACCCAGCTCAAGTTCAACACGCACCGCTTCGCTCGCAAACAGAATTCCTGGTTCCGCCGCCTGCCTGGCCATCATCTGCTTGATGCGGCAGCCAGCGATCTCCTCGATCAAGCTATGGCCGCTGTTCAAGCATACGCTCGCCGCGCATCACCACATACTGATCAGTAATCTGCTGTAAAAAGAGCTCAGGATCGCCTGGCACGCTATAGCCGAGCCGCTGAAATAACCCGTAGGCCAACTGTCCAGCCAGCCGCTGCCGCCGATCTTGCGGTAGCGTTGCTCTCCGTAGCAGAAAATCCTGCACAATATGGATATCCGAGGGCCTAACCGCCTCCAAGTTCGGCAGCAGCGTTGCCGTATTGTCAGCGAGCGCACTTGCAACTCGGCCCGAGCGCACAGTTTCAAGCAGGTCACTGAGTGTAACGCGCTGCCGATCACGCACAACAAGTGTGCCTGCGGCCATATCGCCTAAGCGGCGCGAGCGCTTATCGACAAACATCATAATCACCGCAAACCCATAGAGCAGCGGCAGGAAGTCCACCATGCGCACCAAATTACGGATCAACGACGCTGAGAACGTTACCGTGCGGCCAGCCTCTTGCACCACTCGAATACCAAAGATGCGCTTGCCAGGCGTCTGTCCATTCCAGAACTGTTCAAAGGCGATATAATAGACAGCGAGCATAAGCGACCCGATCGAGAACAATATTTCGATTAAGGTAAACTCATCAGTGGATGTTACCTTATCGAGGATAAAGTACACCGTCGTTCCCAACATGAAGAAGATCGCTGTATCGAGTAAGGCTGCTAAGAAGCGGGTGCCAACACCAGCGATATCGTAGCCAAACTCAATACTTTCTGGTGTATCAACAATATATCGATCTGAATAGCGATTATCAATCATTGCAACCCCTTTAGCGAAGACAGAGGTAGTATGGTAGAAGACTTTATCCTATCGAAACGCCCATATTGGGAGCGCCTAAGTCAGCTAACGCGTGCAGCTCAAAGCAATATCGTAACAATGCAGGCGAACGAACTGCAAGAGCTAGGCCGCCTCTACCGTCAAGCCACATCTGATCTAGCCCAAGCTCGCCGTGATTATCCTGGCCATCCAGTCACAGTCTACCTCAATGACCTAGTGGCCCAAAGCTACGGGGCAATTTATCGCGAGCGGAGCGCCAGCGTCAGTAACATTTGGCGTTACTTTGCTGTCGATCTACCACGCACGTTCCGTGAGACACTGCCTTTCTTTCTTGCGTCACTCATCTTCTTTCTCATCCCTGTTGTTGTTGGCTGGGTCATTGCTGCCCGCGACCCCAACGAAGGTGTTAAGCTGATGCCTGAAATGCAGCACATTATTACAGATATGCAAAATAACAACCAATGGTGGCTCTCTATCAACCAAGATAATGCAACATCTGCTGCATTCATTTTGACAAATAATATTGCCATTGCCTTTCGTGCCTTTGTGGGCGGGTTGTTAGTTGGTATTTTAACCTTGTATGTGCTGTACTTCAATGGGCTGATGCTTGGCGTCATCGCCGGTGCTGCCCAATCCATCGGCTTCGCAGATAAGCTCTGGGGCTTTGTAATTGCCCATGCTGTAGTCGAGTTAAGCATTATTATCTTAGCTGGCGGGGCTGGCCTCCAGCTAGCCTGGGCAATTTTGCACCCAGGCCTGCTATCACGCCGCGCAGCCCTCGTGAAGGCAGCTCAACGTGCATTCAAGCTTTCAGGTGCCATTGTGATGTTCCTGATCTTGGCCGGTCTCATTGAAGGGTTTATCTCTCCGTCTGCACTGCCGCTGTGGTTTAAAATCGGTGTTGCCATAACCAGCGGCAGCATTATGTATGGCTATCTCTTCCTAGCTGGCCGTAAAGCCCCTCAAACAGTCGAGTCTGGTGATCAGCCTCTATTACACATTGAACAGCTCATTTAATCAAGGATCAAGCTATGCGAATACGAAGGATACTATTAATTGGCACAATCGGTGCTAGTTTAGTTGGCTGTGGAGTGCCAACAGCAAGTCGTCCCACTCCACCACTCACCGTCAATATTACCCCAGCCCCCACTGAAGATATAAGCGGCACCAAAACCGCTTTTGCCTTGCGCACGGCACCAACCGAACAGCCTGAGGGGCTGTACATTATCCGCGAGGGTGATACGCTCGAGTCAATTGCGCTGGCCTTTAACACCACAGTCGATGAGATCACGATGACCAATAAGATCAGCAATGCCAACGTTATTTATATCGGTCAGCCGCTGATCATCCCTTCGTTAATTAGCTCAACCCTCCCTATGACTGACGTACAAGATCCGACTAAAGATGTAACCCCTACCCCTTGACACACCCCGCGCGAAAGTGCTATACTCACTGCGTGCAAGGGTTTAGTAACACTGCACAGGGATAAAGGAGGTGATGCTAATGAATGACAGTTACTGTAGCATCACGAAAGGACTAGCGAGCTAGTCATCGTGATCAAGGCCCCATCCAATTGGATGGGGCCTTAGCTTTTAACGAATCATGAGGTATGCATCCAACCCACCTCACCCCCACCTCACCTATCCTGTTAAGCTAAAAAAGCCAGCGGCCACTTCCGAATGGAAGTGGCCGCTGGCGGTTGGACGACGCGCATCCCCCTACGTTCCCACGGCGCATGCCGCAGTAGCCTCGGTGTGTGTGGCGTTCACGACCTGGTTCGGGATGGAGCAGCGTGGG
>JABXJS010000024.1 GCA_013538855.1 Herpetosiphonaceae bacterium
ATGCCGTAACGGCCATCTACGGCATGGTTCGGGCTATCCCGCTCGCACCGTACCGACCCTACACGCCACCCGAGCCAATCCTGTGATCTACTGATGATATCAAACTTAAGGCTTATTGGCAGGATAATCAACGAGTTATCAACCATGTTCCCAAATTTATATGGAATGCACTCCCAATCAACGATTGTCGTCCATATAATAAACCTGACTGTAGTAACGATGATTCTTCAAACTCAGCGCCTGGTCAAGCGCTCAGAAGTGTAATGGCTTATATGGATAATCGGTAAGGTGAATCTGAGCGGGGCTGAAGGAATAGTCCTTCAGCCCCGCTTAAGTTTAGGAGTTATTAAGGTCATGAAGCGGTATATGAAAAAATTGGTAGGATTATATGCTAGCCTTTGCTATTTACTATTGATGGTCGCTTGTAGCAGCCAATTTTCACCAACACCTGTGACATCTGTTTCTATACATGATCCTGACTGGCTATCTCAGGTAGCCTTGGCACGCTCCACAGTTCAAGCATTTGATTCAAAGGCACTCCTATCAACCGTTTGGGTGCACCAGCGTCAAGATATCCAGGGCATGCCGATTGACTTCACCTTTATTAGCCCCAACGAGACAAAAACTGAAGTGCGCATTATTGATAGTACAGTGGTGCGTGTAATTTCCGCTACGACGGAGCCGATCACCTTGTTAGATAGTCTCAACACAGAAATGAACTTAACCGTTGACCCAAGCAGGTTCAGCAATGCTCGGCAGCGGCAGGCTGAGCTTGCGCGGATTGGTATTGGGCCAGCAACAGCACTTGAGATTGCTCAGTCAGCTACCAACTGTACCGATGCTGAGCCGTTGGTGATGCTAGACAACCCAGGTAAGCCAGATCCACATTGGATTGTTCTGTTTCCTGCCTGCCAGGAAGGATATTTTGTCAATGGTGTGACGGGGATGATTGACGATCGATTTGGTCATTAAAGGCTAAGATTGGGTATGGAGCTGATTAAGCAACAAGTACACTGAGTAGCATAGAAGCGCGTGCCCACATGTACCTGCACTATTAGCTAGAAAATCTCAATAAGAATCTGTATACTTAGCAAATCTGTACACTACGGTCTGTTTGCGAACGATTGCTATACACGCTCATTAGAAAAGGCAGGTATATAAGTGTGTATCCTTGCCTTTTCAGCAGTTGTGGTGAGGGACAATGATGGATCAGTTTCTATTTATCATTACAGGATCATTAAACATTATTTTAGGTATATATCTCTTTAAAAATTCGCGTATCGAGGGAATCAAATTGATAAATAGAACATCTGGAATTGTAGCTATGCTGTAGCCCATAGAAGAGGAGAGCAGAATGCTAAAGAAGGTGTCGCTGGCTGTGCTTGTGTTTGGGCTGCTAGCGCTGATCGGGCATGAGATTCAGCCGCCAGCACGGCCACTTCAACCTGACGAAATCCAGCGCTTTCTGGCCGAAAAACGCGCAACGCTGCTGGCGCATGAGCAGGTTGGTCGCTTCACCGTGCTGCTGTATCAGCGCCCCGTCTATAAAGAGTGTGCCTTCGTTACAATCAGCAAAGGCTTCTTTGCTGACGGCGATGTCGTTGGCGCGTATAGCAGCGAGTTTGCGGAGACTGATGCGCAGCTCAAGCCGGTCTCGGTGCTCTATGAGAGCACCTATGTCAGCACTAGCGCTGATCCGCATACAATCGTGTGTATTGCGCTCAACGACGCCGAGCTGCGGGCGCGTACCAGCATGGTTGAGATCGAGCTGGAGCAGGGGCAGGTCTATCCGGTGGATACCGCTGGCCAGACGGCGCTGATTGTTGATCTGGCGGTCGAGCACGCCTTTGCGGACTATGCTGCAGTGCGCTTCTATGATCAACAGCAGCAGCTGCTGTATGTGCAAGCGCCGCCGACGCCTGCCAGCCCGTGAAGTGTGCTGGATGCGCGGCGGCGCTGTTGTTCCGCACACCTACAATCGTTTGTCAGCCTTGGAGGCTCGGATGTGTTTCTGCTCTATCACGGCTATGATCCAGATGCGCATACCGAGGACTATACGATCGTGGGGATGTGTTCTACCCATTCTTTGGCAGCGGCGGCCGTTGCGCGCCGCAAGGATGTGCCAGGCTATAGCGATAGTCCTGCTGGGTTTATCATATGGCGCGTATCAGCGCAGAGATCCAACCGGGATTCATATGGCAGAGATTCACTCTGAGAGCGAGCATATGCAGAGTTCTAACATTAACAAACGCTTTACGATCCTCGGCGCGCTGTTCCTGGGTGCCGGAGGGCTGCTGGAGTTGCTGACGTCATTTCCAGCCACCGGCGTGATCTGGGATAAGCTGATCGGCTCGTTCCAGTTCTTGTTGCTGGCGGTGTATCTGCTGCTCTACGCGAGTCCCATGAGCAACAAGCTCAAGCTGACAGTCTTTGGGCTGAGCTGTGTCTGTGGCCTCATTGGGGTGCTCTTGCGCTGAGCACGGCTGAAGGCTCCAGCGCAGAGCCGCTTGAGGTGCCTGATGGCTCGTAACCACAGGATAGCGGAACCAGCCGCGACCATCTGCCCGCGCTGTGGCAGCAGCGCATCCACGCCTGCTGCGCATGGGCTGATCGCGTGCGTGACGCGGCGGCGCGGTGATCAGTGCGGGGTGCCCTATCGTGGCACAACAGGCACGCTGGCGCCGCTCGACAGCGCACTTGATCGTGCGCTGGACTGGTGTATCGATCTGCAGTTTGTGTTTCGCTCCTGACGGGGCATGGACTCAACCAGTCCGGCGGGCGGTGCGCCTTGGCTAATGGCCAGGAGCTGCGCTCCAACCTTGCTAGCTCAGGCGGCAGAGCCAGCGCGAAGCGGCATACGGCGCAGGTGCGGGGTGCATCCGCTGGTGGTATACGCAGGGGCGGCGCGGTCAAGTTTATGATCGTGCTGCTGGTTCGCTGACAACGGACGTTGCAGGAGGCTGATGATGTTTTTGAATGTGCTCAGCGGCGCTGCACTTGTGCTGGCGCTGGTCTACTGGCGCTATGCTGCGCTGGCAGCGGATGGCGGAGAGCAGTCTGTCGCCTATGTGGTGGCGCTCAATACGTTTTGCCTGGGCATGGGTTTTTTGCTCTACCAGCTTGATGCAGCGGCAGCTAGCACCATGGTCGTGCTCTATCAAATTGGCTGCGCGCTGGTTATCATTCGCTGCTCGATCTATCTCATCAAGCATCAGGGCGCGCTGCTGCGCCTGCACGCGCACGTGTCGCTTAAACAGCTGCTCTTTGGTGGCCGGTGAGCCTGTAACCTGGCTGGCTTTGACGGCGTAAAGACGGTGGAGCATATAGAGGTACCTTCTGGACGCGCCGCCGCTGCTGATCGAAAGCCAGCAGCGGCGGCGCGTTGTCGCTTGAGCTGAGAGAAGCTGGCGGGGGCCGCTGGACGATCAGCCGCGGCATATCCGCTGCGTTGCGCGTGCGCTGGCGCGGCTGGGTCGCATCGATCAACGGGGAGGTCAAGATATGTACAACGTTCCATTGAATGACGGCATGACGAAACGCCAGCAGCTGCTGACGGCGGCAGCCGTCAGTGTGGTTTTAGTCCACAGCTGTGTGCTTAACCTTCGGCAGGGCCACTGGCTGCATGTGCTGCAGGCGCTGATTGCGGCCCTGCTGCTGGGCGCGAACGTGTACCCACTCCTGCAGCGCACCGAGCGGGTGACGCAGTATCTGCGCTTTGAGCAGGTCATGCTGGCGCTGCTCGGCGGCCTGTTCCTGGTGTCGCTGGCTGGCAACCTGCTGCTGCCGCAGCTTCCTGGCAGCGCTCAGTGGGTGAATGTGGGCCTGGATGCTGTGGGGGGCGTGTGCTGCCTAACGTTGGCCTGGTTTCGGCCGCTGCGGCGCTACGGGCCGCTGGCGAGCGCACCAGAGCGGCGGCGCGAGCGGCAGGTGCTGCTTGTACTCAGCGCAATCATTCTTGTTCCAGTTGGGCTGGCGCTGCTCGGGGGGACGCTGTTTCTGTTTGTTCAGGGCATCAAGGCGCTGGCCGCCCAGCTTTTCTGAGCGCCAGCGCCGCCAGGGCGACTGCGCCATACCGTGGCTTGCGCCGCCGCATCTAGGCGGCGGCTTTGATCCTCACAGGAGAGAACATAATGCAAAAGGTTGTTATGCACTTGGCGCGCCGAGTCGGCCTGCTGCTGCTGGCGCTGCTGGCTGGCTGTGGCGCGCTCGATGCTGGCGAGCGCTGGCAGCGCGATCTCCACGACATCGCGGCCAGCGTCAAGGCCCAGCATCCACAGCAGGAGATCTATGCGCTGGTGGTTTCAAGCGTCGGCTCCTACGAGTATGCGGTCGATGTTAGCTCGGCGCAGCCAGGCAGCGGCGAGCGCGGCTATACGAGCCTTGGCCTGAGCGATGCGGGCGCAGCGCTCAAAGCCTCGCGCACGGACACGAGCGCGACTAGGCTGCCCGCGGCGCTTCCCGCACTAGATCCCACGCGCCTCACACTGGCTCCCCACGAGCTGCGCCGTATCGCCCTCAAGCAGCTCGCGCCAGAGCTGTCCGGCGACGCCGTGCCAGCAGTTAATCCCGATCAGCTGAACGTCCTGCTCACGCTGGATCAAAGCCAGCCGCTGCCGCCGGAGGTGCGCGCCAAGACCGATCTCGCCTGGCAGGCCAGCCTGTACTGGGAGCCAACGCAGGAGCTGCGCCAAGTCTGGCTCGAGCCGACGACCGGCGCGGTGCTGCTCGTTGAGTAGACGACGTTGGCGCATCCGAGCCAGGCCCGGTTGGGTCGAGCTGTGGCGTGCGCAGCGGGGCTGGATTGCTGTTAGCGAGACTACGGAGGGAATGAAGTGCAACAGACGCCCGCGCCACAAGCGCATGTTTTGCGGTCATGCTTGCTTAGGCTGCTGGTAATTCCGGTTGGCTGGTATTTAGGCCAATACTGTCTGCGGCTGGCTTTGGCGGGACCGCTGGGCGTTGGGCTGCCGTTGGCCTGCGCGCTGGGGCTGCTGACATTTGGCCAGTTTATCGTCCTACAGCGTTGGCCGCGCTTGGCTCCATATGCACTGGCGCTGCTCGTGTGCGCGGCACTGGGCCTGCTGCTGGCGGCTCCTGCAATCACGTTTGTGGCGGCCTCAGCGAGCCGCTGGGCGGCTGGGGCCATGGGCGTGGTTGCGCTGCTGATTGGCGCACTGCTGCGCTGGCCGCAGGTATGAGCGGCTTGGGGCACGGCGCACTGGGTATGCTAATGCGCAGCTCTGGAGGTTTGGTTGTATGCGTGAACGGCACTGGCGCGTGGAAGACTGGCCCTGGTGGATGCAGCTGCTGCTGTGGCTGACAATGAGCGGCGCAGCGGTGCTCGGTGTATGGCAGCTGTTGAAGGCGCATCCAGCGGCATGGGCGTTGCTCGCACGACAGCGGTGGCTGCTCGGGCTGTTGCTGGTATTTGTGCTCGCCTACAGCTGGGGCTATCCACAGCGCTTACGGCTGCTGGAGCGGCTTACGATGCTGTGGCGCAGACGGCGCTAGCGCTGGCCCGCGCGTGCCAAGCGCTCGGCCTAGAGTGCAGCGTTGATCTGGCCTGGCACGTGTGCTGTAGGCTGGATTGATCGTTGATCTACCATGGCGCTGCAGCATAAGCCATTCTACTCATAGCCGCGCTCGGCGCACCATCTACGTAGGTGGTGCGCCGTTTTTGAAGCGCGCTCAGGCTGGCGCTTGCCTGTTAATCCTAGCAATAGCATAGATGTTTATTTTTGAAAAGAAAGGCTTGTGCGCGGCTGCGCCAGCTCAGCTAGCAGTGTCTGCGCTGGTGGTTATCCGCTCGCCTGGCGGTGTGATCCCGCAGCTGCGGGTGTAGAATGTCACCGCAGCTGTGGGGCTGCTCAGGGCTGCGGCGGCGCGGCCTCACGGTGCAGTCCACGCTGCGTGCAGTGTAGAGGCTGCGCACTGCCCACCTATTACACTCCAACCTCGCGCCAGCAGCGCTGCTGAGCCAGTTGTTGGCCGCCACGCCGCAGCGCCACCGAGCAGGCTTCAGCTGGCTGGCGTGCAGTGGACGCAAGCTGTCTCGCGGCTGCAGCGTGCATGCCGCGCTGGCAGGCGGACGCAGGCGGCAGCGGGGCGCGGCTGGCTGTCGCCGGGGCCAGCAGGCGCGGGGTGAGCTGGTCCGACCGCGCTGCGGGGCCGCCGATTCATTGAACGAGCGGGCGCGCACCAGTGCTGGCCCAACCCTGAACCACGGCCGATGGAGCATAGCGCTTTTTGATCACCAACCATGTGTGGCAGCGAGGCGCGGCTGGCTGTCGCCGGGTCCAGCAGGCGCGGGGTGAGCTGGTCCGACCGCGCTGCGGGGCAGCCGATTCATTGAACGAGCGGGCGTGCACCAGTGCTGGCCCCAACCCTGAACCACGGCCGACGGACCACAGCGCTTGTTAATCACCAACCATGTGCGGCAGCGGGGCGCGGCTGGCTGTCGCCGGGTCCAGCAGGCGCGGGGTGAGCTGGTCCGACCGCGCGGCGGGGCAGCCGATTCATTGAACGAGCGGGCGGGCACCAGCGCTGGCCCCAACCCTGAACCACGGCCGATGGAGCGTAGCGCTTGTTAATCACCAACCATGTGCGGCAGCGGGCGCGGCTGGCTGTCGCCGGGGCCAGCAGGCGCGGGGTGAGCTGGTCCGACCGCGCTGCGGGGCCGCCGATTCATTGAACGAGCGGGCGTGCACCAGCGCTGGCCCCAACCCTGAACCACGGCCGATGGAGCACAGCGCTGGTTAATCAACAAACGTATGCTGCGTGGCCAGCGCGAGCTGCGGCGCTACGGCGAATAGGGCTTGACCGTAATCGCGCCGCTCTGGAGATCCTTGCGAATCTCCTCAAGCTGGTTGCGCACCTCGCCGGTGATGTGCGGGCTATCGAGGTCGGCCAGGCTCACGCCGCCGGAGTCGAAGTCGAGGCTGCGCGTGCCGGGCTGGAGCTGGCCGTCGAGCGTCTCCTTGATGACGGTGTAGACAGCCACGTCCATGTTTTTGGTGCGCGTGGTGAGCACGACCGGATCGATCCAGCGCTGATCGGCTCCGGTGGTGATGACCAGGCGTGACTTCGCTTTGGCGGCGTCGATGCTGCCCAGGCCACTGCGCCCAGCGGCGACATAGACGACGTCGGCACCCTGCTCGAAGAGCTGCGTAGTTAGCTCTTTGCCCTTCTCGGGCTGGCTGAAGCCGCTGAAGTCGTTGACGCCGCCAACAAAGGCGGCGATTACCGCGCGGTTCTCATCGACGTAGTGGACGCCCTGCTCCCAGCCGTACTGAATGCGGCGGATGACCGGCACGTCTGCGCCGCCGAGGAAGCCGACGGTGGGGCTTTGGCTGACCAGGGCGGTGAGTGCGCCGGCCAAGAAGTCGCCTTTCAGCTCGTTGAAGGTGATCGACGTAACGTTGGGCGCATCGACTTGGGCGTCGATGATAGCGAAGTGCTGGTCGGGGTTGGCGGCGGCAACAGTGCTAAGCGCATCGACATATTCGGTGCCGAGGGCGACAACAAGATCGTACTTTTGGCCAGCGAGCTGCTGCAGCGGCTCGAGCGGTGTCTGATCATCATTGTAGGCCACGGTTTTGAAGCGGATGCCTAGCTCGGTCTCAGCTTTCTTGAGACCTTTGAAGGCGCTATCGTTGAATGAGCGGTCGCCAAGGCCGCCGCGGCCCAAGGCCACGCCAATGCGCAGCGAGGTTGTGGATGTGGCGGCTGGGGTGCCGCAGGCAGCCAGCAGTGTGCCGAGCAGCAGCAGCACAAGCAGCCTAGCGCGCCCGCCGGACCGCATGGCTCGTCCGTGATTCATACGCCGTCCTGGGTTTGGTGCAACCAAACAATAGCACGTGGCTCAAGCGCAACTTCCTGGGTGTAGTGGTGGCCGCTGAGGCGATCGCGCCAGCTGCCGGGCACAGCGACGGTGGTGTGGTTGTCGCTGTGGTTGAGCCAAAGGTGGCCATCGTCAAGGGTGATGTGCTCGATGCCTGGTGGCAGCGCGACCGCGTTGGGCAGCAGCCGTGGCCACAGCCCGGCCAGCAGCTCTGGCGCTGGGTAGGCTCCTATCAGCACGCTCATGCCCTTGCCGTAGGTGCAGGCGGTGACGGCCGGGCTACCTGTGGCGTAGCCGCTGGTGTAGCGCACGATGGGATTGGCCAGCGTCGGCTGGAGAACCTCGGCCCAGAGCGGCACATCGAAGGGGTGCGCGGCGTCCCATGCTGCCTGCCATGGCTCGCTGGGCGCGAGCGCGGTCCACTCGGCAACCTCAGCGCCGAACAGGTCGGTGAGGCCCGCTGGGAGCGGCTGATCGCTCCAGCAGTTGTGCTGATCTTTGGTAAAGGTGCGCGGGGTTGCGACGAGCGTGCCGCCAGCGGCGACCCAATCGCGCCACTGGCTGGCCTCGCTGGGGTTGCTGAGCATGGGCGCGACAGCGACGACGAGGCTATAGCCACTCAGATCGCTGCCGCGGCGGATGACATCGACGCCGATACCGTGGCGGGCGAGCGAGCCATAGATCGACTGCACAAGCTTCCAGTAGCTCCAGCCCTGGGCGTGCGGATCGAGCTGCTGCGCCCATAGGTCGGCATAGTCGATGAGCAGCGCCACGTGGCGCGGGGCGGCCTGTGGCGCGCCGTGGGCCTGCCACTCCTGCGCGACCTGGGCGGCCTCGGCGGCACCGCGGGTGGGCTGGGCGGCGTGGTTGAGCAGACCGCTGTGGTACTGCTCCTGCGCGATGCGACAGGCGCGCCAACGGAAGAACAGCACATTGTCAGCGCCGTGGGCGGCATCCTGATAGGTCCAGAGGCGCACTTGGCCTGGCGGCACCGGCGGATTGGTGGGCGTCCAGTTGATCGGGCCAGGCTGCTGCTCCATCACCCAGAAGGGCTGGCGCTTGAGGCCGCGGATATGATCGTGGAAGAGGCTGACGGCGCTCCAGCTCGGAAAGCCGTGCGGGTAGTTATCCCAGGCGATCACATCGACGCTGGCGGCGAGGTCGAACCAGTCGATCTCGTCATCGCCGGGCGCGATATTGGTGAGTACTGGCCGCTGGGGCGCGTGGGCGTGGATGATTTCGACCTGCTGGCGACAAAACTCGACCTGCTGCAGCGAGGCCCAGCGGCGATAAGCAAGCAGGAGCGCCGGATTGTGGCCGCCGCCGACCGGATCACTGGGCAGCGGGATCTGCTCCCAATCGCTGTAGGTCTGACTCCAGAAGGTGGTGCCCCACGCTTGATTGAGCGCCGCTAGGCTGCCGAAGGTGCTACAGAGCCACTGCTGCCAGGCGTGGCGGCAGGTCGGGCAGTAGCAGCGCGCCGAGCCGTGATTGCCTAGCTCGTTGTCGATCTGCCAAGCGGCGACGCCGGGATGGTCGCCGTAGCGCTCGGCCAGCATAGTGGTGATGGTGCGGCTGAGCTTGCGATAGCGTGGATTGGTGGTGCAGGCGTGGCGGCGTCCGCCGTGGCTAAGGCGACGGCCGCTGCTATCGACGCGCAGCAGACTCGGCTCACGGGCGGTGAGCCAGGCAGGCGGAGTTGCAGTGGGCGTGCCAAGCACAACCTTAAGCCCGGCAGAGTGCAGCGTTGTAAGCGCCTGATCGAGCCAGTCGGTGCTGTAGACGCCAGGGCGCGGCTCTAGCAGGGACCAAGCGAACTCGCCGATGCGGACCCATTCGAGGCCGCGCTCGCGCATCATCCGTGCATCGATGGCCCAGCGCTCGGCGGGCCAGTGCTCAGGGTAGTAGCATACCCCTAGTGGCATCAAAAACCTCGCTTTCGTCGCCAACGATCGAGCCATCCTCGCCGCCAAGCGACCTCAAAAATCCAGGCCAAGAGCGCCAGACCAACAAACAGGGGCCAGAAGGAGCGTGCGGCGCGTGGCGGCTCGATCCCTTGCGTTAGATCAGGCAGCTGCGCCAAACTTGGCCGCACAGCGCCAGCAGTCAGCGTGCTCAGCTGCTCCAAGAGCGTTGGATTAGCGGCCGCCCGCAGCTCGGCCGGGTAGCTGCGCACAACACCGCTGCGGGCCTCTAGGCGCTGGCCGTTGTGCTCCAAGGCGGCCAGCACTTGGTACGCGCCGGAGGTTGGCAGATCGATGCTGGCGGCATAGCGCCCAGGGCCAGTTTGCAGGGCGCGCAGCAGCTGCTCGCTGCCGTCGGGGCTGACTACGCGCAGGCCGACATCGGCGAGATCGATCGGCGCACCGCTATCATCGAGGGCGTCGAGCGTGACGCTGGCGTGGGCGCCGGAGACCTGGCTGCTGAGGTGCAGCGCGCCCAGGCGCGGATCAGGGTAGGTGGCCGCGATCAGGCGGCTCCAGAAGCTGCCGCTCGCATCGCTGCTAGCCCAGCCCTCGGTCCAGCGCTCGTTGGCGTCCGTGGTCCAGGCGATGCTGCGGCCAAGGCCATACTGCCAAGCAGCCAGCACAACATCCTGATCGGCGCTGAGCAGGCCCTCGGCATCGTCCTTGAGCGTCGTGGCGATGTAGCCCTTGATCGGCGGCAGGGTGCTGGTGTCGAGGCCGCGGATGGCTGGGTGCGGCGTGCGCAGACCCAGGCTGAACAGGCCCTCGGCGAGCGGATTCTGCCGCGCGATCTCGGTCTCCTGGAGCGTGAGCCGGGGCAGGTCGCTGGGCTGGGCGGCATAGTGGTAGCGCCCAGACCCGAGCCGCGCCAGCGTCTCTAGGAGCTGCTGGTCGGCATCAGCGCCGATGGCGATCGTCGAGAGCGTAAGTCCTTGCTCGCGGAGCGGCGCGATCAGGGCCTCGTAGCTCTTGCTGGTGATCGAGCGGCCATCGGTGAAGAGGACTGCGTGGCGCACCGGGGCGGACTGCGCGGCCAAGGCAGGCAGCCCTAGCTCAAGCGCGCCATAGATATTGGTGCCGCCGCCGGCCTCGATAGCTGCAATCTGCGCCTGGATGGTGCTCAGGTTAAGGCCGCTGCCGACTGCTGAGAACTCCACTGCCCACTCAGGCACCGTCTCGAAGGCCACGACGCCGATTGAGTCGTTGGGGCCGAGCGTGTCGGTGGCGGCGATGGCAGCGGCCTTGGCGAGGCTGAACTTATCCTCCTGCGCGCCGCTGAGCATGCTGGCCGAGCGGTCGATCAGCAGCAGCAGCGCCACGGTCGGGCGCTCGCGCTTGGGCGGCGGCTGCATGCTCACTGGCAGCACCTCCTCGAGCGGCGTGCCGGCGTAGCCGCCAAGGCTGTAGCTGTTGGAGCCGCCGATGACGACGAGGCCATGGCCTTGGCTGCGCACGAACTCGCGCAGGGCCAGCTGCTGCTCCAGGCTGAGCGCGGCGGCGGGCACATCCTGAAGCACAATCGAGTCGTAGACGCTAAGCTGGCTCAGGCTGCTGGGCAGCGTTGGCGGGCGCATGGCCTCGGTGACTAGCCCGGCCGCCTCAAGCTGATCGCGCAGGCGGGCGGAGGTGTCGGGGGCGCGCTCCACGACCAGCACACGTGGTGGTGGCCCAACGATGGTCCAGCTTTCCAGCGTGTTGTTGTTTGGCTGTGGATCGGCGTTGCTGCGGATTGTCGCGCTAAACGTGTGAAACCCGCGCTGGTTAATCTGCAGTGGAAACAGGGCAACCTGCGACTCGCCGCTGAAGCGCACGGTTTGATTGGCGATTGGCTGGCCGTCGCTGGCTAGCTCGATGCTGGCGCTGCTGCCTGCCGGGCCGAAGTAGAGCACCTCGGCGCTAAACTGCTGATTTTCGCGCAGCAGCTCGGGCACCCGCATGGCTGTGATGCGGCTGTCGATGGTGCTGGTGAGCGGCACGCTATAGACGGTGATGTCCTGCTGGCGCAGCTGGCGTGCGCTGACGAGCGGGTCGGCGGTGGTCGCGCCACCGTCGGATAGTAGCACGACATTGCCGCCGTAAGGGAGCAGACCGGATGCGAGCTGAAGCGCACCGGCTAGGTCAGTTCCACCTGGATCTAGCCCAGCTGGATCGGTGTCGGCAACGAGCAGCGGCTGTGCGCCGATGGCGGCGATGCGCACCGGGAAGGGCAGATTAGGCTGGGCGGCATAGGCTTGAGCGGCCTGCCATGCCTGTGCGCGCACGTCGGCAGGCAGGCTGGCCGACTGGTCGACGAGCAGCACGAGCGGCGCAGGCGGCAGTGTTCCAGCGCGGCCAGGCTGGGCGAGAGCCACGATTAACAGCACCATGCTGAGCGCGCGCAGCCCAATAACGGCTGACTGTAGGCGCGCTTGGCGCGCCAGCCACCAGCCCAGCAGCAACAGTATTGGAATAAGCCCAAGCACAAGCGGAAAACGAAAGCCCATGAAATTCCTGCTGCGAATAACTGTTCTACGTCAATGATACCTGAAACTGCCGACTTGTGTGCAGTTGAGCACATCTAGCGCTGGCGCAGCAGATCGCGGATCTCGCGCAGCAGCACGATGTCTTCGCTCGGCGGCGGCGCTGTGGGCGCTTCAACCTCCTGCTTGCGGCGCGTGCTGTTGATTGCCCGCACAATCAGGAAGAGCACCCACGCGACGAGCAGAAAGTCGATGACTGCTTGGAAGAAGTTGCCGATGGGGATAGGCGTTTTATTGACGGTAAAGGCGATGCTCGCTACATTTGGCTGCCCAAAGATCGCCGCAATCAGCGGCATGATCACCGAATCAACCAGCGCCGACACGATCTTATTAAACGCTGCGCCAATCACAACCGCCACCGCGAGGTCGAATACATTGCCCTTAAAGGCAAACTCCCGAAATTCCTTCCACATATAATCGCTCCTTGCCACTAGATCAACAGCTGAATCCGGCCCCACACCAACGCCCTTGACTGATAGTGTATAATTGACACTAAATCAACAATCAGAGAGCTGAGCGGCGCTGTGCCGCTTTGAAGTATACAAGCAAAAGGAACAAGGCCATGAATGCGCACCTCTCACGCGGCGTGTTGTTTACCGACCAATATCAGCTGACCATGGGCCAAGTCTACTTTCGACTGGGCCTGCACGAGCAGACCGCCCGCTTTGAGCACTTCTTTCGGCACTATCCCAACTACGGCTCACACGCAGCCGGCTACTGCATCAACGCAGGGCTAGAGCCGCTGCTGGAGTGGATGCAGACCGCTCAGTTTGGCGCTGCCGAAATCGCTGCCCTAGAGCAGATGCGCGGGCGCAGCGGTGCGCCGCTCTTTGCTGCCGACTACCTGCGCTGGCTTGCGCAGCACGGCGACCTGCGCAACCTCTCGCTGGCGGCCATTCCCGAGGGCCGTGTGGTGCATCCTGGCGTGCCGCTCACGGTGGTTGAGGGGCCGCTAGGGCTGGCGCAGCTTTTGGAGACGCCGCTGCTGAACATGTTAAACTTCAGCACGCTGATCGCCACCAAAGCTGCGCGCGTGCGCCATAGCGCCGAAGCAGGGCTGGTGCTTGAGTTTGGTCTACGGCGAGCGCAGGGCAGGGGCGGTAATCAAGCCACGCGGGCGGCGCTGATCGGCGGTGCCGACCGCTCATCGAATGTCGGCATGTCGATGGAGCTAGGTGTGCAGCCAAGCGGCACGCATGCGCATAGCCTGGTGCAGATGGCGATTGCCAACGGCCTCAGCGAGCTGGATGCCTTCCGCGCCTTTGCCGAAACGTACCCTGATGACACGCTGCTGCTGGTCGATACAGTGAACACGCTGGAAAGCGGCGTGCCCAACGCGATCACCGTGTTCGAGGAGCTGCGGCGCAAGGGCCACACGCCGATTGGCATTCGGCTCGACTCCGGCGACCTAGCCTACCTAAGCGTGCAGGCGGCGCGGCTGCTCAACGCAGCTGGCTTCAACGAGGTGGCGATTGTGCTCTCAAACAACCTCGACGAGCTGACGATCTGGCAGATTCGTGATCAGATACGCCAGGAGGCCCCGCGCGCTGGCGTCGATGTCAACAACCTGCTTGGACGCTTGGTCTGGGGCGTGGGCACGCACCTGGTCACATCGTGGGGCGAGCCGGCGCTTGGCGGCGTATACAAGCTGGTGGCGGTCGAGCGTGAGCAGCGCTGGGTGCCAGCGATCAAGCTCTCCGAAAACCCGCAGAAGACGCCAACGCCTGGGCGCAAGCGAGCGTGGCGCATGCTGGATGCGCGTGGTCTTGCATCGGCCGATGTGCTGGCGCTATTTGATGATCAGCCGCAGCAGCATACCGCGCTGACGCTGCATCACCCAATCGATCTGAATAAAGCGCGCGTGATCCATCCAGCCGATTATCGCTTCGAGGAGCTAATTCAGCCGGTGCTGGTTGATGGCAAGCGGGTGGCTGAGCCAGTGCCGCTGGCGGCCATCCGTGCGCAGCGCGTGCACGATGTGCAGCAGCTTGATCCAGGTGTGGCGCGATTAATTAACCCGCATATCTATCATGTCTCGCTGACAAAGCCGCTGTGGGAGCTGAAGCAGGAGCTGATTCAGCAGATGCGCGAGGTCTAAATTAATTAATTTTTTACACTCCAGAGTGACATATTCATGATAATATACAGCCGTTTGGCAAACCAATGGAGGAGCTATGAAGTTTGCGCCAGGCGTTAAGCAGCTGGTTGATTTAGCATTGGCTGAAGATCTCACTGGCGGGGATATCACCTCGCAGGCCACAGTTCCAGCTGAGCTGCTGGCGCATGCCAAAGTGCGCGCGAAGGCACCAGGCGTGATCGCTGGGCTAGCGGTGGCGCAGCTGGTGTGTCAGCAGGTTGATCCAGCTTTAGAGTGGACGCCGCTGGTTGCCGATGGCGACAGCGTAGCGCCAAGCACCGTTATTGCCACACTCGACGGCCCCGCCCGTGCGATTCTGATGGCCGAGCGCACGCTGCTGAACTTCCTCCAGCGCTTGTCTGGCGTCGCCACGCTTACGGCGCGCTACGTGGCCCTCATCGAAGGCACCGGCGCGCGGCTGGTTGACACGCGCAAAACCACGCCCGGCTGGCGCGTCATCGAGAAAGCGGCTGTGTGCGCAGGTGGCGGCACCAATCATCGCCTAAGCCTAAGCGACGGCGTGCTGATTAAGGATAACCATCTCGCGCTTGGCGGCATGGATATCGCAGGCGCTGTGCGCCAGGCCCGTGCCAACGCACCGCACACAGTGCGCATAGAGGTTGAAGTTGAAGACCTTGATGGCGTGCAGCAGGCGCTGGAGGCTGGCGCAGACATCATCATGCTCGACAACATGGGCCTCGAAGACATGCGCAGCGCTGTCGAGCGTATCGGCGGGCGGGCTATCGTAGAGGCATCGGGCGGCATCACGCTTGAGCGTATTCGGGCGGTCGCCGAGACAGGCGTCGATCTGATCTCGTGCGGGGCGATCACCCACTCGGCGGTTGCGCTAGACATCAGCCTCGATATCGATGTTGTGGAATCGTAATCGCCGTATCAGAGCGCTATAAGTTAGCTCTCAGCCTGGCCGTGATACGATATCTGCACAGCCCAAACACAAGGACACCATGGAACACACACAAGGAGTACACCACATGCGAAGACGGTTTGTTCGTTTAGCCATGGCAGTGGTTCTGCTGGCTGGCATGATCGTACCATTTGCCGCAGCTGAAGCGAGTCCGCCGCCTCCGCTGGCGCAATACTTTCCAGAGTCGGGCCAGTCATCAGTGAACTACTTCTGGCAATTCTGGAAGAGTACGCCGAATGCGCTGCGGATTCTGGGCTATCCAATCTCGATGCCCTTTGTACAGGAGAGCTTCTCGGAGCCAGGCAAGTATTATCTGGTTCAATACTACGAGCGCGGTATCCTGGAGGAGCACCCCGAGAACTTCAACGATCCGGTCAATGGCAACAAGTACTTTGTGCTTGGGCGGCTGCTAGGCAAGCAGCTGGCGAAGGGGCGCGAGCTAGAGGTGCCCTTCCGCCCTGTCAGCAATCCAGGCAATGGTGTGACCTGGTTCCCAGAGACGCAGCACACCATGCAGAACAGCCCTGGCCCGTTCGCTGACTTCTGGCGCAAGTACGGTGGCCTGCAGGTGTTCGGCTATCCGCTGTCGGAGCAGTTCCAGGAGCGTAACCCCGATACTGGCGAGACCTACTGGGTGCAGTACTTCGAGCGCAACCGCTTCGAGTACCATCCCAACAACACGCCCGAGTTTCAGGTGCTGCTTGGCCGCCTGGGCGCGCAGTACTACGAGGAGCACAAAACCGAGTACCCGCTCAACCAGAAGGGCTGGTTCTTTGAGTATCATCAGCCCAAGGATGCGCTGCCCGAGCAGTTCATCTATGGTTTCAATGTGCAGGCCTTCTACCAGGATCGTGCGCGGCTGTATCAGCTGGTGAACAATGCGCAGTTTGGCTGGGTGCGCCAGCAGGTGCCCTGGATGGACATGCAAGACGCCAACGGCACGATCTACTGGGGCGAGCTGGACAAGGTTGTGAACGAGGCGGCTGAGAAGAACGTCAAGATCTTGTTCAGCATCGTGCGCGCACCAACGTGGGCGACCGAGAACGGCACGCACGGCATGCCCTCACGGCGCAACTTTGCCAAGTTCGGCGAGTTTGTCGGGGCCTTGGCGCAGCGCTACAAGGGCAAAGTGCAGGCCTATGAGATCTGGAACGAGCAGAACTATGCCATCGAGAACGGCGGCACGGTCGCTGCGGCCTCGTACTACGTTGATCTGCTTGCGGCGGCGTATGGGCCGATCAAGGCCGCCGACCCGAGCGCGATTGTGGTATCTGGCTCGCCTACGCCAACCGGCGACAACCGCCAGAACGTGGCCATCGATGAGCTGATCTACTTCCGCCAAATGTTCGCGCTGCCCAAGTTCTGGGAGAACGTGGACGTGATCGGCGCACACTTTGGTGGTGCCTACAACCCGCCGGACACCAAGTGGCCCGACAATCCAGGCCCTGGCCCCGGCTGGCGCAACAGCTCCGAGTTCTACTGGCGGCGCGTCGAGGATGTGCGCCAGGTGCTGGTCGACAGCGGCCACGGCGACCGCCAGATCTGGGTGACCGAGCTAGGCTGGGCCACCGCCAACAACACGCCTGGCTACGAGTACGGCAACTCCAACACGCTTGACGAGCAGGGTCAGTACCTGCGCCGGGCGGTTGAGATGGCCCGCAACGACTACGCCCCGTGGATTGGCGCAGTGTTCATCTGGAACCTGAACTTTGCGGTTACATCGAACGATCCGCTGCATGAGACCGCCTCATTTGCTGTGCTTAACCCGGACTGGAGTCCGCGGCCAGCGTATACGGCCTTGCAGCGCATGCCGAAGTAGGCTCGCGCTAGGAGCTTGTGGTATCGAAGCGGCGGCTACCTTCATCGTGTGGGGGTAGCCGCTCTTTAACCATCGCAAATAACAAAGGAACGGTTATGAAGCGTCTACGATTTATGTGCTTGAGCCTTGTGCTCGTTATCTTCGTGGCCTGTGGTGGCGCGCCTGCCGCACCAGCAGATACTCCCGCTGGCGCAACGCAGCCGCCGGAGCTGCCCACCGCCACCGCTGCTGCTGATGTGGTGGCCCCAAGCGACGCAGGCGCAGCTGGCGGCCCGCTCAAGACGCCCTACCTGGAGTACGGCGTGGCGGCGCAGCTCTTCTATACTGATCGCGAGCGTGCGCTCACGCTGGTCAATAATGCTGGCTTCGACTGGGTGCGGCAGCAGATTCACTGGAAAGACATCGAAGGCCCCAAGGGCAACTTTGGCTGGGATGAGCTGGACTCAATTGTCAACACCGCCAACGCCAAGAACATCAAGGTGATCTTGAGCGTGGTGCGCTCTCCAGATTGGGCGCGTCTCGATGGCACACACGGCATGCCCGACAATATCGCGGACATCGGCGACTTCATGGAGGCGCTGGCCATCCGCTATAAGGGCAAAGTGCAGGCCTACGAGATTTGGAACGAGCAGAATCTCGATCACGAGAATGGCGGCTCCAAGGACAATATCGACGCTGGTCGGTACGTGGATATGTTGGTGGAGTGCTACAACCGCGTCAAGGCGGTGGACCCTGACGCCTACATTGTCTCCGGCGCGCTGACATCCACCGGCGATACGCCGACGGCGGTCGACGACATGCTCTACTACAAGCAGATGTTCACCTACAAAGATGGCATCTTCAAGTCGCATGTCGATGCTGTTGGCTTCCATCCTGCACCGGCCTATAATTCGCCCGACACGCTGTGGCCGGACAACCCTGGCCCTGGCCCCGGCTGGCTCGATAGCCGCACGCACTACTTCCGCCATATCGAAGACTTACGTGCGCTGATGGAGGAGCAGGGCCTGGGCGACTACCAGATTTGGATCACCGAGATGGGCTGGGCCACCGAGAATGTGACGCCGGGCTATGAGTACGGCAACTCAATTTCGTTTGAGCAGCAGGGCGAGTATCTGTTCCAGGCGCTGCAGCGCGTGCGCAACGAGTATCCCTTTGTAGGCGTGGCGGTTATCTGGAACTTGAACTTTGCGATTTTGTGGAACGAGCAAGACCCGCCGCAGCCGCTGCACGAGCAGTCATCGTTCAGCATCTTGAACACCGACTGGAGTCCACGACCAGCCTTTGACCGCATCCAAGGCTTTATCCATGCGGCGAAGATTGAGGAAGGGCGCTTGCCACAGTAGCAGCGCGCTGCAAGCCGGTGGTTGACACAAAGCAGGGGCCTGGATCACACTGATCCAGGCCCCTGGCGTAGGTGCGCTATTTCGCCAGCTCCTCCTGCAGGATTTCCTCGGCCACCTTCGGGTTGGCCTGGCCCTTGGTTGCGCGCATAACCTGGCCAAGCAAGAACTTAATCGCGGCCGTTTTGCCGCTCTTATAGTCCTCGACGACCTTGGGGTTGGCGCTGATTGCAGACTGGGCGGCGCTGCGCAGCGCAGCGGTGTCGTTAATTTGGCGCAGGCCCTTGGCGTTGATGATTGCGCTGGGCGCATCGCCGCTACGGTACATCTCCTCGAACACCTGCTTGGCGACCGTGCTGCCGATCTCGCCGTTGGCAACGACATTGACCAACTCGGTGAGGTGGGCGGGCGTGATGCGCTGGGCGAGCACCTCAATCGGCTCGTCGGTCTCGTTGAGCAGGCGGAAGATCTCGCTGAGCACCCAGTTCGCGACCGGCTTGGCCTTGTCGGCACCAGCGACAGCGACGACGCTCTCGAAGTACGCGGCGATCGGGCGCTCGTTGGTGAGCAGGGCGGCGTCCTGCTCGCTTAGACCATATTCATCCTTGAAGCGGGCCAGCTTGGCATCGGGCAGCTCGGGCAGCTCGGCGCGGCGGGCGGCGACCCACTCGCGGCTCAGCTCCAGCGGCGGAATATCTGGCTCAGGGAAGTAGCGATAGTCGTGGGCGTGCTCCTTGGAGCGCTGCGCGACGGTGGTAGCGCTCGCCTCATCCCAGCCGCGGGTCTCCTGGATGATTGTGCCGCCGGAGTCGAGCACCTGGCGCTGGCGCTCGATCTCGTAGTTGAGCGCGCGCTCGAGGTTGCGGAACGAGTTCATGTTTTTGATCTCGACCTTGGTGCCGTACTCCTGCTGGCCCTTAGGGCGGATCGAGATGTTGGCATCGACGCGAAACGCGCCCTCCTCCAGGTTGCCGCTGTTGACGCCGAGATAGACCAGAATCTGGCGCAGCTTTTGCGCGTAGAGGCGGGCCTCCTCGGGCGAGCGAATGTCTGGCGCGCTGACGATCTCCAGCAGCGGCACGCCGGAGCGGTTATAGTCGACGAGGGAGTGGGTGGCATCGCCGTGCTGCAGCATGCCGGTGTCCTCTTCCATGTGTGCGCGCTCGATGCCGATGCGGCGCACCTCGCCGTCCTCGGTGGTGATATCGAGGTAGCCATTGACACAGATCGGCTTATCGTACATTGAGATCTGCCACGCCTTGGGCAGATCGGGGTAGGTGTAAAGCTTGCGCGAGAACTCGCAGTACTCGGCGATATGGCAGTTCAGCGCGAGGCCAGTCTGGGCAGCCTTGACTAGCGCGCCTTGGTTGAGCACCGGCAGCGTGCCTGGCAGGCCCAAGCTTACCTCGTCGATAACAGTGTTGGCTGGCGCATAGGCATAGGCGGCGCTGCAGCCGCTGAACATTTTTGATTCTGTCAGAATTTGGGCATGGACCTCAAGCCCAATTGTCACTTCGTATTCCACAAGCACCTCCGCATCTAGACTGCACTGAATTATACCGCAGGGTCGGCGTCGCTTCGCCGCAGCAGCAGCTTGTCGACGCGGCGGCCATCGAGATCAACGACCTCGATCTGCCAGTCGCCGGCGGTGATGGTATCGCCAACTTGGGCGAGGCGGCCGAGCGCAGCGAGCACAAACCCAGCCAAGGTGACATAATCGTCGCTGGTATCGGTGTTAATCGGCAGGCCAAGGCGAGTGGCGACGATATCGAACGCCTCGCTGCCATCGACGAGCCAGGAGCCGTCCTCGCGCTCGACCATCGAGGCCTCCTCGTCGGTGTCGTACTCATCGCGAATCTCACCGACCAGCTCCTCCAGCACATCCTCGAGCGTGATCAGGCCGACGATCTGGCCATACTCATCGACGACGAGGCCCATCTGGACCTGCTCGCGGCGAAAGTAGGCGAGCACTGTGCTGACGCGCTGATGCTCGAGCACATACACTGGTGGCCGCAGCACCTGCAGCAGATTCTGCTCCTGCTGGTGCACGAGCGTGGGCAGCACATCTTTGATATGCACCACGCCAAGCACCTGATCGAGGTCGTGGTCGTGGCAGACCGGCAGGCGCGAGTAGCCGTGCTCCAGGGCGATGGCCGCAAGCTGCGGAATGCTGGTTGTATCGGAGACAAAGGTAATGTCTGGCCGCGGCGTCATGATCATCTCGACGGTGCGGTCGCTAAAGTCAAAGACGCGCTGGATCAGGCGCTCCTCGTGCAGGGCGACGGTGCCGCCAGCGCGGCCCTGGCGCGTCATGTAGAGGATATCCTCCTCGGTGATGCGCTCCTCTGGCTCGGCGCGCTGGCCGAGCAGGGCCAGCACAACATTGGTCGAGTGGGTCAGCATCCAGACGATTGGGCGCGTAACGACCGCGATATTGCCGAGCAGTGGGGCGAAGAGAATGGCTGTTTTTTCGGCGTGGAGCAGCGCGAGCTGCTTGGGCACCAGCTCGCCAACGATGAGCGAGAGATAGGTGATCAGCAGAACCACGCAGATCAGGGCGACCTGCTCGGCGTAGGGTGCGAGCAGCGGAATATCGGCCAGCAGCTCGGCGATAGGGCGGCTGAGGCGTGCGCCACCGAAAGCGGCGGCAAAGGTGCCGATCAGCGTGATGCCGACTTGAACGGTAGCGAGGAGGCGGTTTGGCTCGCGGGCCATGTGCAGGGCGCGCTCGGCGCGGCGGTCGCCAGCCTTGGCCGCCTGCTCCAGCTGAGAGTGGCGAGCAGAGACGAGCGCTAGCTCGGCAGCGGCGAAAATACCATTGGCGATCATCAACACAAGGATAATCGCCAGCTCAGTTAAGATCACCCCCACCATTCCTGGCTCCTTTCACCTGCACAGATTGATATATTCGCTCGAGATCGTTGGCGAGCAGCGGCCATGCGAAGTGGGCCTCGACGCGGGCGTGCGCTGCCTGGCCGAGCTGAGCCGCCAAGGCTGGGTTGTTGATTAAGCGTAGCACGCCTTGCGCCAATGCGCCGCTGTCACTTGGGCGCACAAGCAGGCCGCTGTGCTCATCGATATACTCGGCGACCTGGCCGACGTGAGCGGCGACAAGCGGCAGCCCGGCCTGCATCTGCTCGGTGAGCTTCGCCGAGCACTTGGCGCGATTGAGCAGCGTGTCGTCCATGGGATAGATGGCGATATCTGCTCCGGCTAGGGCGGCGGCAATTGTGCGCTCATCAGCCCAGCCGCGCAGATCCAGGGCGTGATCGATGCCAGCACGGCGCGCGAGCTGAAGCATGCGCTGATCTTCCCCCTGCTCGCCGGCCCCGATCACCAGCAGGCGCAGCGTGGGACACTGGGCGACCATGCCCACCAGCGCAGCGACAACATCCTCAACGGCAAACTCCCAGAAGCGGGTATAGAGCAGGACTGTTGGCCGCTCATCGAGCTGCAGCAGTGCGCGGGCGATGGCGCGCTTGGGCAGCTGGCGGCCAGGCACGCTGACCCCGTTGGGAATATACACGACCTGGGCCGGATCGGTCCCATAGCTGACAACCTGCTCGAACAGGGTGCGCGAGGCCACGCTGACTGCGGCGACCTGGCGCGGCAGATTCTGCTCCAGCCAGTTGATCAGCGCCTTGATGTGGCGTGGGTAGTCCAGGCGATCATTCCAGCCGCCGCGGCCCTCCCAGTCGTCGGTGTCGAGCAGCACCGGCAGCGCTGGATGCAGGCGGCGCAGCAGGGCGGCGACGATGCCGCCGTAGCCTTTGGGCTTGAACACGTGCACGAGCTGTGGCTGTAGCTCCAGCGTGCGGCGGTACATCCAGCGCACGGCCTTGAGCATGCGCAGCGGCCCCGGCCCGCGCTGCAGCGGCCCATGCTCAACGGTGACGCCATTGATGCTGGTGATCAGACCGGCATCGGCGGGCCATAGATCGGGAGGAGCGAGCACATGGATCGGCCAGCCGCGCTGTGCCAGCTCGGTGGTGAGCGGTAGGGCACGGCGGCTGAGGGTGGCCTTTGGTCGCAGGCCAAACGGAGCCAGCACGACGACCGGCTGAGCGTTGGCGTTGAGCAGCATGGTCTTACTCCGTGGGCGCAGCTGCGGCGTGTGCCAGCAGCTGGGCTTGCTCGGCGGCGCTGATAACCTTGAGCGCGGCTAGCTCGGTGAGCAGCTGGTGTGGGCTTTGATAGTGGATGGTTGGCAGGCCCCACTCACGGGCGGCGACGACGTTGCGCCACTTATCATCAATAAACATGATGTTGTGGACGGGAGTCTCCAGCGCAGCCACCGCAGCGGCGTAGGCGCGTGGATCGGGCTTGGCAACGCCGAGACGGGCGGAGTTGACCACCACATCGAAGCAGTCGGCGACGTGCCAGCGCTGCTCAAGTAGCTCCTCTAGGTCATCGAGGGCATTGGAGAGCAGGCCCACGCGATAGCGCTGGCGCACAAGCCGGGCTAGCGCCACCAGCGTTGGCTCGATCTCCTCACCGGCGAACAGATCAGCCAGAAACATATCGAGTGTGCCGGGCACGCCGAGCGCCGCCTGCATCTGGCTCCAGTAGGTGCGGCTGGTGCAGCGGCCAGTGCGGGCGGCCTGCCACTCGGGGCCGCTATACAGCAGCGCATAGAGTGACTCGGGCGTATGGCCATAGCGGGCGGCAAGCGTGTGGTAGCCATGCAGGCTCTCGTGCTGGGGGTTAAAAACACCACCCCAGTCGAACAAAATAGCAGTAATCATAATTGTGCAAAATACCACGAAGGATCGGAAAACGCAACGCTAGCTGCGCTTCTCATCGAGCGTTTATGTTCGGGGCGCAATATTTAATGAGTGCTCAGGTCTGGCTCATTTGGCACTTATGTGCGCATTGTAGAATAGGTGTTGTCGAACGAACCACAACGACGTGGTAAAACTCCCGCAGCGCGCTTTTCCCCCCAGCGCTGCGGGAGTTTTTTGTGCCTAAAAAAGCCCCGCAGCAGCGAACGCGGCTGCTGCGGGGCTGACAGCGAGGTCAGCTAGAGAGTGGTTTGGTCTACTGGCCCCAGACGCTCCAGCGGTCGTCGGCGGCGTTGTTGGTGAGCTGCGACTGGCCAGAGCCGTCGAGCTTCATCGTGTAGACATTCCAGTTGCCGTCGCGGTTGCTATCGAAGGCGATGCGTGAGCCATCGAGCTTCCACGAGGGAGCCATATCATCGCCGCTGCTGCTGGTCAGGCGGGTCTGGCCGGAGCCATCGGCGTTCATCAGATAGATCTCATAGTTGCCATCGCGGTTGGTTGTGAACACAATCTTGCTGCCGTCAGGCGAAACGCGCGGGAAGCGGTTGTCGCTGGTGGTGCTGTTGGTCAGGTTCACAATGTTGGCGACCTGAGCGTACATATACTTGCCATAGTCGGACGGGCTATCGGTCTGATACTGGAGGTCAGCGCGATAGATGTTGTACTTGTCGCCGCAGTGAGCGGCCCAGAAGATCTGGCGGCCGTCGCTGCTCCAGGTTGGCGTCTCGTGGCTGCACGAGTCGGTGGTGAGCTGGACCGGGCTAGAGCCATCGGCGTAGCTGATGAAGATCTGCGGCACGCCGCCGAGGCGATCCGAGGCAAACAGCAGCTTCTTGCCATCGGGCGAGACGGACGGGTTGAAGTCGTTGGACGGCTGGGCGATATAGCCCTGGTAGGGCACATTCGGCGGAACGGGCGTGCCATCGGTATAGGTGATGCGGGTGGCGTTGCCCTCGCTATCGAAGGCCCAAATCTGGCGGTGGGCACCATCGCCGCGGCGCGAGTCGCCGTAGAGCTTGACCTTGGTCGGGCTCCACGAGCGCAGCCACGAGTAGGGCACGGTCTCCTGCGAGACATTGCTGCCGACGATGGCGACGCTGGTGCCGCTCTCGTCCATGGTGTAGGTATCCCACTCGCTGCCGCCATCGCGCTTGGAGCCGAAGGCGATCTTCATGCTCGGCTGAGCGCTGTCCCACGGCGTGCCCAGCTGTGGGTAGCGCCACTGGAAGTAGTGCTGGCCGACGTTGCCCATCTCGACCTGATAGGCGGCATCGTTGCTTGGCGTGTAGGTGAGGATGCGGCGCTCGAAGAGCTGCACCAGCACATCTTTCTCTACGCCGCCAACTTTGGCGCGCACCCAGTAGGGGTCGGTGATCGGGTAGCCCATCGCGCTGACCCAGTCGACGATGGGGCCGGTGGTGCGCTGGCCGTTGACGATGATCGCGCCCTCGCGGTTCAGGAAGTTCCAGAACACCTGCGGAATGTTATGGCCGGTGACGGTATTGTAGACCACCAGCTTGGTCTGATCGCGATACGTGTTGAGCAGCGACTCGTTGGTGGAGCGGTTGCCGGCCTTGTCGATCACATCACCGATGGATTGGCCGCGGCGATCCGGGTCTTGGTTATTATCAGTAGATCACAGGATTGGCTCGGGTGGCGTGTAGGGTCGGTACGGTGCGAGCGGGATAGCCCGAACCATGCCGTAGATGGCCGTTACGGCA
>JABXJS010000192.1 GCA_013538855.1 Herpetosiphonaceae bacterium
ACGCTCCGTGTGGTGGCGCACGGGCGCGGCTGGCGCGGCTGCGGATTGGCCCACGCGGGCCGACGGTCAATGCAGCGCTGTCCATCCCCTATGCGGCTGCACGGCTGCGGATTGGCCCACGCGGGCCGACAGTCAATGCAGCGCTGAGCATTCCCTATGCGGCTGGCGCGACTGCGGATTGGCCCACGCGGGCGGACGGTCAATGCAGCGCTGAGCATCCCATGACCAGCGCTGCGCACGAGGAGCAGTGGGCTGTTGGTGCCCAAGCCCGTGCTGTGATCTAGCGCCATAAAAAACCAGCCTGCGCGGGGCAGGCTGGCGGGGTGGGAAACGCAGCAGCGACTACGACTTACTCGTGATCAACGTTATGTTGAATACAAGATAGAGCGCCAGCGCGGCGAGCGCCATATAGAGCGACACTTTGGACGGGATGCCCAGATTGACGGCCCGCAGCAGCGCTGCCAGCGCCAGCAGCCCCCAGACAAGCGTATGGCCCCAGCGCAAAATCGCGTACTGGAGCGTTGAGGTGCTCGCGGTCACACGCTTGCTGGGCCAGACGAAAAGATAGACAATCGCGATTGCCAGCGCGGCGAGCGCCCAGAATAACCATGGAATACCAAGAAATTTCTCGTTCATATCCGCTCCACAACAGATCGGCGACTACTTTGGCAGATCCTTCAGCTTCTCCAGCTCCTCCAGCTTGCTCAGCAGCGGCAGCAGGCCCTTCAGGCCATCCAGGCCATCGAGATCGACTGTCTCGTCGCTGGGCGGCGCGACAGCGGCAGGCGGCGCTGCGGCCTCCGGGGCGCTATCACTCCGGGCAAAAAGGCCGCTGGGCAGCGCTGGGCCGAAGCGCCACAGCAGCAGCAGCACCAGCAGCAGCACAATAAACAGCTGATTGCGGCGGCGCGACTGGCGCAGCTGGCGCAGCTCATACTCACGCCGCTCCAGCAGCACCTCGGGGCGCACAGACTCGACATACTCCACCGTCTCCGGCTCGGGATAATGCATTGAATAGCTCCTTTGCTCCATACGTGTTGGTGCTGGGCCTAGGCCACGCCCTGGCGGAACGAGCGCACCGCCCAGAGCAGCGAAAGCGCCGTGAGCACGCCGATAACCGCAAAGCCGTACATCACGCCCGGTGCCCACAGATCGCCGCGGAAGAGCAGGCGCGTTGCATCGACGGCATAGGCAAATGGGTTGAAGGTGGCGATATTGCGCAGCCACTGCGGCGCGAGCACCAGCGGCAGCGTGATGCCGGAGAGCAGCAGCACCGGCAGCATCAGCAGGTTGAGAATGGACGAAATCGTGTTCTCATCGGGCAGCGCCAGCGCCAGGGCATACGACGCCGACGACGTCAGCAAGCCGATCAGGATGATCAGCACGAGTGACACGAAAATGCCCGCTAGACTGGCCTCAAGGCCCATGAACCAGGCCAGCACCAGCAGCACAAACGACTGCACCAGCAGCACGACAATATCGCGGAACGAGCGGCTCAGCACCAGCGCCAGGCGGCTGACCGGCGTGACGCGCATGCGCTCGAGCACGCCAGCGCGCATCTCGGCGATAAAGCCGAAGCCGACGAAGAGCGCGCTGGTGACGCCGAGCAGCACCAGCAGGCCAGGGGTGAACACCATGTAGGCTTGGCCCGGCGGCAGACCTGGCGCAGCCGGCAGGCCCTTGAGCAAGGGCGCGTACAGCAGCAGCTGGCAGATCGGCTGAAACAGGCCGACGATCACAAAAATCGGGTTGCGCAGCGTCATCTTGAGGTAGTGCTTGAACAACAGCCACGTTTTAGCAACAGCATCCATCAGAGTATCCTCACAGTTCAAAAAACGCCAGTAGCCAGCGCTAGTTCTTCAACGACTCGCGCAGCGAGCGGCCGGTCTGCATCAAAAACACATCGTCGAGCGAGGGGCGCGCCAGCTCGATCGTCTTCAGATCGAGGCCAGCGGAGTCAATCACGCGCAGAATTTTGGGCAGATCGCTCTCGCCATGCTCCACCGACAGGCGCACGCCGGTGGTCACAACCTGCACCTGGCGAATAAACGGCTGCTGCTGGAGCAGCATGCAGATCTGCTCCTGGCTGCCGTTGTGCACATCCATGCCCAGCACAATCGTGTCGCCGAGAATCTGGCGCTTGAGGTCGTCGGGCGTGCCGGAGGCGACGATCTTGCCCTCGTCGATGATCGCGAGGCGCATGCACAGGGCGTCGGCCTCGTCGAGGTAGTGGGTGGTCATAAAAATGGTCGTACCGTGGGCATGCAGCGCGCGCAGCTCATCCCAGAGGCGATTGCGGCTCTGCGGGTCGAGGCCCACAGTTGGCTCATCGAGAAACAGCAGCTTGGGCTTGTGCACCATGCCCAGGGCCAGGTCGAGGCGGCGGCGCTGCCCGCCAGAGAACGTCTTGACCTTGCGGTCGGCGATGGCCTCCAGCTCGAAGGCGCTGAGCAGCTCGCCTGCGCGCCGCTGCGCCTCCGGGCGCTTGAGGCCGTAGATGCGGCCTTGCAGCACCAAGTTCTCGCGGGCGGTGCAGTCGGACTCCGCGCCGCCGGCCTGGCTCACATAGCCGATGTGCTTGCGAATCTGGCGCGACTCGCTATGCAGGTTGAGGCCAACGATGGTGGCCGTGCCGCCAGTCGGGCGCATCAAGGTGGTGAGCATGCGCATCGTGGTGGTCTTGCCTGCGCCGTTCGGCCCAAGAAAGCCATAGATCTCGCCCTGCTCAACGCGAATATCAACGCCTTTGACCGCCTCGACCAGGCGGCCGCGAACGCGGTAGCTTTTGCTAAGCTCGCTTGTCTCAAGAATGCTCATTGGTTGTGTCCTTCATTGATCATTGGTAGGTCAACATGGATAAAACTCTGCCGCTGATGCAGCGCTAGCTAGACCTCGACCGGGCTGTGCTGCTGGCGCAGCAGCCGTCGCAGCACCTTGCCGCTAGGGCTTTTGGGCAGCGCATCCACAAACTCGAAGTGGCTGGGCACCTTGTAGGGCGCGGTGCGCTCGTGACAGTAGCGCGCCAGCTCCTCCGGCGAGATGGGCTGGGCTGACTCAGGGACAATCAGCGCATGCACGGCCTCGCCCTTGAGCGGATCGGCCACGCCATAGACGGCGGCCTCGCGCACAGCCGGATGCGTAAACAGCAGCCGCTCGACCTCGGCGGGATAGACTTTGAAGCCCGAGATATTGATCATGTCCTTGATGCGATCAACAAGGTAGAAGTAGCCATCGGCATCGCGCACCCCGACATCGCCGGAGGCGAGCCAGCCATCGCGCAGCACCCGCGCCGTCTCCGCGGGCGCGTTCCAGTAGCCCAGCATCACATTGGGGCCTTTGATCACAATTTCGCCCCTGGCACCTGGCGCAAGCTCGGCTCCTGTTTCATCGACGATCTTCATGGCAACATCGGCGATGGGTGTGCCGATGGAGCCGATGCGATAGGCATCCACGTGGTTATAGCTGGCGAAGGGCGACGTCTCGGTGAGGCCATAGCCCTCGTGGATGGGAATGGCGAAGCGTGCGCGCCAGGCGGCGGCGACAGCCTCGGGCAGCACAGCGGCGGCCGAAAAGTAGTAGCGCAGCGAGGGCACATCGGCGCGGGTGAGCGGGCTGTTGAGCAGGGTGATGTAGGTGGTCGGCACGCCAAAAAACAGCGAGACCTGGTGCTGGCTGATCGAGTCGATGATCGCTGGCAGGCTAAAGCGCCGATGCAGCACCAGCGTAGCTCCGGCGTGGATCGCGCTGACCATCACGGCGTTCTGGCCAAAGCAGTGAAACAGCGGCAGAAACAGCAGCAGCCGATCCTCCGGCGTGATCGTGCAGTAGCGCTGCTTGGAGCGTGCGGTAAAGCGCACATTGCCGTGCGACAGCGTCGCGCCCTTGGGCAAGCCCGTGGTGCCGGAGGTATAGAGGATTGCGGCTGGATCGTGCTCGTGCACGCTCGCCAGGGCGCTCAGCGGCTGCATCTGCGCGCGCAGTGCCTCCAAGCTTTGCAGGCCAGCAGCTGCGCCCTCGGCGCTGAACACATGCCGCACGCTTGTGAGCTGGTCGAGGGGCAGGGCCGGGTAGAGATCGGCGGTGGTGATCACAACGCTGCTGCCGCTGTGGTTGAGCATATAGCTCAGCTCGGCGTGCTTGAGCATCGGGCTGATCGACACCGCGATGGCTCCGATGGACTGGATGGCAAAATAGCAGACAATAAACTCAGCGCAGTTGGGCAAAAAAAGCGCAACGCGATCTCCGCGCTGAACGTCCAGCGCGCACAGGGCGGCGGCAGTCTGTGCTGCGGCGCGCTCCAGCTCACGATAGGTAAGCGTGCGGCCCTCGAAGATCACGGCTGGTTTATCGGGATAGATGCTGCTGCTGTGAGCAAGGCTCTGCGCAATGTTCATGGTTGATCCTTCGGGAAACTACAGGTATTGCTAGCACTGATGCTCGGCGAGATAGGCGCGATACCAGGCGATCGTCTCGCGCAGGCCCGCGTGCAGCGTGCGCTGCGGCTGCCAGCTCAAGATGCTGCGGGCCTTATCGGCGGAAAGGTACTGCGAGTGAATCTCGCCCACGGCCGTGTTCAGCACCTGCGGCTTGATGTCGGCGCAGCCCATCAGCTCTTGGATCGCGGCGACAAGCTCAAGCACGCTGACGGCGCGCTCGGGGCTAAAGTTAAACGCCTGGCCAACGACAGCGGGCCGCGCGCAGTGCTCGGCCAGAGTCAAGTAGGCGTGGCAGACATCGTGAATATGGACATAGTCGCGCAGGAAGGTGCCGTCGCTGCGGATCAGCGGGCGCTGGCGCTTGTACAGCGAGCGGATCGTACCGGGCACAATGCGGTTCCAGTTCAGATCGCCGCCGCCGTAGATATTGCCAAAGCGGGCGATCACCACCGGCAGCGCGTAGGAGTGAAAGTAGGACTGGGCGAGCAGGTCGGTGCAGCTTTTCGACACATCGTAGGGGTTGCGGCCCTGCAGCGGCATGTCCTCGGTGTAGGGCAGCTGTGGCTGCGCGCCATAGGCTTTGTCGCTTGAGGCCACAACGATATGCTTCACGACCGCAGCGTGAACGCGGCACGCCTCCAGCAGATTGTACGTGCCGCGGATGTTCGCCTCGAACGTCTGGAGCGGCGAGGTTTGCGCTGCGCCAACAATCGCCTGTGCCGCCAGGTGAAAGACCGTATCGACAGCGTACTTATTGATGCTGCGCTCAAGCATCCAGTAGTCGTTCAGGTCGCCAACCACCACCGAGCAGCGGGCGTAGTCGCCGGAGCGATAGAACTCGGACTGCGGATTAGGCGCGTGCACGAGCGCGATCACGTGGGCGCGCTGCGCCAGTAGATCCTTGATCAGCCACGAGCCAACCAGCCCGGTCGCCCCCGTCACAAGCACGCTGCGCGACTCCCAGAAGCCTGGCGGCTGCGCTGCTGCCGTTACCACATTTTCCATGGTGCATTGCCCTCCTGCCATAACGTGTTGAGTAGATGAAACTCGCGTGGTGTATCCATCGCCTGCCAGAAGCCATCGTGGCGGTACATGTGCAGCTCGCCGTCACGGGCCAGGCGCTCCAGCGGCTCGCGCTCCAGCACCAGGTCTTCACGGTCATCGAAGTAGCGCTCAAAAATTTTGGCGCTGAAGACAAAGAAGCCGCCGCTGATGTAGCCGCTGTTGCTGATATCCGGCTTCTCATTGAAGGCGCGCACCTGGCGGCCAGCGAGCGTCAGCTCACCAAAGCGGCCAGGCGGATGCACGCCGGTGAGCGTGGCGAGCTTGCCGTGGGCGTGATGAAAGCGGATCAACTGCCCGATGTCGATGTCGGCGATGCCATCGCCGTAGGTCACGCAAAATGTGTCGTCGGCACCAAGGAAGTGGCGGGCGCGCCAGATGCGTGCGCCGGTCATGGCGCTATCGCCGGTATCAACCAGAGTCACGCGCCATGGCTCGGCGGGGTTGTTGTGAAAGGTGAGCCGCTCGGGCGTGGTGCAGGACAGATCGACGGTGACATCGCTGGTGTAGGCGGCGAAGTTCAAAAAGTACTCGCGGATCACATGGCCCTTGTAGCCCAGCAGCAGCACAAAATCGTTGAGATCGTGGGCCTGGTAGGCCTTCATGATGTGCCAGATGATCGGACGGCTGCCGATGGGCAGCATGGGCTTGGGAACGGTCTCGTTGACCGCCTGAATGCGGGTTCCGCGACCGCCGCAGAGAATAAAGACCTTCATAGCGTTCGCTCCGTTATCTAGGCGCTAGCTGTCGCACGGGCCAGCGCGCGAATCTCCTGATAGGCTTGGCCGCTGGCCAGCACAGCGTCGAGAAAGGCCAGGCTGCGCTGAGTATCCTGTGTGTGCTTGAGCCGCTTCACAAAGAGCGCCAGGCAGGCGCTGAAGAACAGATCGGGATCAAGCCCAAGCACACGGGCGGCGTTGTGGCGGCCATACAGCGCCTCGACGGCATCGAAGCCCGCGTACCAGCGCACAAACTGCTGCTGCCAAGCCGGGCGTGGCTCGGCGGCCTGCGTCAGCTCGGTGACAGGCGGGCAGCGGTTGGTCAGGTACACATCCGCGCACAGATCCATCTTCAGCTCAGCGTGCTGCGCCAGCACAGTCAGCATCGAGTCCTCGCAGATCGTGGCTGGGTAGCATGTGGCGATCATCGCCAGCAGCGCCAGGGCCTCCAGGGTGCGGCCAAGCGTGCCGCCGCCGGGCATGCAGGCGCAGCCGTCGAACAGGCCGCAGGTGTACTGATAGATCTCGTGCATCGGCGAGCAGGGCGCGGCCAGGTTGGGCAGCAGCACAGGCAGCTGCGCGACCTGGCCCGGCGTATCGTAGACACAGAAGCGTGTAATTGCGCCAAGCAAGGCCAGCTCTGGACGCTGATCAAGCGTGGCGATCAGCAGCTCAAGGCCAGGGCCGCGCCAGTCGAGCGGCGCTGGGGCCGCTGCGGCCGCTGGAGCCGCGCGCGCCTGCGCCTGCACAATGATGTTGATAATACGCGCCGGATCGTCGGGGATCTTCTGCTGGAGCAGGCGCACCTGCTGTAGCTCGCGCTGAATGCTGCGGTCGTCGCTGTGGGCGATGAACAGCGACTCGGCGTCGAACAGCAGCGTGTACTGCGGCGGCCGCCAGCCAGCGCGCAGACTTGGCAGCAGCAGGCCCAGCACCATCTCGCCGAGCATGCGCATCTTCCAGGCGCTGTCGCCGTGGGCCTGCGGATCAACCACGATCACGCGATGGCGCGCGGCAGGCGCGGGCAGCTGGGTGAGCAGCACAGGCGCAGCAGTCAGCGCCGGGCTGGCGCTGAACAGCGGCGCGGGATCGGCGGCGCGCCGGGTGTAGAGGCGCAGCACCTCGACATCGGGCAGCGTGCGCAGGTAGTCAAGCAGCGGATCGCAGGTGAAGCCATTGTTAAGTCCCAGCAGAATATCGGCGTACTTGCCAGCAGCAGCGACCTGGCGCAGCAGATTGGGGATGGTGTAGGGCAGCAGCGCCTGCGCGCCGTCGGCAGCGCTCACCAGGCCCAGGATGCGCCCAGTATCGACGTGGCCGCCGCTCCACTCCCGCAGCTGCCCGAGGCGCGCGCGGACCTTGGCGACATCGGCGTAGAGGCGCTGCGCCTGCGGGTCTGGCTGAGTTGGCGACTCAAAGTGGCTATTGATTATGTCTAGCATAACAATCCTTCGCTTCAGACCAGACAGCGCGCCGACGCAAGCCGTGTCAGCAGCGCCAGCAGGTGATCGGGGCCGGGCAGCGCCTGTAGCTCCTGCTGCATCTGCCTGGTGTTAGCGCGGTAGACTGGGTTGTGCAGCAGCTCGCGCACAGCGTCGCGCACACTGACCGCAGAGAACGTGCGCACCCACTGGTCAAACCCGGTATGTTCAGGGCGCTTGAGCGCACGTCCCAGCCCCAGCTCCATGGCCTTGACCGCACCGCCCAGCAACTCGCCAGAGAACGGCAGCAGCAGCAAGGGCACACCGTGGCTCAGCGCGCCCATCACAGTTGAAAACGGGCCATGGGTGATAAAAACATCACACTGCGGCAAAAGCGCATGGTGCGGAATAAACTGCTCGATATGAATATGCGCAGGCTGAGCGCCGAACTGCGCCGGGTCCTGGCCGCGCCCGAGCGTCACAATGAGATTCACGTCCGCATCCTGCAGGGCGGCAATGATGGTGGGAAAGACATCCGGCACGCGATACACCGAGCTCATCGAGGCATACACCGTCGGGCGCGCTGGCAGCTCGCGGCACCAGGCGGGCAGATCGTCCGGGCCAGCGCTAGGCAGCAGCGGGCGCAGCGCATGCATGGTTGGCAGAAAGCGCGGCTGAAAGCTCAGCGGTGCAAACGAGAGATAGGCGTGGCGATACAGCATATCGATGGCCGGGTAGGGCGCTAAGCCATATGAGCTGCGCAGGTAGGCCAGCTGCTCGCCGATCAGCGGCTGAAGCACCGCCTCGGGCAAGAAAAAGCTAATGCTGATCGTGGCGTACGGCAGGCCCAGGCGCTCGCCGACGATGCAGCTGGCGAACTCAAAATCGTTGCGCACGATGAGATCAGGCTGCCAGTCGGCGCAGAGCGCCAAGAGATCGGGGACCATGGCGTGGGCGGCCTGATCGGCGAACACCTCGGTCAGCATCCACGTGCCCTGCTCCGCCAGCGCCAGCTCGGCAAACTCCGGAAAGGTGCGCGCCGTCTCGGCCTCCAGCCAGTCGAGGCCCGCGCTCAGCGCCGTCAGGCCATGGCGCTCCAGCGTGGGCAGGAACGAGCGAGCGCTGGCAAAGGCGACGGTGTGTCCAGCGCGCTCCAGCTCCGCGGCGACCGGCAGCATGGGCAGCACGTGGCCGATGCCAGGGTTGGTGGTAAACAAAACGCGCATCATCGCCCCCGCAGCGCCTGTGTAGGCAGCGCCGAAGCATCGCTTGGCAGCGGAACCGCTGGCCGCTGCTCGGCGAGCAAGTAGCTGCGCAGCGACTGGAGCAGCGCCGTCTGCGCCGCGCGCAGGTAGAAGTGGCCGCCAGGAAACAGCTGGAGATCGAAGCTAGCGCGGGTCTGCTCACGCCACAGCTCAAGGTGGCGCTGGCTGACGCTATGGTCGTCGCTGCCGCTGTAGGCGACGATTGGACAGGGCAGCGCAGGCTCTGGCGCATACGTGTAGGTCTCACAGACCATAAAATCAGCGCGGATGATCGGCAAAAACAGCTCCAGCAGCTCGGCGTGCTGCAGCACTGGCGGCGGCGTGCCCTCCAGGCCGATCAGCGCCTGCACGAGGTCGTTGTCCGCGAGCCGATAAAAAGCCGTCTGCGGCGGAATCTGCGGAGCCTGGCGTCCGGAGACAAACAGCCAGCGCGGCAGCGGCGCGGACTGGCGGCGCAGGTGGCGTGCCATCTCAAAGCTGACCAGCGCGCCCATGCTGTGGCCAAAGAAGGCGAAGTCTTTGCCTGCCAGCAGCGGAGCCAGCTCGTCGGCGATGGCGGGCACCAGCGCGTCCATGGAGCGAAACAGCGGCTCGTAGACACGTGCGCCGTGGCCCGGCAGCTCAACAGCGACGATCTCGACCAGCGGCGCAAGCAGCTGCGCCCACGGGCGAAAGACCGCCGCGCTGCCGCCAGCATGATAAAAACAGACCAAGCGCAGGGAGGCCAGCGGCTGCGGGCTAACAACGGTATGATGGCAAGTTAGGTGATTCATGGTCGATCCGTGCTCCACATACAGTGAGAATGGTCAACTACCAAGCGGACTGGTTATCTGCGCCGACAAGCGAGAGCGGCTCCTGCAGGGCGTACTGCAACATCATGGTGTAGGACTCCTCGCAGCTCAGGAAGGTTTGCAGCAGCTTGAGGCTGGCGCTGGTATCGCCAGCGAGCTTGAGCGTCTGCGCAAAAATAGCCAAGATCGAGGTCATATAGCCGCTCTCCGGGCCGATGACATCTTTGGTGTACTCGGCCCCGTAGCGCCGATCGACGGCGACCACCGCCGAGTACCAGCGCACAAACTGCTGCAGCCAGGCGGGGCGCGGCGGCGTGTGGTTGGTCAGCTCAGCCAGGCCCGGGCAGCGGTTGGTGACATAGACGTGCGCGCACAGCTCCTCGTGAAAGCCCGCCGGCTTGGCCAGCACGGTCAGCAGCGCATCCTCGGCGCGCACATTGGTAAACGAGTCGGTGATCGCGGCCATGATCGAGGCCATGGCGAGCGTGCGGCCAAGCGTGCCGCCGCCGGGCATACAGCGCATGCTGGGCACGCTGCCCCAGGTGTAGTTGCACCACATATGCAGCGTCGAGCAGGGCTGGCTGAAGTCCGGCAGGTGCAGCGGCCCCGCCGCCGTCTCCTCCTGCGGGCTATAGACACAAAACTTGGTGATCGCGCCGGTGATATCGAGGCCAGGATCGGCATCGAGCGCCTGCAGCAGCACGTCGAGGCCCGCGCCGCCGAGGGCAAAAGTAGCATCGGCGGGAAACGCGCTGCGCGGCGGCGACTCCGCGCGGTCGCCGTAGGCCTGCAAAATAATGCCGACCAGCCGATCAAGGTCGTTGGGGATTTTGCGCTGCAGCAGCTTGATCTTCTCCATCTCGGCATCGAGGCGCGGATGGGCCTGGTTGACAATGAAGATGCTCTCGGCGTCAAACAGCAAGGTGTGCACAGGCGGACGCCAGCCCGCCGCCATGCTTGGCAGCAGCAGGCCCAAGAATATATCGCTGAGCATACGTATCTTGCCCTGCGAGTGCGGCCCAGCGCTCTGGTGCACCACAAACACGCGATGGCGCTGCGGATCGGCGGGCGCACGCAGCAGCACTGGCGCGCCAGCGAACGTCGGCGTTGACCAGGAGCGCGCAGCCGTGAGCGCGCTTGGGCGCGGTGGCGCGTAAAGCGGCACAACTTCGACATCAGGCAGCGCCGCCAGCGTCTCCAGCGTGGCCGGGCTGGTAAAGCCGCTGTTGAAGCCCAGCAGAATATCGGCGCGATAGCCAGCGTCGCCGACCTGCCGCAGCATGTGCGGGATGGTATAGCCCAGATACTGCTCGGCACCATACGTGCAGCTGACCACGCCAAGCATGCGCTGCTCGTCGAACACGCCACCGGTCCAGGCTTCGATCTGAGCCTTGTAGCCTAGAATCCGCTCACGATCGTTGCGCATCGATGCGCTTTGCTCGGCTGTTGATGACAGCTCGTGTGATTTGATGGGTATGAGAAATGATTGCATAGCGTTTCCCTGTGTGCGCGTGAGATGCGCCATCTGTGTATAGATCAGCCTACGCCGCGACATGCTCACGCTGTGCATGCTCCAGCGCGTGCTTGAGCGCGTGCGCCACCGCCTGCACATGCGGCGCATGCAGCAAGGTCTGGTGATTGCCAGACACCGACGTGATCGTGAGCGGCCCGCGCACATACGCCGACCAGCCGAGGTCGTGAGCGGCGTCTGCGCCAAAGCCAAACAGCGCGCTGGACTCCACGGCCGCGCTGGCCCGCACAAGCAGCACAGCGCCAGCGTAGGGCTGCGGCTGATAGTCCCAGCACGCCTGCGCGTGGGTGCGAAACATCTGCACAAAGTGGTGCAGCTGATCGAGCGTAAACTCAGGCGGGAAGTAGCGCTGGTGCAGCGCCAGCTCAAGCATGTGCGCCAGGCGGTCGGCCTCGGCGATGGGCGCAAGCTGCGCGGCGGTGATGCCTAGCTCCGGCCCGAGCATCGCGCAGGCCAGCTCGGCATCGCTGAGCTGATCGGGCGCGAGGCCCTGCTGCTGCGCTGGCGTGTCCAGCAGCACCACAAGCGCGACCTGCTCGTGCTGCTGCTGTAGCTGCTGGGCCATCTCCAGCGCGATCAGCCCGCCCATCGACCAGCCGCCGATGATGTAGGGGCCGCTCGGCTGCACGCTGCGCAGCTCGTCGATGTAGCTTGACGCCATCGCCGCAATGCTGGTGCGCGGCGGCTGGCGGCCATCGATGCCGCGCGCCTGGAAGCCGTAGAGCGGCTGATCTGGCCCAAGCAGGCGCGCCAGCTCGGCATAGCACAGCGCGAGGCCGCCGCTCGGATGCACGCAGAAAAACGGCGGCCGCGCGCCAGCAGGCTGGAGGCGCACGAGCGCTGCTGGCGCGTCCTCCGGCGCTGTGCGCAGCAGATCGACCTGCGCCGCCAGCTCGGCAATCGTCGGGCGCTCAAAGAGCATACGCGGCTCCACCGCCACGCCGCAGACCTGCGAAAGCTGCGCGGTCAGCCGCAGCGCCAGCAGCGAGTCGCCGCCAAGATCGAAGAAGTTGTCGTGGATGCCCACCGCGTCGATGCCGATGGTGTCGCCCCAGCAGCGCGCCAGCAGCACCTCGGTCGCGCTGCGCGCCGCCACAAACGGCGTCGGCAGGTTGGGGCGCGCGTAGGCCGTCGATAGGCTGGGCTGGTCGCTGCTGGCCGCGCTGCTGGCGGTTGCTGGTGGCGCGCTAGCCGGTCGGCCCAACGGCGCGAGCCAGTAGCGCGTGTGCTCGAACGGATAGGTCGGCAGGCGCACAAACGCCCCCTGATCAGGAAAAACCTGCGCCCAGTCGAGCGCCACCCCGCTAAGCCACAGGCGGCCCAGCGCCGTCAGCAGCACAAGGTCCTCTGGCTGCTGGTCGTGCGGATGGCGGCCGGAGGCGATCACCGCATGGCGCGGCGTGAGCTGCGGATGCTTGCGCACAAGCGCGCTGAGCGCCTGGCCCGGGCCGACCTCGAGCAGCGCGCATGCTGGATCGGCTAAGATGGTCTCCAGCCCAGCGTTGAATCGCACCGTCGACTCTAGATGGCGCACCCAGTAGTGCTGGTCGCCAAGCTCGGCGGCGCTGATCCAGGTGCCGGTGACATTGGAGATATAGGGAATGCGCGGCTGGCGCATGGTAATCGTCCGCGCATAGGCCGCAAACTCGTCGAGGATGGGCGCAAGCAGCGGCGAGTGCGCCGCCCGGTTGAAGGCGATCAGGCGGCAGGATATATCGCGCGCCGCGAGCGTGTCGGCAAAGGCTGCGACAGCCGCCACCGTTCCGGAGACAACGCACTGCGACGGGCTGTTGATCACCGCCAGGTAGACATCGGGCGGCAGCAGCGCTTGTAGCTCCTCGACAGCCAGCGCGACGCTTAGGCAGCTGCCTTCGGGCAAGCTATCGAAGAGCTTGCCGCGCAGCGTCACCAGGGCCAGCGCCTCCTCCAGCGTGATCGTCTCGGCCAGGCAGGCAGCGGTGTACTCGCCAAGGCTATGGCCGATCAGCAGCGTCGGCGCAACGCCCCAGGCCAGCCACTGCTGGGCGAGCGCGTACTCCATCGTAAACAGCCCGAGCAGCGCATGGGCCGCCACCTGCTGGAAGGCGTCGCTCTGCGCGGCGGTTGGCGTGTGCGCGGCGTACATCAACTCGCGCAGGTCGGCATCAATCTGCGGCCGCACGATCTCGGCGCAGCGATCAACTGCCGCGCGAAAAGCAGGCAGGCGCTGGTACAGCGCGTGGCCCATGTTGAAGTACTGCGAGCCAGCGCCAGGGAAGAGAAACGCCAGCGCTCTGCGCTCCTGCTGCGCCACGCCGCTGAGCACGCGCTGCGGATCACGGGCGGCGAGCAGCGTCTGCGCCTCCTGCAGCGTTCGCGCCAGCACAACGCGGCGCTGGGCAAAGGCGTGGCGGCGCTCGCGCAGCGTGTAGGCCACATCGACGAGCCGCAGATCGGGCTGCGCCGCGCAGTGGTCGGCAAGCTGCGTCGTGGCCGTCTCGAGCGCGCTCGCGGTTTTGGCTGACAGCGGCACAATCTGCCAGGCGGCGGCGGCGGCAGGCGCAGGATCAGCGCACGGGGCCTCCTCCAAAATCATATGCACATTGGTGCCGCCAATGCCAAACGAGCTGACGCCAGCCCGGCGCGGCGTCGGGCCAGCGGGCCAGGGCGTCAGCGTGGTGTTGACGTAGAACGGGCTGCTGGCAAAATTGATCTCCGGGTTGGGCGCGCTGAAATTCAAGCTCGGCGGGATGCGGCGATGGTGCAGCGCCAGCGCCGTCTTGATCAGGCCCGAGACACCGGCGGCAGCGTCGAGATGGCCGATGTTGCTTTTGATCGAGCCCAGCGCACAGAACTGGGTGCGCTCGGTGTGCAGCCGAAACGCCCGCGTCAGCGCCGCAACCTCGATCGGATCGCCGATCGGTGTGGCCGTGCCATGGGCCTCGACGTAGGTGATGCTGTCCGGCTCCACCTCGGCGAGCGCGTGTGCCGCTGCGATCACCGCCGCCTGACCCTCCTCGCTCGGTGCAGCGTAGCCCGCCTTGAGATTGCCATCGTTGTTCACCGCCGCGCCTTTGATGACCGCGTAGATCTGATCGCCATCGGCCAGTGCCTCCTCCAGGCGCTTGAGCACAACCACGCCGAGGCCATTGCCGCGCAGCGTGCCCGCCGCCTGATGGTCAAAGGGCCGACAGTGGCCATCGGGCGCGAGGATGCCGCCGGGCTGATAGAGGTAGCCCTGCCGCTGCGGAAAGCTCAGCGAAACGCCGCCAGCCAGCGCCAGGTCGCACTGATAGCTGAGCAGGCTCTGCACAGCCAGGTGCGCGGCGACGAGCGAGGTTGAGCAGGCGCTCTGCACGGTCATGCTCGGGCCGCGCAGGTTGAGCTTGTAGGAGACGCGCGTGGCCAGGAAGTCCTTGTCGCTGCTGATGATGATCTGCGCGTAGTCGGCGGCGCTGCCGTGGCCCAGCGCGGCGAAGATATTATTGAACAGATAGGTGTTGACGCTCGCGCCGGCATACACGCCGATCTGGCCTGCGAAGCTGTGCGGCGGGTAACCGGCGTCCTCCAGCGCCGTCCAGGCCGCCTCCAAGAACAAGCGCTGCTGCGGATCGATGGCCTCGGCCTCGCGCGGCGTATAGTCAAAAAAGCTGGCGTCAAAGCCCGCCACATCGTCGATGCACGCTCCGGCTTTGACGTAGTTTGGCTGCGCCAGCAGGTCGGGGTCGATGCCCGCCTCCGCCAGCTCCGCAGCGCTGAAGAAGGTCACGGCCTCGACGCCGTCGCACAGGTTGCGCCACAGCGCATCAACTGAGCTAGCTCCTGGCCATAGCCCAGCCATGCCAATGATGGCGATGGACAGGGCGTCGGTTGAAAATGTATCGCTTGAGCTCATACTCCTACCAATCTATCGAATGCACCATCTGGCGCTAGCGTTTAACCCGGCGCTTCTGCTGCAGCAGCGCCGCGCGCTGGCGCTGACCATGGCCCTGCATCGCCTGCAGCGTGCGCGCCTGGTCGGCAGCGCCGCCGTGCAGATGCTGGGCGAGCGCGCTGACGGTTGGAAAGCGAAACAGCGTGCTGATGCTTAGATCGCGCTGCAGCAGCGGCTTGAGCAGGCTCAACACCTTGATCATGCTGATTGAGCTGCCGCCGATGTCGAAAAAGTTGTCGCTGGTGCCAATCTCGGGCTGCTGCAGCACCTGCGCCCACACGCTGGCGATCTGCTGCTCCAGCTCCGTCGCCGGCGCACGCCGCAGACCGCTGCTGAGCGAGCGCAGTTCAAGCGGCCGCAGCGCCAGCGCCCGCCGATCCAGCTTGTTGTTCGGCGTCATGGGAAACTCGGGCACCACGACCAGCGCCGCCGGAAGCATATAGCTGGGCAGCTGCTGCCGCAGTCCATTCAGCGCGTCAGCGATCAGCGCATCAGCAGCGACGTGATCGTGCGCCAGCGCCGTGATGTAGCCAACCAGCCGCAGGCCCGCGACCGGGTCCGGCTGGGCCACCACTACGGCACCAGCGACGCCAGGCTGCTGCGCTAGCGCATGCTCAACCTCGCCGAGCTCGATGCGGAAGCCGCGCACCTTCACCTGGTCATCGAGCCGCCCAAGATAGGCGATGGTGCCATCTGGGCGGTAGCGGCCTACGTCGCCGGTGCGGTAGAGCTGGCCGCTGCCAAAGGGGTTGGGCAGAAACTTCGCCGCGTTGAGCGTCGGGCGGTTGAGATAGCCCAGCGCCACGCCAGCGCCACCGATGTAGATCTCACCGGGCACACCGATGGGCACCGGCTGGAGATTGCGGTTGAGGATGTACACGTGCACATTGCCAATCGGACGGCCAATCGGCGGATCGTCCGGCAGCTCTGGATCGCAGCGCATCATCGTGGCGCAGACGGTGGCCTCGGTCGGGCCGTAGGCGTTGATGAAGCGGCGGCCACGGCCCCAGCGGCGCACAATCTCGGCCGAGCAGTGCTCGCCAGCGGCGATGATCGTCTCGAGCGCAGGCAGCTCCGCGTCAGGCAGCGCGGCCAGCAGCGCCGGCGACAGCGTCACCGTGGTGATCTGGTAGCGGTCGAGCAGATCGAGCACATCGAGGGTGCCGTGCGTGCCATCCGGCGGCAGATAGAGCGCTGCACCAGCAATCAGCGTGGTGAATATCTCCGACACCGAGGCGTCGAAGCTGAACGAGGCCATCTGCAGCACGCGGCTGTCCGGCGACAGGCCAAACCAGCCGATCTGCTCCTGCACCAGGTTGCACAGCCCGCGGTGGCGCAGCTGCACGCCCTTGGGCTGGCCGGTCGAGCCGGAGGTGTAGATCACGTAGGCCACAGCGTCAGGGCTGGCGCGGCAGGCAGGGTTAGCGGCTGGCGCAGCGGGCAGCGCATCACGCTGATCAAGGCAGATAACGCGCATATCCGGACGGGCGAGGCTAGTCTGAACGTGATCGAGCAGGCGCGACTGGGTCAGCAGCACGCTGATATCAGCATCGGCCAGCATGGCAGCCTGCCGCTCGGCGGGGTAGGCTGGATCGAGCGGCACGTAGGCCGCGCCCGCCTTGAGCACGCCCAGCAGGCCCACGATCTGCTCCAGCGAGCGCGCGCAGAGGATGCCAATGCGCATACCTGGCCCTGCGCCAAGCGCGATCAACTGATGCGCCAGCTGGTTGGCCTGCGCGTTCAAGCTGCGATAGTCCAGCGCCTGATCACCGGCCACCACAGCGGTGCGCTCACCATACGCGACGACCTGCGCCTCGAAGAGCTGCTGGATGCAGACACTGTCAGAAAACGGCCGCGCCGTCGCGTTCCACTCAAACAGCAGGCGATGGCGCTCGACAGGCGACAGCACCGTCAGCGCATCGATGGTGCTCTCCGGCCGCTGGCCAATCGCGGCGAGCAGAGTCAGAAAGTGGCCGAGCATACGCTCGATCGTGCTGGCATCAAACAGATCAGTGTTGTACTCGAGCACGCCACGCAGGCTGGCATCGGCCTCGCTCATCGTCAGCGTCAGATCAAACTTGGCCGGGCTGTGGATCTCGCTGAGCATGGACAGGCCGACCGGGCCACCGTGCAGCGGCGTGTTCTGCAGCGCAAACAGCACCTGAAACAGCGGCGTGCGGCTGACATCGCGCTCGACCTGGAGCGCATCGACCAGCACCTCAAAGGGCAGGTCCTGGTGCGCGTAGGCGTCGAGCGCGGTCTGGCGCACCTGGCGCAGCAGATCAACAAAAGCCAGGCTGCTGTCAAACGTCACGCGCAGCACCAGCGTGTTCACAAAGCAGCCGATCAACTGCTCCAGCGCCTTGTGGTGGCGGTTGGCGATCGGCGTGCCGATGAGCAAGTCATCCTGGCGGCTGTAAATGTGCAGCAGCACGCTCCAAGCTGCCAGCAGCGTCATAAACAGCGTGGCCGCGTGATCCTGGCTGATTGATCGCAGCTGGGCGCTGACTGCGGCGGGCACCGTAAACGCCTGCTGTGCGCCGTTCAGCGTGCGCACCGGCGGCCGCGGGCGATCCGTCGGCAGATCAAGCACCGGCAGCGGGCCAGCGAGCTGCTGCTGCCAGTAGCCAAGCTGCTGCTCGAGCAGCGCGCCCTGCAGGCTCTGGCGCTGCCAGGCGGCGAAGTCGGCATACTGGATCGCCAGCGGCGGGCGCGTGATTGGCTCGCCGGCCAGCATCGCCGCAAAGATCGTCTCGATCTCCTCGACCAGCAGGCCCACCGACCAGGCATCGAAGACGCTGTGGTGCACGGTCAAGACCAGCAGGTAGCGCGCTGGCTCAAGCTGGAGCAGCCGCACGCGCAGCAGCAGGTCAGTGCTCATCTCAAAGCGCCGCTGCATCTCCGCGCGCACAATCGTCTGGGCTGTGCGCTCGCGCTCGGCAGACGCAAGCTGGCGCAGGTCGGTGTACGGCACCTCCACGGGCACCAGCGGATGGATGCGCTGCACGAGCTGGCCATCCACGAAGTCAAACGCGGCGCGCAGCACCTCGTGGCGGCGCGTAATCTCGCTGAGGCAGTCGCTGAGCGCGCTGCACATGCCCGCAGCATCCTGCAGGCGGCGAATCTCAATCGTGGTGGTGATGTTGTACAGCGCCACCTCGGACTGCATCTGCTCCAAGAACCACATGCGCTGCTGGGCAAACGAGAGCGGGTACTCGGCAAGATTTTCGCGCCGCTCGATGCTGACAGCGGGCGGTCTGCTGCGCACACGCTCCTGCATGCGCCGCACCAGCAGGGCGCGCTGCTGCGGCGAGAGCTGATTCAAGCGTTCGGCAAAGTCGTTCATTACGGCGTTCTCCAGGCTAGGATCACGGGAGCGAAGAGCGGCTAGCGCTCGTTTTCCAGCAGCGCCTGTAGCTCTGCATCGGAGAGCGCATCGAGGTCGCTGAACATCTGGGCCAGCTCGGCGTCGTCGATCTGCTGCAGCTGGGCCTGGGCGATCACGGTCGCCAGCCGCGCCACGGTTGGCGCAGCGAAGATCTGGTGCAGGCGCAGCTCCACATTGAAGGCGCTGCGCACCCGCGAGGCCAGCTGGGTTGCCAGCAGCGAGTGGCCGCCGAGCGCAAAGAAGTTATCGTGAATGCCCACCTGCTCGTGGCGCAGCAGCTCCTGCCAGATCGCCACCAACTGGCGCTCCACAGCATTGGTTGGCTGGCCCGCGCTGGCATCCGGCGCGTGATCACGCTCGAGCTGCAGCAGCGCCTCGACATTGACCTGGCCGCTGGCTGTGCGTGCGAGCGCATCGACGTGGCGAATTGTGATCGGCTGCGGCCCAAAGCGGGCGGCAATCTGCTCGCTCAGGACATCGGGCATAATGCTGCCGACAGGAGCCGTGGTGTACAGCCGCAAAACCGGCGCATAGCTGAAGGGCGCATGCAGCAGCGCACGCACCTGCGGAGCCGCCGCGTCGAGGCCGATCAAGAGCTGATCGGCGCCCTGGGCCGCGCCCACCAGCAGCGACTGCAGACCGCGGCGCACGCTGATTGTGCGGTAGCCGCGCGCCCGTGAAATCTCCTGCATGTGCACAGGATTGCCAGCGCTCATGCCGACCTGGTCCCACATGCTCCAGTTCAGGCAGGTGGTGTGCGGGTGCGAGTGGTAGCGCTGATGCAGCAGCGCGTGGTCGAGGAAGCTGTTGGCCGCCGAGTAGGCGCTGAAGGTCGCGCCGCCAAAGACGCTGTTCACCGACGACGAGCCAATAAACAGCACCTCCGGCCGCTCCTGAATGACCTGCTGCAGCGCCCAGGTGCCGTAGACCTTGGGCGCGAACATTAAGTCGAAGGTCGCGGTGGTCTCGACCGTCGCCCAGTGCTGATCCATCACCGTCCAGTGGTACTCCAGGTTGCCTGCGCCAGCGAGGTGCACAACGCCAGCCAGCGGCGCATCCCAGAGCGCCTCGGCCTCGTCCACGATGGCGCGCAGCGCGGCGGGGTTCTGGATGTCAACAGGGCGATAGATGCAGGTCACGCCGTCCGCCTGTAGCTCCTCGAACGCCTGCAGCCGTCTGGCGGCGCGGCTGTCGAGGCCCTCGCGGCTCTCGTGCGCCGCAGGCAGAATGCTGCTGCCAACCAGGATCAGCCGGGCCTGATAGGTTGCCGCCAGCCAGCGCGCCAACTGTGCGCCAATGCCGCCAAGGCCGCCGGTAATCAGATACACCCCCCCGGGCACAAAGGGATCGCGCGCCGCAGCCACATCGAACACCGCGCGCTCAAGCTGCGGCACCAGCCGCTCGCCGCTGCGGTAGGCGACCTCGACCGCCGCACGCGGGATGGCCAGCTCGGCCAGAATGTGGCTAGCATCGGCCGTCACATCCGCGCCAGCCAGATCGACATGGCGGCAGGCCAGCCACTCCAGCTCCAGCGCCAGCGTCTTGAGCATGCCGATCAGCGTTGACTGGGCGTAGGCCAGCGGCTCGCCGGGCCGCACCATCTGGACGCGGCTGGTTGCCAGCGTCAGCGCAGTGGCGGGCACCTTGGCGGCGGCCAGCGCCTGCACCAGCGCCAGCACGCTGTACACGCCCTGGTTCTGCGCCAACTTCAGCGCATCGAGTGTCTCCGGCAGGCCCACAGGCGCGCCGTAGCTCAGCAGGTGCAAAAACTCTGGCGCGGCGATGTCATCGGCGGCGAGGCTAGCGAGCAGGCGCGTGTAGTCCTCGCGCCGGGTGCAGTCCAGGCTGTAGGCGCTGGCCGTGTGGCGCGCAAACGTGCTGCCCGGCGCAACCAGCACCACCTGGCGACCCTGGGCTTGCAACGCCTGCTGGAGCGCCTGACACAGCGGAGTATCCGCGCTCAGCAGCACAACTGGGCGCTGCGCAGGCTGCTGCACCAGCGCGGGCTGCTCGGGATGCCAGCGGCACTGAAAGAACCAGTCAGGCAGCGTGTTCTCGTTCTCTGTCGCGAGATCGAGCTGGCGCGTGAGGGCGGCAAACGCGCCAGCGGCAAACTGGCGGCTCAGCAGCGTGCGCTGAATCTTGCCAATTGCGGTTTTGGGGATCAGGTCCTTGGTCACCGGCAGGCAGTAGCGCAGATGCAGCCCCATCGTGTTCGCCAGCAGCTGCTTGATCGCCGCGGACTGCTGGAGCTGGCGCTCGAACTGCGCATACTTCGAGCAGAAGAACAGCACAACGCTGTCGGTGTTGCCGCTCGGATCGCGTACAGCGCAGGCGGCCGTGTACGAGACCTCCAGGCCCTCGACCTCCTCGGCCAGCGTTTCGATCTCGTTGCTGTTGTAGTTCAGGCCGTTGATGATGATCACATCTTTCTCACGCCCGGTGATCGTGAGCCGCCCATCCTTGATAAAGGCCAGATCGCCGGTGGTGAACCAGCCGTCGGCGCTGAAGCACTCCGCGTTTAGCTCGGGATTCTGATAGTAGCCAGCCATGATCGTCTCGCCCTTGACCTGGAGCCGCCCAATCCGCGCCTCAGGCAGCACCTGGTCGTGCTTGTCGACGATGCGCAGCGCCACGCCAGGCAGCGGCGCGCCCACCTCCACAAAGCTCACGGCAGTGTCATCTGGCCCGGCCGGGCGCAGCGCGCCACGGAGCGACTCCTGCGCCAGCTCGTGGAATCCGGTGGCGCTGTCCAGCGCAAGTAGGCTGGACGACGTGATGCCCGAGGAGGTCTCGGACATGCCATAGGCCGGGTGGATGGCGTCCGCAGGCAGGCCGTGCGACTGAAGCAGGCGCAGGAAGGCCATCGAGGTGTGCACATTCACCGCCTCGCCGCCGTTGAGGATGAAGCGCAGCGAGCGCAGATCGCGCTGCACGGCGTTGACCTGCTGGTGCAGATCGTTGATCAGGCCAAAGGCGAAGTTGGGCGCCCACGTGATCGTGGCCCGGTAGCGCTCGACGATATCCAGCCAGCGCACTGGCCGCTCCAGAATGTCGCTGGTCTGAGCCAGAATTTGGCTGCATGCGCAGCAGATGGCGCGGATGTGGAACATCACGATGCCGCCAACATGCTCCAGCGGCATCCAGTTGAAGGAGATGTCGGCGCTGGTGAAGTTGTTGTGCTGGGCCTCGGCCTTGGAGCGTGCGACGATGTTATGGTGGCTCAGCACCACGCCCTTGGGCACGCCGGTGCTGCCCGAGGTCAGCAGCATCAGCGCCGGATCGTGCGGCTGTGGCCGATGGTGGCGCTGATCGGGGTCGTGCAGGCGCAGCGCCTCGACCTCCAGCACGCTGGGCTGGCCGCCGTGCGCCTGAAACGCCGCCTCTAGCGCCGGGCGCACATCCGCGCTGGTCACGATCACCGCGCCGCTGAGCAGCGTCCAGGCGTTGTGCAGCCGCGCCACGGCGTCGCTGGCGTGATCGTAGGTCGGCGGCAGCGAGAGCGGAACCGGCACAAAGCCACCGAGAACACAGGCCCAGAAGGTCGGCACAAAGTCGAGATTGCGCGCGAGCTGAAACAGCACATGGCCGCCAGGCTGCACGCCGTGTGCACGCAGGCCCGCCAGCACACGCTCCGCCGCAGTCAGCAGCTCAGCGTGGGACTGGCGCACGTCGTCGCCAGCGCGGCGGTAGTAGTAGATGGCGTTGTCAGCGTAGCTGCCAGCGGCGCGCTCCAGCGCATCGACAAGCGTGAGCGGTGCGGTGCTGAGCGCTACCAGCGGCGCTCCGTGCACCAGCGCACGCGGCTGATCGCCGGACGGATCAAGCACCACGTTCTCCACGGTATCGAGCGGCGCGAGCTGGTGCTCGGCCCTGGATGGCAGCAGATCATCAAGGTGCAGCGGCGTCACTGGCGGCGGCGCGAGCTGCGGCACAATCGCCACATCGCCGATGCCGTCGATGGCGCGCAGGCCCTGCTCGAGCATGGCGATCTGCTGGCTGTCCAGCGCCGTCACCTGCTGCAGCGCCGCACGATCCACAGCGCCAGCAGCCGTGCGCGGCAGACGCTCCAGCTGAATGACGCCGATAGACGGCGCGGCAGGCGCAAGCGCTGCGGCCAGATAGCGCTCTAGCTCCAGCGCATCAAGGCGCTCGGCGGCGGATACAAAGACCCGCGCATAGCTGCGATCCACGCCAGCGGCCGCCGCGACCACAGCGCACGCCTGCACCTGCGCGTGGGCGCACAGCGCCTGCTCGATCTCGGCCAGCGCCACAGCGCCGTCGTCTGCATCGACAAAGCCAGCCCGCTCAGCAACAATCTCGAGCCTGCCGCTGGACTGCCAGCGCGCCCGATAGCCTGTGCGATACATCAGCGTCGTTGGCTGGTAGGGGTTGGCGGCAAACGCACGCGCCTGCTGCTCCGCGCTGTGCGGAAATCCAGCCACCACGCCGGGGCCGGCGACATACAGATCGCCAGGGATGCCCACGCCAACGAGCTGCTGGGCCGGATCGAGCACCAGCGCCTGCACAAAGGGCGTTGGCTTGCCAATGTGCCGAACATCCGCCGCCCCCGGCTCAGCCCGTGGCGTGGTCACCAGCATAAACTCCGGCAGGCCAAAGAAGTTGTGCCAGCTTGTGCCACGCCGCTTCAGCTCCGCGCGCAGCGCCGTGCCATCAACCGCTGTAGTGCCGACGGTAACCACGTGGGCGATGCGGCCTGCGGCCAGCTCCAGCAGCTCGGCCTGCGCAGCGACACATAGGTCAAGCGGCAGGGCCAGGCTCTGAACCGCGCCGGGCGCAAGCCAGCCTGCCAGCTCCGCCAGGCTAGCGGCAAAGTGCACCACGCCGCCCTGGCTCAGGCTCGTCAGCGCCAGCGTAAACACGTCTGCGTCGCCGAGGCAGAACAGGCTGCGCAGATCGAGCTTGAGCGTGCTGTTGCTAAATTGAATCGCGCTCAGCAGCGCCTGCTGCGTGATCTGTCGCCCCTCCATGCGCCCAGTCTCCGCCGAGGCGTAGCTCAGCAGCAGCGGGCTGTGCTCCGCTACCGGCGGCCACGCGGGCTGGTCGGGCGTGGCACGTGCAGCTGCGGCAAGCTCGATGCGCTGCCCGGCGAACGGCGGCGCAGTCGCGCCTGTGCCCGCCAGCAACAGCGCGGCCTGGCTATCGCGCAGCACATGCGCCAGCCTAGCCGGAGCAAGGTCCGCCGCCAGCGGCACCGCCGTGCGGCCGCTGCGCGAGATGGCCAGCAGCGCCACCAGCCACTCATCGGGACGCGGCGCGAGCAGCGCCACCGGGCCAGCGTCAGCGGCGCAGAGCGTGGCGGCCAGCGCCTGCGAGCGCACTTGCAGCTCGCGGTAGGTCAGCAGCGCGCCGTCGTAGGTGATCGCCGCCGCAGCAGGCGTCTGATCGGCACATGCATCAATAAGCGCGTGAAGCGAGGTATAGGTCATTGCAGCCTCTCAATCGTTCGTTGCATCAGGTTCATCGGGCTTGCCGCAGCCGTGCCGCCGAGCGCCACGCTGTGCTTGCGTTCGGGCAGCGCCTTAGTCCAGATCATAGGCATCGTCAGCGGCGTTCCACTGCACCAGCAGCTGGCGCTGCTCGTCGGCGCTCAGCAGCGGAATCTGGCGGATGGGCTGGTCTGGATCAGCGACAGCGCGGCGCAGCAGCAGCTCGAAGTGGCGCAGCATGCGCGCGGCCGTCTCGGCGCTAAAGAGATCAGTGTTGTACTCGAGCCAGCCGACCACCTGCTCCTGCTGCTCGTAGAGCACCAGGCTCAGCTCGAATCTGGCCCCGTAGTTTTCAATCGACACCGGCGTGACCACACAGCCAGGCAGGTTCAGCTGCTCGCGCGTGGCGTTCTGCAGCACCAGCATGGTCTGAAAGAGCGGCGAGCGGCTGCTGGAGCGGTTCGGCTGCAGCATGCTCACCAGCTGGTCGAGCGGCACCTCCTGGTTGGCATAGGCATCAAGTGCCAGCTCGCGCGAGCGCCGCAGCAGCTCGCGGAAGGATGGATTGCCGCTGAGGTCCGTGCGCAGCACCAGCGTGTTGGCAAAAAAGCCAATCAGCTGCTCGATCTCCACGCGGGTGCGGTTGGCGATCGGCGTGCCAATCAGCACCTCGTCCTGCTCACTGTAGCGCCCGAGCAGCGTGCTCCAGGCCGCCAGCAGCAGCATAAACAGCGTGGCGTCCGCGCTGCGCGCGAGGTCGAGCAGCTGCGTGTACAGCGCGGACGGGATCGCACACTGCATATGCGCGCCGTTGAAGGTCTGCGTCGCCGGGCGCACGTAGTCGGTCGGCACGGCCAGCTCAGCCAGCGGGCCGCGCAGCTGCGCTTGCCAGTAGGCCAGCTGGCGCTCCAGCACCTCGCCCTGCAGCCAGTAGCGGTGCCAGAAGGCGTAGTCGGCATACTGGACCGGCAGCGCGGGCAGCAGCGTGTCAACCGCCGCGCCCTGCATCACGCCAGCATAGAGCGTGGTCAGCTCGTGGAATAAAATCCCCTGCGACCACTCGTCAAAGGCGATGTGGTGGATGGTGAGCACCAGCACATGATCCTGCGCGCCATGGCGCAGCAGCACGGCGCGCAGCAGCAGATCGCACGTCAGATCAAACGGCCGCTGCACCTCCTGCGACGCATACGCCCACAGCACATCGTCCGCCGCCTGCTGGTCAACATCGATGACCGTGAGCGCCACGGCGGTCTGCGCGCTGATCTGCTGGATCACGCCATCGGACAGCGGATCGTTGATGAAGCGCGTTCGCAACACCTCGTGGCGGCGCACAATCTCGCTCAGGCACAGCTCCAGCGTCGGCACGCTCAGCTCGCCGCGAAAGCGCCAGACCACCGGCACGTTATAGAAAGCGCTCTCCGGCTCAAGCTGATGCAGGAACCAGAGCCGCTGCTGGGCGAACGAGAGCGGCATGGTCTGTGCGCGCGGCATCGCCACAATCGGCGGCGCGGCGGCGGCGGGCGCGCTGCGGCGCTCACGCTCGACAACGGCCGCCAGCCCGCGCACCGTCGGCGCGGCAAAGAAGTCACGCAGCGCAATCTGCACCTGGAGGCGCTCCAGCAGCCGCGAGATCACCTGCGTTGCCAGCAGCGAGTGCCCGCCTAGCTCAAAAAAGTTCGCCTCGACGCCCACCTGGCTCAGGCTCAGTGTGTCGGCCCAAATTTCAGCGATCAGGCCCTCGATCGGCGTTGCGGGCGCTGTTGCACCTGCGTCGACGGCCACAGCTGCGCCGCCTGTCTGGCTTGGCAGCGCGCGATAATCGACCTTGCCGTTGCTTGTGAGCGGGATCGCATCGAGCACAATAAACGCGGCCGGAAGCATATACTCAGGCAGGGCTTTTTTCAGATAGCGCCGCAGCGCGCCAAACGTCGGCACCTGCGCCGGATCAACCACCAGGTAGGCCAGCAGCCGCTGGTTGCCTGACGGCTCCTCCTGCACCGTGACCACGGCCGCACGCACCGCCGCGTGCTGCACCAGCACGCTCTCGATCTCGCCGAGCTCGATGCGGAAGCCGCGCAGTTTGACCTGCGTGTCAATGCGCCCGAGGTACTCCAGCTCCATGGTCGGCCGCCAGCGCACGAGGTCGCCGGTGCGGTACAGCCGCTCCGACGGCGCGCTGGCGAACGGCGACTGAATAAAGCGCTCCGCCGTCAGCTCCGGCCGGTTGAGGTAGCCGCGCGCCAGGCCAGCGCCGCCAACGAACAGCTCGCCGGGCACGCCCACCGGCACCGGCTGCAGGTGCGCGTCGAGCACGTACAGCGCCAGATCGGGGATCGGCTGGCCGATCAGGCTGCCCTGCGCTGCGCGGGCATCGGCGCTGGTCAGCGGGCGGTAGGTCACATGCACGGTCGTCTCGGTGATGCCGTACATGTTGATCAACTGCGGGCGCTGGTCGCCGTGGCGCTCGAACCAGGGGCGCAGGCTGGCGAGGTTCAGCGCCTCGCCGCCAAAGATCACATAGCGCAGCGCAAGCTCGGCGGCCTCGCGCTCCTGCTCAACCTGCATCAGCTGGCGAAAGGCCGAGGGCGTCTGATTGAGCACGGTCACGCCCTCGGCGCACAGCAGCTCGTAGAAGGCGGCTGGCGCGCGGCTCACCAGGTAGGGCACGATCACCAGCCGCCCGCCGTGGACCAGCGCGCCCCAGATCTCCCACACGGAAAAGTCAAAGGCGCACGAGTGAAAGAGGGTCCACACATCCTGATCGCTGAAGCGAAACCAGTGTTCAGTGGCGCGAAACAGGCGGCTGACGTTGGCGTGCGTAATCAGCGCGCCTTTGGGCCGTCCGGTCGAGCCAGATGTATAGATCACATAGGCCAAGTTGGCGGGTTTGGCCAGGCTTGGCGGGGCTGTGGCTGGCTCCTGCGCAATCTGCGGCCAGTCGCTGTCGAGGTTGATCACCAGCGGCACCTGCGCCGCCAGCGTCACCGCCAGCTGCGCTTGACTCAACAGAACACTGATGCCCGCGTCGGCCAGGATAAAGGCCACGCGCTCCTGCGGGTAGCCTGCGTCGATTGGCACATAGGCCGCGCCCGCCTTCAGCACGCCCAGCATCGCAACGATCAGCTCCACGCCGATGCCGCAGTAGAGGCCCACCAAGCTGTCGGGGCCAACGCCATGGTGGTTGAGATAGTGCGCGAGCTGGTTGGCGCGCGCGTTCAGCTCGCCATAGCTCAGGCGTACACCATCGTAGGTCAGCGCGATCGCCTCGGGCTGCCGCAGCGCCTGCGCGGTAAAGCGCTCGTGCACGCAGTCCGCCACGCTGATCGGCAGAGCAGCGGCTTGCTGCGCCGCGAGCAGCGCCGTGCGCTCCGCCGGTCTGAGCAGCGCCAGCCGCCCGATCTGCTCGGCCGGGTCGGCGATGATCGACTCAAGCAGCGTCTGATAGTGCTCCAGCATGCGCTGCACCGTTGGTGCGTCGAAGAGTGCGGTTTTGTACTCCAGCGCCAGGCGCACGTCCTGCTCGATCTGCGCCGCCTCAAGCGTGAGCGCGAACTTGGCGGTGCCGGTGTGCAGCAGCAGCGGCGCAACCTCCAGCCCGCTGGTTGAGAGCGTCTTGATCGCATCGTTCTGCAGCACGAACATCGTCTGGAACAGCGGCGAGTGGTGCAGGTCGCGCTCCGGCTGCAGGTCCGCGACGACCGTGGCAAACGGCACATCCTGGTGCTCGTAGGCCGCCAGCGTGGTCTGGCGCACCTGGGCCAGCAGCTCGCGGAAGGCCATGTCGCCGCGCAGGCGGGCGCGCAGCACCAGTGTGTTGGCGATGCAGCCGATCATCGGCTCGGTCGCGGCGAGGCTGCGGTTGGCAATCGGCGTGCCCACCAGAATGTCATCCTGGCGACTGTAGCGCTGCAGCAGAACATACCAGGCCGCCAGCAGCAGCATAAACAGCGTTGCGCCCTCCTGCTGCGTCAGCTTGGCCAGCCCGACGACCAGCTCCGGCTGGAGCAGCAGCTCCAGCCGCGCCCCAGCTGGCGCGTCGACCGCAGGGTAGGGCCGGTCGGTCGGCAGATCGAGGATGGGCAGCGGGCCGCCGAGCTGTGTGCGCCAGTAGTTGAGCTGGCGCTCCAGCACAGCGCCCTGCAGCCATTCACGCTGCCACACCGCGTAGTCCACATACTGCACGGGCAGCTCAGGCAGCGCTGGCGCTGCGCCTGCACCGGCCAGCGCCAACATATGCGCGCTGACCTCGCGGATGAGCACGCCAGCCGACCAGCCATCGAAGATGATATGGTGCAGCATACACACGAGCACGTGCTCGGCGTCATCGAGCTGAATCAGCAGCATGCGGAACAGCGGCCCCTGCTCCAGGTCAAAGGGCGTGTTGATCTTGGCGCTGGCGATTGCGCTCATGCGCTGCTCGCGGTCGCTAGCGGGGCAGGCGCGCAGATCAACGTGCTCGACCGCACAGTGGCCCTGCGCGGCGATCACCTGCTGCGGCACACCATCGACAATGGCAAACGTGGTGCGCAGCGCCTCGTGCCGCGCAACCAGCGCAGCGGTGCTAGCCTGCACGGTGGCTGGATCGAGCGCGCCGCGCAGCCGCACGGCATAGGCGATGGTGTACAGCGGGCTGGTCGGGTCCCACTGGTGCAGAAACCAGTAGCGCTCCTGCGCAAACGAGAGCGGGAACACATTGGTGGTGCGCGGCAGGCGCAGCAGCGGCGGCCGCTGGGCCTGCGGCTCCTGCCTGCGCATATGGCGCGCAAGCAGGGCGCGCTTCTCCGGCGAAAGATCGGCAATACGTTGGGAAAGGTCGCTCATTCTGTACCGTACCTCTGCTTAGTGCTCAGCGCCAAGCCGCGCCTGGGCCTCGTCTGGTGAAAGGGCCTCTAGCTCCGCCAGCAGCCGGGCCAGCTCCTGCTCGTCGTGCTGCTCGGCGGCATGTTGCAGCAGCTCCAGCGCGCTATCCGCCGTCGTCGCCGCAGTGAAGCTCTCCGCCAGCTCATCGGGGTAGGCCAGCGCGATGTGCGCAAGCAGCGTGGCGGCGATCTGCTCGACGCTGGGGCCTTGCAGCAGGTAGCTGATCGGCAGGCTCACGCTGAAAACCTGCTCGAGGCCATTTTTCAGCTCGATGCCCATGATCGAGTCAATGCCAAAATCAAGCAGCGGCCGCTGGTGCTCTAGGCCCTGTGGACTCATGCGCAGCACCTTGCCAACAACAGCCGCAACTCGCTCGGCGATCAGCGGCTGGCGCTGCGCTGGCGGCGCGTGCAGCACGCTGTGCACAAAGGTGTCCTGGCCCTCACGTGGTGCAGGCGCAGGAAGCGCCTGCTGCAAGGCGGCGAAGAACGGCGTTGCCGCTGCGGCGGGGTTCAGCGTCAGCCAGGTGGGCCAGTCCACGGCCGCGATGGTGGTCTGGACCAGCTCGCTGGTCAGCAGGCGACCGAATGCGGCCAGGGCCTGCGCGGTCGTCAGCGGCAGCATGCCCTGCGCCTGCATGTGGTCGGCGGCCCCGCTCTCCAGGGCCATGCCGGTCTCGCCCCACGGTCCCCAGTTCAGGCTCTGGCCCGGCAAGCCCTGGCGGCGGCGCTGCTGAACCAGCGCATCGAGGAAGGCGTTGCCAGCGGCGTAGTTGGCCTGGCCCACCGAGCCAAACACGGCGGCCAGCGAGGAGAACATGACGAAAAAGTCCAGCGGTGTGTCACGCAGCGCTGTGTGCAGATGCCAAGCGCCAGCAATCTTCGGCTGCAGGGCCGCGATCAGCGCCTCATGGGTCATGGTCGCGATCAGCTGATCGCGCAGCACGCCCGCCGCGTGGATCACGCCGCGAATCGGCAGGTTGGCCGCTGCGCGCTGCTGCACCAGAAATGCATCGAGCGCCGCCTGGTCGGCAATGTCGAGCGACGGCAGCAGCACCGTCGTCCCCAGCGCCTCGATCTCGCGCACCGCCTGCGTGATGCGGCCCAGGCGACTGTGGGGATCGAGCTGCGGCCAGTCAGCGCGCGGCGGTATCACGCTGCGGCCAAGCAAGATGAGCTGGCCCGCGCCGTGCTGCGCCAGCCAGCGCGCCACCGCCAAGCCCACGCCGCCAAGGCCGCCAGTGATCAGATAGCTAGCATCCGCACGGATGCGCTGCTGCGGCTCCGCTGCGCTGAACGGCGGCTGCCGCTCCAGACGTAGCACATAGCGCTGCCCGCTGCGATAGGCGATCTGTAGCTCGTTGCCTGGATCGCATAGCGCCTGGAGCAGCTGGTCGGTCTGGGCGCTGATCGCGGCCAGGGGATCGAGATCGACCAGCGTTGGCCGTAGCTCGGGGTGCTCCAGCGCGAGCGCCTTGCCGATGCCCAGCAGCGGGGCCTGATTGAGCGCCAGCGGGGCGTCTGCGGTCACAGCCTGTGCGCCGCAGGTCACGAGCCACACGCGGGCTGTGGCGCGCTGGCTGGCGATCAGCGCCTGCAGCAGCGCCAGCGCCGCCGTGCTCGGCTCGAAGTGCTCGACATCGGGCGGTGTATCCGCCGCCGTGATCGCGTGCAGGTAGATGATCTCGGTCGGCGTAGGCGCGCCGTCAGCGTGGCGCTCGATGAGCTGGCGCAGGGCGGCGGCATCGCGCAGATCAAGGCTCACGCGGCCATCCGCAGCGACACTGCCAGGGGCATCAGCGCAGACAAGCGTGCAGCGGCTGCCTGCCGCCAGGAGCCGTGTGTGCAGCGTCGCGCCGAGGCCAGCGTGGTCGGCAAAAATCAGGAAGGAGCGCTGCTGGAGGTCGGAGCTGGCCGACTCCGGCGGCGCAGTGTGCCACGCTTGGGTGTAGAGCCAGTCCTCCAGCTGTGGCGGCTGCTGGCTAGCGCTGCTGAGTGGCAGACGGCGCAGCTGCAGGCCCTCGATCACAGCCGCCAGCACGCCACTATCGGTCAGCAGTGTCAGCGTCGCCTCGTAGAGACCAGCGGCGCTGCTCGGCGTGCGCACAAACTGGGTGTGGCACCAGACGCCCGTGCCAGGGTCGGCGTACACCTGCAGGCGGCGCACGCCAACCGGCAGCAGCATCTCGTCGGCGCGGGCGCGCAGGTCTGCGGGCAGGGCGGCGGCCAGCGTTTGGAAGGCGGCATCGAGCAGCACTGGGTGCAGGGTGAAGCGCTGCGCCGTGTGTGCGGCAGCGCCAGGCAGCTCTAGACGCGCCACGGCCTCCTCCTCGCCCTGCCAGAGCGCGCTGAGCGCCTGGAAGGCTGGCCCGTACACCAGGCCGTGCTCGGCCATGGTGGCGTAGTGCGCGGCGGGCGCAACCGCCGTCGGGCAGCGCTGGCGCACAGCAGCAAGCGGCGCGTGCGTGGGCAGCGGTTGGGCTGCGACACGCGCAACCCGTCCGGTCGCATGGATCGTCCAAGCAGCGGCAGGGCCACTGCGGCTGGCGATCTGGATCTCGGCGCTGTGCGCGTCTGTCGGCGCGCTCGCCAGCTGGAGCGTGCAGGGCGCTGCGGCTGGAACCTCCAGCGCCTGCTTAAAGGCGAGGTCGCACAGCTGCACCGGCGCATGCGCAAACAGCGTCGCGGCGGCGGTGAGGCTCATTTCAACATAGGCGGCACCGGGCAAGATGGTGCGCTGCTGCACCTGGTGATCGGCCAGAATTGGCAGCGACTGCACGCTCAGCGCCGTCTGCCAGAACTGGCCCGTCCCATTCGCCGACTGAATGTGGTAGCCCAGCAGCGGGTGCTGATCGCTCTGATCGGCGGTCGTAGCGTGCGTGTGCAGCCCTGTCTGGAGGCCCATGGCGCTCAGCGGCACGCCGTCGGGGATGAGCTGGTCGTACCAGTAGCGCGCCCGCTGCCACGGGTACAGCGGCAGCGCGACATACGGCGTCGGCTGCGGGTACAGCTGATCCCAGTCCAGCGTCAGACCAGCCGTGTAGAGCGTGCCCAATGCCGTGAGCAGCGCCGCGCGCTCGGGCCGATTGCGGCGCAGCGATGGAACAACACACACCTGGCGCTCGGCGTAGCGCGCTCCATCGAGGATGGCGTTGCTGAGCACCGCGTGCGGGCTGACCTCCAGAAACAGCGCGTGGCCCTGCGCCAGCAGATCCTGGATCACAGCACCAAACAGGAACGGCTCGCGCATGTTGCGCGCCCAGTAGGCGGCGTCAAGCTGCTGGCCGTCGATGGCGGCCCCTGTGACAGTGGAGATCAGCGGCACGGTCGTGGGCTGCGGCTGGAGGCGGCCGTCGAGGGCCGCGATCAGCTCCGGCTGCAGCGCGTCCATCTGTGGACTGTGGAAGGCCAGCTCCACGCCCTGGAGCATGCGCGCGAACACGCCCTTGCGCTCCAGCGCGCCAACCAGCCGCTCTAGCTCGGCTGTGTCGCCAGCCAGCACCACCGATGTGGGGCTGTTGCTGCCAGCGATCGCCAGCAGATCGTCGCGGCCAACCAGCAGCATCTGCGCCTCGCTCACCGTCAGCTCGGCCAGCGCGGTCTTGCCCTGGCCAACCAACTGCTGCATCAGGCGGCTGCGCTGGTGCACAATCTGCACCGCCTCGGCCAGGCTCAGCGCACCAGCGACATAGGCGGCGCTAATCTCGCCCAGACTGTGGCCGACGACGACATCCGGCTCGATGCCCCACGAGCGCAGCAGCGCCGCCAGCGCCACCTGCACCGCAAAGATCGCCGGCTGAGTCAGCTCTGGCTCGTCGATGCGCGAGCTATCAGCCTCACGGGCCAGCTCGTCGAGCAGCGACCATGCCACGTGCGTGCGCAGCAGGCTGTCGCACTCGCGCAGCACAGCGGCAAAGACCGGCTCCTGGGCCAGCAGCTCCTGGCCCATGCGCGCCCAGTGCGATCCCTGGCCGGAGAAGACCCACACCAGCTTGCGCTGCTCAAAGGCTGCGGTGCGACTCGCTGAAGCAGGCGTGTCGGCCAGCTGCGCCGCCAGCTGATCGGCTAGCTCGGCGTGGGTGTCGCCGACCAGCGCCATGCGGTAGGCGTGATGGGTGCGCCGCGCTGCCAGCGTGGCGGCCAGGCTGTCGAGGCGCGGCGGCGCTGCACCCTGGAGCACGCGCAGATAGTCGGCGGCGCGCGCGCGCAAGGCCGCAGGCGTGTGGCCAGAGATCGGCAGCAGATACGGGCCAGCGGCGGGCGCAGCGCTCGGCTGGCGCACCGGCGGCTGGTACTCCTGCAGCACAACATGCGCATTGGTGCCGCCAAAGCCAAAGCCGCTCACGCCAGCCAGCGCAGGCGCGCCGTTGGTCTCCGGCCAGGGGCCATGGCGCTGCTGCACAGCCAGGGCCAGCTTATCAAAGGGGATCAGCGGGTTCGGCGTGGCGCAGTGAATGCTCGGCGGAAGCTGGCGCTTCTGCAGGGCCAGCGCAACCTTAATCACCCCCGCCACGCCCGCCGCCGACTCGGTGTGCCCAATGTTGCTCTTGACCGATCCGAGCAAGCATGGCTGATCCGCAGGCCGTCCAACGCCGACCACCCGGCCCAGCGCCTCGGCCTCGATCACATCGCCAAGGCTGGTGCCGGTGCCGTGCGCCTCGATGTACTGCACCTGGCGCGGCTCCAGGCCCGCCGCATCGTAGGCTGCGCGCAGCACCGCCTCCTGCGACTCCTGGTTGGGGGCCATGATGCCGTTGGTGCGGCCGTCGCTGTTGACGGCGCTCCCCACGATCACTGCGTGAATGTGGTCGCCATCGGCGATGGCCTGCGCCAGCGGCTTGAGCACCACGATGCCCACGCCCTCGCTGCGCACAATCCCGTTGGCATCGGCGGCAAAGGCTTTGCAGCGCCCATCTGGCGACAGCGCGCCCGCCTTGGAAAAAAAGATGTTGCCATCTGGCAGCAAATTCACGCTCACGCCGCCAGCGATCGCCATGGTGCTCTCACCACTGCGCAGGCTCTGGCAGGCTTGATGGATCGCCACCAGCGAGCCAGAGCAGGCGGTGTTGATCGACACGCTCGGCCCGCGCAAGTTCAGGAAGTATGAGAGCCGGTTGGCCAGGATGCTTGGCGCGCTGCCCGGCCCCGAGTAGGCATCGAGCGCCGGCAGGTAGCTAAAGACCAGTCGGCAGTAGTCGCTGACGAGCGAGGCAATAAACACGCCGGTGCGGCTACCAGCGAGGCGCTCCTGTCTGATGCCCGCATCCTCAAGCGCCTCGCAGGCGGTTTCGAGCAGCAGCCGCTGCTGCGGGTCGATGTGCGGAGCCTCGCGTGGCGAGATGCCGAAGTAGTCGGTATCGAACAGCTCAAGGTTGGGCAGAAATCCACCCCAACGGCCATACATCTTGCCTGGCGCGCTGCGATCTGGATCATAAAATGTCGCGAGGTCCCAGCGCTCCTGCGGCACCTCATCCACGCCATCGAAGCCCGCCGACAAGCCCTCCCAGAAGGCCGCTGTGTTCTCGGCACCAGGAAAGCGACAGCTCATGCCAATAATCGCAATCGGCGCTTGCTGACGGTGCTGCACGGCGCTGGGGGCGCTGTCGCCCTGCGTGCGCTGGAGCTGTAGCGCCATATCGATTTGCTCCGGCGTGGCCAGCTGCATGCGGATCAGAACCTCGCCCAGCCGCAGCGCGCCCTGGGCCTGCTGCTGCTGAAGCGCCTGCTGCAGCTGCTCCAGGGCGATCACCTCCGCAGCAACCAGAATCTCGCCGAGCCGACTCCAGCGCCGCGCGCCCTCGCTGAGATAGCGCGTCAGCGCCTCAATCGTGGGATACTCCCACAGCAGCGCCGGGGCCAACTGGCGCTCCAGCACCTGCTCCAGCTTGCCCAGCAGCTCTAGCGCCAGCAGCGAGTCAAGGCCGTAGTGGCTAAACGGCAGGCGTGGGTCGATCAGCGCTGGCGGTACATCAAGCAGGGCGCTCAGCTGCTCGATTAGCCACGCGCGCAGGAGCTGGCTTGAGCGGCTAGCGGCCTGCTCTAGTGCGGTTGTCGAGGTCGGCGGATCATGTGGGCGCTGGCGCTGCCAGCGATACAACACCGCGCCATCCTCGGCCTCGATCAGCTCGCGGGCGGCATGGCGCGCAATCTTGCCGCTCGATGTCTTGGGCAGCGCGCCCTTGGCAATGCCGTAGATGCTGTGCGCCTGCAGGCCGTGCTGCGTCGCCAGACATGCCTGGATCGCCGCCACCACCGCGGGCCAGTCCGCCGCATCCAGCGCAGACACCTCGTGCACAAGCACCAGCCGCTCCGCGCCGTCGGCCTCGACCGCGAAGGCCGCGCCGCCGCCAGGGATCAGCGCCGGATGACAGAGCTCGACGTGCTGCTCGATCTCCTCTGGGTAGTGATTTTGGCCGCGGATGATCACCAGATCGCGGTAGCGCCCGACTACAAACAGGCTGCCTGCGCGCACAAAGCCCAGGTCGCCGGTGCGAAAGAACGGGCCTTCGCCGCTGTCCAAGTGCGCGTCGAACTGCTCACAGGTCGCATCCGGCAGGCCCCAGTAGCCCTGCGTCACACTTGGCCCGCGCAGCCACACCTCGCCCACCACGTTATCCGGGCAGGCTGTCAGCGTGCGCGGATCGACGACCAGCAGCTGCTGGCCAGGAATGGACGCGCCACAGCCAACCAGCATCCATCCGTCGCCATCAGCGGCACACGGTCGCACCTGCCCCTGCTTGAGCGCCGCCCGCTCGGCATAGAACGTCTCCGGCGCAGCAAAGTCGGCTGGCCCCGTCACAGTCGCGGTTGCGTCGGACATGCCATATGACGGGTAGAACGCTGCGCGCTGAAACCCACAGTCTTCGAAGGCTGCGCTGAAGCGCTCGATCACCGCCAGCCGCACTGGCTCCGCGCCATTGAGCGCCAGCGTCCAGCTGCGCAGATCAAGCTGGGCGCGCTGCTCGGCGCTAATCTTGCGCACGCACAAATCGTAGGCAAAGTTGGGCGCGCCGCTGGTCGTCGCCTGATAGCGGCTGATCAGCTCCAGCCACAGCAGCGGCCGCCGCACAAACGTCTCGGCAGCGAAGATCACCGCCAGCGCGCCCTGGTACAGCGGGTGCAGCAGCCCAAGAAACAGGCCCAGATCGTGGTACAGCGGCAGCCACGACACAACGGTCTGGCACGGGCGCGCCGCAAAGCCTGGAAAGCTCGCTAGGTTGTGCATGATGTTGCCGTGCGTCACCATCGCACCTTTCGGCGTGCCTGTCGATCCAGAGGTGTACATCAGGAAGGCCAGCGTGGCGCTGGTGATCGGCGGCGGCTGCCAGCGGTCGCTGTCGTGCTCGGCCAGCGCTTCAATCGCCGCCCAGCGCAGCCCCGCGAACTCCGGCAGGATGGCCTGCCACTCCTCCGCCGCGGCCACATCCGCACGCGGCACCAGCACCGCCGCCACCTGCGCGTTTGCGGCGATGGCGCGGAAGCGCGGCAGCGTGCGCTTCAGACGGCTGCGCTCAAGCGGCATGGCCGGGATCGCGACCATACCAGCGTACAGACAGCCAAAGAAGGCCACAATGTAGTTCAGGTCGGTTGGGCCGCAGATCAGCACTCGTGCGCCTGGCTCGGCCAGCTCGCGCAGCCCGACCGCCACGCTGCGCGCTGCGCGATCAAGCGCCGCGTAGCTGAGGCTGGTGATCGCGCCCGCATCGGCCACCGCGTGATAGGCCGCCTGGTGTGGCTGCTGCTGGGCGCGCAGGCGCAGCAGATCAACCACGTGCGCCGCTGAGGTCGGCGCAACGTCAACGCTCTGGATGGTGGGGGTCATTGCAATGGCTCCTTCAGTCCGCTTAGGCCATCGGGCGCTCAGCGGCGCGGTCGGCGTGCCCAACCATGCTCGCGGCCAGCTCCGGCTGGGCGCTGTGCTCGCCGCCGAGCAGCGCGTTGATCACCTGCAAGCCGCGCCCAGCCGCCTCTTCGCGCTGGAAGATGGCGCGCAGCGCCGCAGCGTGCTCCGCGTAGCTTGGCTCTTCGAGGATCGTCGCGATCTCTGTCTGCAGCCGCTCCTTGGCGACGCGGCGCATGCTGCCCATCAGGCCCAGCTTGTGGTAGGCGATCCGCGCCGCATAGCCTGGCTGATCGCGCGTGATCGGGTAGGCCAGCACTGGCACGCCAAAGAACAGGCACTCCTTGAGCGTGCCTAGCCCCCCGTGGTTGATCATCAGCGCGGCGCGCTCCAGCAGCTCTGTGTGCGGTGCCCAGCGCACCACGACCATATCGTCGGGCACCTCGCCGAGCATGGCCGGGTCAAGGTGCGGGCCAACCGCCAGCACCAGCTGCCACGCTGGCCGCTCGGCCACCGCCGCCACCACCGCCTGGAAAAACTGGCGGCTCTTGCTGTACAGGTGGCTCTGGCTGCCCAGCGTGCAGAAGATCAGCTTGCGCTCGGGATCGAGCTTCTCCCAGGGGAAGGGCACGCTCGGCCGCTGGAGATCGATCGAGGCTTCGATGTAGTTCACGCCGCTGCTGGCTGCCCCAGGCCGGGGGAAGTCGAAGGCTTGCGGGCACAGGATCAGCTCGGGCATCGCGGCGCTCGGGGCCAGCCGCGGATACAGCGCCGCGCGCTCCAGCCGCTCCAGCGGCACGCCGTAGCGCTGCATCACGCGCTTGAGCGCCTTCTCGAAGTTAAATCCCACCAGCAGCCCCGTCACAGCGCGGCCCATGCCGCTCATGCGCCAGGCGATCCGCGCCTTGGATCGCGAGGGCGGCGTGTCGTCGGGCACGATGTTGGTCACCACCGGCGGGTAGTTCTCGGCCTCCGGCAGATTGATGTTGATGCTCAGCAGCGCCACGCGCAGCCCCAGGTGCGCGGCCAGCAGCGCCACCGGTGCCAGGAAGCCGTCGGCGATCACCAGATCGGGCTGGCTCTCGCGCAGGTAGCGCGCAATCTCGCCCTGCTCCTGCTGCACATCCGCACACAGCGCCGCATAAAATGGCGCTTGCGAGACCTCGCGCAGAAAGCCGATGCCTTTGCGCTTGGCCAGATTCGCCACCTGCTGCTTGCGCCAGCCCTTGCCAAATGCGCCTAGCTCGATCGCCGCAAAGGCAAAGCCCTGCGCCTGCACATAGTCGGCAAAGTCCGGCAGCCCTAGGTAGGTGATCGCATGGCCGTCGGCCTGTAGCGCGTGGGCCAGGTTGAAGCTTGGGATGAGGTGGCCCTCCTCAGGGAACATGGTGATAACGATCTTCGCCATAGATGTCTCCAGATTGTTGGTGCGCGGCAGCAGCGCCAGCGCTTCTACTCGTGCGTCTTGCGTTCGACCTGCGCGATGATGTGGGCCAGCCCAGCCCCGGCCGCCCCGGCCAGCGCCGCCAGCGTGTGCGCGCGCGCTAGCTCCGGCTTAGCCGCTACGGAGCGCCCCAGCAGGTTAAAGCCGGTCATAAATACGACCATGCCCGCCGGTACGTCCTCGGCCGTCGGCGGCTTGATCTTCTGGCGGTTCAGCAGCATCGCGGTCACCAGCGCGCCAAGCAGACAAAAGGCCGGTCCGGAGACGCTGACCACCGGCTCCTCGGAGTCGCGGTTGAAGATCACGCTCAGCAGCCCCACGAAGATGCCCAGGCGCAACATCGAGAAGGCCAGCGCCGGCGACTCGAGCCGCGCAATCGCGGTTCCAAAGCTCATCACGGCGGCGATGTCGCCCGCCGCGTGGGCCTTGTCGGTGTGCACAAAGGCGTGCGTGAACACGCGCCACCACTGGCCCTTGCTCACCGCCGCCTTCTGAAACGCACCCCACTGCATCTCGCTGTCTTGGTCGTCGGTGTCGCTTAGCTCACGCAGCACCTGCACAATCGCCATCGCCAGCGCGCTGCCGTACACCGGCCACATCGCGCCAAGCTCGTCAGCGCTTGGTGTGAACAGCGCGTTCAGCCGGTAGCCGCCAGCAGGCGCTGCGGCCTTGGCCGGGCTGAAGGTGCGCGCCAGCAGTGGCGTGAGCATATCGCCAAGCGCGATGGCCGCGTCGCCGGTATCTGCGCCCGCCGTTTGAGTCAGCCGCTCTAGCTCCAGCGCGCGCGTCTTAATCTGCTCGATCTGCGCTCCGGAGGGGATGCGATCTACCAGCAGCGGCAGCTTTTCAACCAGCCCGGCAAGCGTAACCAGCGTGCTGTTCTGCTCACGCTTGAAGGCGCGGACAAGCCCAAGTAGCTCTTTTAGCGGTATGTTCATCGACCTTTTCTTTCTCTAGCTGCGGCACGCCGCCACAGGCACCGAGGCGCTAGAGCGCCACAATCGTGTTCAGGTCCTGCATGGTTTTGCTCACGGCCCCTAAGATCGTGCCTGGCCCGCGCATGTCGGCGACAATGCTGCGGATGTAGTGCTCCAGCGACTGCTCATCATCGTTCCAGATCAGCGGCCGCTCCTCGGTCGGCGCACGCCCGATCACGCCACGCACCGCTGTGTACAGCGCCGCCGTGCGCGGCGACAGGTGCCGCCCGGCGTCATAGTGGCCCTTCAGCCGCTTGGTGCGCAGGTCCACCGCCTGCACCGCAAAGATCAAGGCGATGGCGATATACTGCTGGAAGGTCTCGATCGACTGGCGCGTGAGGTTGGCCGAGCCAAAGCCCTGGCTGTTGATGTTCTGGTTAAACTGCTCGGCGTGGGTCGGGAAGCGGTCGGCCAGCGAGTTGCCGTAGAAGGTCAGCAGCGGCATGATCGAGTTGCCCACGATCTGCAGCGCCTTCAGGCCCATGTTCACCGGCTTGGCTTGGTTGCCCACCAGCGAGGCCGGCAGCCCATTGCTAAACTCAGGCGATACCAGCAGCGAGATCTGCACGTCGAGGTGCTTCGCCAGCAGCCCCAGGTAGTAGCGCAGCTGATCCATGCCGATGCCGATGTACTGGCCCAGGAAGTTGCCGCCGTGGTAGCTGGCCGCGTTGTCCACATCGATCAGCGGGTTGTCGCTGGCCGCGTTGATCTCCACGTTGACCTGCCGCGCCACCTGCGCGATGCCCTCGACCAGCGGCCCCATGTACTGCGGCAGACAGCGCAGCGAGTAGCGATCTTGGATCAGGTCGCCGTCGCGGTAGTCGTGCTGGCCATCAAGCTCGTCGCGGATCAACTCCGACTCAGCCAGCAGGTCCAGCATCTGCTGCGCCACCCAGCGCTGGCCATGATGCGGCTTGTGCTGATGAATAAATGGATGGAACGACTGGTTCGTGCCGCGCAGCGCCTGAATCATCAGCGCGTGGGCCTCCAGCGCCAGCGCCAGGATGCTGCGTGCGTCGTACACGCAGTTGGCGGCAATCCCCGACATCACCGAGGTGCCGTTCATCATCGCCAGGCCCTCTTTCGGACGCAGCTTCAGCCGCGGCAGATTGAGCCGCTCCAGCGCGGTGAGGCAGTCAACGGTCTCGCCAGCAAAGTCAACGCTGAAGCAGCTGTCGGCCCCAATCAGCGCACCGGTGATGTTGATCAGCGGCACGAGATCGCCGCTTGCGCCAATCGAGCCAAGCTCGCACACGTGCGGCGTCACATTGGCGTTTAAAAACGTCATCATGCGCTTGATCAGCTCCAGGCGAATGCCCGAGGCTCCGCGCATGTGCGAGTTCGCCCGCAGCAGCATCGCCGCGCGCACATCGGCCAGCGGCAGCGGCTTGCCCGCCCCAGCTTTGTGCAGCCACACGGCATTGTTCTGCAGATCAGCCGCATGCTCTGGCGAGATAATCACGTTGGCCATGCCGCCAAAGCCCGTGGTAACGCCGTAGATCGGCCGACCAAGGGCTACCGCCTCGGCCACATAGTCGCAGGATGCATTGACGCGATCAAGAACATCCGCGTTGTCCGATAGCCGCGCCCGCACATTGTGCCGCGCAACGCGAACAACTTCGTCAATCGTGAGGTCCTCACCGTTGATGATGACGGTCTCTGCCTGGCTTTGTTCATCAACGAGCGTGCCCGAACAATAAGCATCAGTGTTTGACATACAGCAGTTCCATTAGCTAAAAATTCGCCGATCTAGACCAAAAATCACATCTTTAATCGTGGTGCATACCGCTTTTATACCAATGCGCCAGCAAGCCGGTGTAGGTGCAACCTTGCCGGGGCTTGGAGCCGCGGCCCACACCGCTTTTCAGTGCGCGCGATCCACCCTGCACGGGTATGCGCTTGCCCAGCCCGTAGCCTGGCGCAGGGCATAGCCCAGCTAGGGCGTGGGGACTGTGCCCCACACCTGCGCACATTGCTGGAGCGCTAGCATGAGTTGGTGTAACAAATCGCAAGAGCCGGGCTACACAACAGCGTCGTTGCTGTTTTGAGGAGCTGGGTCGTGCTTTCGCGAGCGGATCAAGCTGCCTGGCAGCGCAGCGGCCCATAGAGCAGCCCCATGGCCCAGATAGCACGCTACGGCCGTGGGAGCCTACGCACCGCCTCCAATATCCATTTTCTATCAGCTCGGGTGGTCTTTAGAGCATTGCACAGATTGCACTCCAGCGCGCTAAGCAGGATATGAGCAGTCGCGCACCTGTGGTACCGCCACACGCCCCATCGCTCAGCTGATCGCTGACTGTGGGTGCGCTGTTGGCGTAGCTGCGGCTGACGCTCATAGCCAGGTATCCCCGTCATATGTGCGCTTGCTCGCGCGATCAGCTGCTGCTTACACCACATCACATAAGCTCGCAGCTGACGCGCGCCGAGCAAGATTTGCGCACTGTTGCCGGGGTGAGCCATGATCTCCATGCCTGTTCGTTGGATCAACAGCCATGGGTTACGGCCCCAAGATCGTTCAGGCAGCATCGCTGCCGCTGTCGCTGAGCCGCCTGCACGCTCGCAGAGCGCAGAAGTGTGGCTCGTAGGTCACTCTAGCAAAAGCGTGTTGACAAACTGGCGACAAATTGGCGACATAGCCCTGGATTCGTTACGATTTTTAAAGAAATCGGCCGACTAGCCTGCAATACGGCTAGCCGACCTCCTCTGCGCCACCCCACCACTGCCAGTGACACAGTGCATGCATTTTTTATTTAGATATGCAGCGCTGTGCTTAATCACCCGCTGTGCAGCAGGCGCTTGCGCTGGTGCTAGCCCGCTCCTTCCTCGGCGCAGGGCCTGGTTGGCAGCACCTAGCGCTGCGCTGCGATGGTCTAGTCAGTGCGTTAACGTCACCAGCGCGCTCAGCTCCTGCTGCGCGCCTGCCCCAGCGCATACTCTTTGGTACCGGTCTCATTGAGGATACGCTGCGCGACGACCCATATGTCAAGATCGCGGCCTGCATCCCAGGCGGCGGCAAACTGCTCGGCGCTGAGCGTGGCGCGAATTAAGCTGTCCAAGCGCCCATAGATGATGGTGTCAGCATCGGCCTTGAGCACCATATCGATCTGCTGCCGATAGTGGCTAGCGACGCTGAACAAACAAGCGCCCGCGTCAGGCTGTCCGCGCAGCGCCTGCAATACCGCCCAGGCATCCAGGGTTGTCGAAAGCTTCAGCCCCTGCTCCTCGGCGAGCCAGTAGGCCAGCGTGGCGCGCGTGTAGGAGTGCGCCGCCTCCAAATCGTTGCGCAGCAGCGCGCAGACGCCCAGCAGGTACTGCGCATGGGCGATGCCCCAGGTCGAGCGATAGTAGCGCTGGCGATACACCAGCCCCTCGCTGAGCAGGCGCTGCGCCTCGTCGTAGTCGCCGGCCAGCAGCGCCACCGTGCCCAGGCCCACCAGCACTGTTGGCAGCAGTTGATCATCGGGCAGCTGGCGCACCAGCTCCAGCGCCGCCGCCAGATCGGCCCGCGCCTGCGCCAGGTGGTTCTGCGCCAGCGCAGCGGTGCCGCGGCGCTGCAGCACCGTCACCCGAAAGGCCGGATCGCTGCTGACGAAATCCAAGCTAAGCGCCTGATCCAAATAGCTGGTCGTCTGATCATACTGGCCAGAGGCCAGCGCCGCCCAAGCCAGCCACACCAGCAGCTCGCCCACCTTCCGCGTCTGCCCACCCAGCTCGTAGAGCGCCAGCGCACGCTTGTACAGCGCGGCGGCCTCGATGTGGCGACCCTTGCGATCAAGCAGCGCCCCCCATGCCTCGTAGATCGGAGCCTGCACCGCCGCCGCCGCATCTGCGACAACGTCGGCGATCTGCTGCACCCAGCTTAGCCCCTCGCTCCACATGCCGTAGTTCGCCCACCACTGGCCCATCGTCTGGCCGTAGTCGGCGGCCAGCAGCGGATCGGCGTGCAGACACCACTGTAGCGCCGCGCGAATATTGTGCAGCTCAGCGTGCATGCGCTGCACCCAGCGGTGCCGATCCGGCGCGGCCGTGGCCTCCTGCGGCTGCTTGGCGACCGTGAGGTAGTAGAGCGCATGCGCCCGATGTGTGGCGGCGCTCAGTCCACGCTCCTGCAGCCGCTCATAGGCGTACTCGCGAATCGTCTCCAGCATGCTGAAGCGTGGCTCGCTCGCCTCGCCAACGCTGCGCTGCACGAGGTGATTGTCAAGCAGCGTGTTGAGGCCATCGATCACATCAAGCTGGACCGTTTTCGCCGCCGCAGCCACCGCCTCGGCCGCCTCCAGCGTCCAGCCCTGCGCAAACACAGACAGCTGCTCCAGCAGGCGCTGCTCGTCTGGCTCCAGCAGATGATAGCTCCAGTCGATCGTCTGGCGTAGGGTCTGCTGGCGCGGCGGCAGATCGCGCTTGCCGCCAACCAGCAGGGCAAAGCGCTGATCAAGCCGCGCCAGCAGCTTGTGCGGCGACAGCACCTTGATGCGCGCAGCCGCTAGCTCGATCGCCAGCGGCACGCCATCAAGCCGCACGCACAGATCAGCGATCACTGGAATACTTTCCTGCGATACGCGAAAAGTCGGCAGCTGCGCCCGCGCGCGGTCGATAAATAGGCGAATGGCCGGAATAGCGACGGCATCGGCCAGCGTCGGCAGCGCCGCCGGATCAGGCAGCGCCAGCGGCTGTAGGCTGAAGACATACTCGCCCGACACACGCAGCACCCGCCGACTCGTCACCAGCACTTTCAAGCCGGGCACACGCTTCAGCAGCGTGCACAGCAGCGGCCCAGCCGAAATAAGATGCTCAAAGTTGTCCAGCACCAGCAGCAGCTTACGCTCGCTGAGCTGCGCCTGCAGCACGTCGATCAGGTGCTCATCTGCGGTCTCGCTAATGCCAAGCGCATGGGCGATGGCCCACAGCACTTTGTCGGCCTGGCGCAGCGGAGCCAAGTCAACAAACACCGTGCCATCGTGAAAGTAGCCCGCCAGCTGGTTCGCGGCGGCGATCGCCAGCTTGGTCTTGCCAATCCCGCCAAGGCCGCTGAGCGTAATCATCCTGAGCGCTGGCGTCTTCAGCAAATCGCAGAGCTTGGCGATCTCGTGTTTGCGCCCAATGATCGGCGTAAGCAGCTCTGGCAGCGTCTGCCCATACTCGCGGCGCGGCGACACAGCGCGCGATGGCGCGCGCGCTGCCGCCGCGCTGGCCGCTGCCGCCGCAGGGTACTGGTGGCTGCGCACCTGCTCATAGAGCGCAACGGTGGCTGGCGCAGGCGCAACGCCTAGCTCGCGCTGCAAAATATCGCTACACTGCATAAAGTGGCGCACAGCGGCAGCTTGATCGCCAAGCTCCGCATACAGCTTCATGACCTGCCGATGCATCTCCTCAGCCGTCTCATCGATCACCAAATAGCGCTGAGCCGTGGTCAGGGCTTCCTGATATGCGCCTGCTGCGCTCAGCTGCTCGCAGGCCGTGGCCAGCGCGGTCAGCGTGCGCTGCTCCCAGCGCGTCCGCTCCTGCTCGGCCCAGGCCTCAAACTCGGCGCTGTTGGGCAGAAAAAAGCCCTCCAGAAAGCGGCCGTTGAGCAGGTCCACAGCACACTCAAGCGCATCAAGGCGCTGTGGGTGCTCGGCAAGCCGCAGCAGCTGCTGGAAAGCCGCCGTGTCCGACCAGGTTTGCTCCACATCCAGGCCAACTTGATCAGGTGTCGTCTGGAGAACATCAGGATTCGGCAAGGCGTGACGGGTTAGGGTCAGGAGATGGGTCAGATTGCGCCGTGCTGCGCTGTCGGGAATATCAGCCCAGAAAAGATAGCACAGCTCTGCACGCGATACCGGCTCTAGATCAACCGCTAGGCGGTAGAGCAGCGCGCGAATCTGACGCCGCCGAACAGTCAGCGCTGCTTCATTCCAGGTGATCGTTGGCACACCGAACATGCGCACGCGCAGGGCTGTAGCAGCATAGTCGGCGTTGGGCGTTGGGTGGGGCAGTGAGACAAACGCCATGATGAAATTCTCCTGGTGGTCTTCAGTTGTGGTAGAAACCTGCCGCGGACATAATGGTTGCTATTTTTAAAGAGGTGCCGCTAGGCTTGCTGACCCCTCCTTAAACTACCCTAGGCTACCGCTAGTTACGTACTGAGGTAGTATCAATTATACAAGATATTTAATTTTAGGTTAATAGATAGACCTGCAATGTCCGGTTTAGGCGCAACAAAGCCCCGCCAGCACCACATTTGCAGCATGGCCGAAGAAGAGTATCTAGCGGCAGATAGCCACCACCAGTGCAGCCCAACAGCTGCACAGCGCACTACGCACGCGGCACACGGTATGAATGGTGTGAGGAAAAACTGTGAGGGTTGGCGGGTGCTCGGCGGCCGCAACCAGCCCCAACCGCCATGGTCAGGCCGACTGCCGCAGCATCCAGGCCCGCGCCATCCAGCGCCAGGTGCGCTCGAGGCCCACCGCCAGCGTGGTCGTTGGCTGCCAGCCTAGCTCTTGGCGCGCCCGATGAATATCGAGCACCTGAATCGGCACATCGTGCGGCTTGGCTGGGCTGAAGCATAGGCGCAGCGGCCACTCTCCAAGCCGCTCAATCTGCCGCAGCAGATCGCTTAGCGCGGTGCCCACGCCCGAGCCAATGTTTAAGATCGCCTGCGGGCGCGGATTCGTCGCCGCCAACAGCGCCGCCCGCGCGACATCGCCAACATAGATATAGTCGCGCACGCTGCTGCCATCGCCCCAAATCTCAAGCGGCTCGCGCCGCAGCAGCCGATGCATCGCCACGCCAATGATGCCCTGCTTGCCGGTGGGGTTCTGACGCTCGCCGTAGGCGTTGGCCACCCGCAGGATCTGATACTCCAGCTGATGCCGGTGAGCATACAGATGAATGTACTTCTCGATCATCAGCTTGGCCACGCCATGCGCCCCGATCGGATCAGTCGGGTGGTCTTCAGCGATCGGCAGACGACAGGCCGGCCCATACACCGTCCCGCCAGAGGAGAAGAAGATCAGGCGCGCAACGCCGCGCCGCACCATGGCATCTAGAATCGTCAGCGTTGGAAAGAGATTCTGCTGGACATTGCCGATCATATCCTGCTCTGCGGTCAGCGGAACGCTGGCGCTCGCTAAATGATAGACTACATCCACCCCCGCGAGCGCTGTGTCCAGCAGCGCAGCGTTGGCCGCATCGCCGATAACCTGCTCGACAGCCGCCGCAGGCGCATACCCGTGGCCTGGCTGCCGCGAGAGCACCCGCACCTGATGACCATGTGCACACAGCACATCCACAAGATGCGAGCCAATAAAGCCGCTTCCGCCAATCAGCAACGCCTTCATCGCGGCACCTCCGCTCCTGTGCGCTCGGTGGAGTGTGTGCATCCCATCGCCATGCCCTATCTAGACGCTCAAGCCTGCCCCAGCTTAAGCGTCCACTCTGCCGCCGCGCCTGTTCAGCAGCATCAACCCACCGCGCACTGTCTGACCCCTGCATCTGCCCAGCACCACTGCGCACACCAGCAGCATGCGCCACCCCTACGCTCATGCAAACGCTTGTGCCGTGCGCACTCATGCGGCGGCTGCCCGCAGGCGGTGTATCCCTATTAGCAAGCCTAGTCCAGCCACAATAGCAGAGCAATGCCGACAAACTGGCGACAAACTGGCGACATTGTTGGTGCAGATACGCGCTGCGCTCGGTGCGCCCAGCCACACCAACGCCTGTTGCAGGCTAATCAGGCGGCAAGCAATCCCGCCCAAGCGCGCGACTGCTGCACGGCGCAGGCGCATGCAGCCCGCCGACCGTAGCGCAACCACAGCGCAGCATTTCAAAAAAACTTCCGCCAGCAGGCGCACGTGTGCTAGGATCGGCAGAACGTCGTCAGCTCTGTAGAAGGAGTGGCACCATGGCCATTCGCCGACGAACATCCCACGCCGCGCCAGCCTACCAGGCTGTGTGGCTGCGGGCGCTGCGCGAGCACCCCGAGGCGTTTGGCGCAGCGCTGGAGGAGCACCAGCAGCTCACGCAGGAGCAGGTGGCCCAGCAGCTCGCCGAGCACGTTGACAGCCGCATTGGCCTTGGGGTCTGGATCGACGCGCAGCTCGTCGGCATCAGCAGCCTGCTGTGCCACACCCGCCGCAAGACGCGCCACAAGGCCATGGTCAGCGCGCTGTCTGTGGCCCCAGCCGACACGGGGGCGCGGCGTCGGCCACAGACTGCTGGACAGCATGCTCGCGCTGGCCCACGCCACGCCAGAGCTAGAGGATGTGCCGCTGGCGGTCACCGTCGGCAATCTGGCCGCCCGCACGCTCTACCGCCGCGCCGGCTTTGTGCCCTACGGCGTCGAGCCACGCTCCACCAACGTTGACGGCCGCTACTTCGACACCGAGTGGATGCTGCTGCATCTGCGCGGCGAGTAGCGCACCATGGACGCAAAAGCACACTAGGCAGCCACCGGATAGGCCGCCGACTGCCCAGCAGCTACACTTACAGCAGGCACACACAGCCAAGCGCGCCAGCGGGCGCAGCAGCGCCCCCGCGCCGCTGTACACATAAGGAGGGGTAGCCATGATAGCGCATAGTGTAGCTTGGATACGACGACGGCCGCTCGTCGCCTACGTCGGGCTGGCGTTTGCAATCACGTGGATTTTAATCGCACCGCTGGCGCTCCACGCGCCGATCTCGCCGCAGTGGCACGCCCTCGGAGCGCTTGGGCCTGCGCTGGCGGCGCTGGGCGTTACGTGGGCGATCAGCGGTCGCCGGGGGCTGGCGGCGCTGGGACGCCGCTTGATACCCAAACACCTCGGCCCGCTGTGGCTAAGCATCGCGCTGTTTAGCCCGCTGCTGCTGTTTGGCGTCGCCATGCTCGCGCTGCGTGTGGCAGGCCAGCCCTGGCCCAATTTCAGCCTGCTCAGCAGCGCCGAGTATGCCAGCTTCGCCTGGATCGGCAGCACCTTGCTCGCCGCAGCCAGCTACGGCATCTGCGAGGAGATCGGCTGGCGCGGGTTTGCGCTGCCGCGGCTCCAGCAGGGCCGTGGAGCGCTCGCAGCCACGCTGCTGCTGGCGCTGTTCTGGGCGCTGTGGCATATCCCGATGTTCTTCTACCGCTTCGAGTTTGGCACCGCGCAGGTGGTTGGCTTCTTCATCAGCCTGGTTGCTGGCGCGATCTGGCTGACATTTCTCTACAACAGCACCAGCGGCAGCATCTTCGCCGTAGCCGCATGGCACACCGTCTGGAATATTGTCAACATCGTTGGACTCCTCATCGCCGTCGATGTTGTGTCGCTCATGAGCGCGCTCGTCATCGTGGCCGCAGTCGTGATCGTGCTTGTGTGGCGGCCGACGCGGCTAGCAACCACGCGCAAGGTTACGCTGTCCGACCTAGAGCCAGCTTAGTCGCTGGTGCGCCGCTGATCTTCGCCCGTAGGCAGGATCAGCGGACTTGTTTTAGGGAAGGACTACCCCGCTACGCTCGCCAGCGTCTGCTGCGCCAGCGTTCGCCCGTGCACAGTCCACGCCAGGCCGCCGCCGTGCCATCCGCGAGCCCTGATGACCAGCGCTGCGGCCTAGCGCCCCCACCGCTGATTAATCAAACAGCGCATAATCTTCAGCGCTGCGCCTGCACCACCAGCCTGCGCCCCACCGCTCCCCCCACCCACAGCGGACTCGGCCTCTGCGCGCCTGCCGAGCACCACCGCCCTGCGCTGCGCCGCCTGCACCAACCGCTCGCTTGTCATCAGCGCTGCGCCTGCACCTCCAGCCTGCGCCCCACCTGCGCCGCCAGAAACACCGAGCGCTACATCTGCATACGCGCTACGCACCACCAACCAACAATATCCAAAATCATGTGCTTGGCGACGGCGCACACGCAGCAAAAAGCCGCACCACAGCGCTGTGATGCGGCAGAACAATACGAGCTTTTTAGCGCAGGCGCAGCGGCGGCAGGAGCGGCAGCTTGAGCATGGCGCTTGGCGTGCGGAGCTGCGTGCTGGCGGACTTGAGCACCAGCGGCAGCAGCAGGCGATTGGGAGCAACGCCCGGCGTCGCTGTTGGCGTAGCCGTTGTGGCTGGTGTGGCCGTCGGCGTCGCCGTAGCGCTTGACGTTGGTGTTGGCGTCGTCGTCAGCTCCGGTGTCGCCGTCGGTGTTAGTGTGGCCACCGTTGCCGTCGCCGTTGGGGTAGCGGTTGGACTCGGCGTGCTCGTCGGCGTGCTCGTCGGCGTATCGGTCGGCGTGCTCGTCGCCGTCGGCGTATCGGTCGGCGTGTTCGTCGCCGTCGGCGTGTTCGTCGCCGTCGGCGTGTTCGTCGCCGTCGGCGTGTTCGTCGGCGTTGGGGTCGCCGTCGGCGTTGGCGTGCTGGTGGGCGCGCCGTGCCAGAAGCCGCCCTCAACCGAGAACTGACCGCCGCTGTGCTCGGAGGCAGCAGCGTCAGCTTGGCCGATGGAGCCAGCGACAGCGAAGTCGCCGCCGTCGCTGCGGCCACCGCCGCCGTCGATGGTCGACCAGGTCAGGCTAAAGCCGCCGCCGCTCTGCGCGAGCACCAGGCTGACGCCGAGCGCGAGGGCCAGCGCGCTGGCGATGAGCCAAATCGTGCGCCGCTTCATGCTGCGCCGCCCTTCTGGCTGCGGCGGCCCAGACCCCAGCCCAGGCCCAGGCCGCCGAGCGCCACGGCCAGCAGCATCACGAGCCAGGCTTGGCTGCTCATGCCGCTGGCGCGACCGCCCTGCTCCAGCGCCGCCAGCCGCGCCTCCAGCGCCGCGATCTGATCGGCCTGCTCGTTGGAGACGCTGTTGAGGCCCTGGATGGCGGCGAGGGCCACGCCGTCGGCATCGACGGTGGCGATG
>JABXJS010000025.1 GCA_013538855.1 Herpetosiphonaceae bacterium
CCCCGGCAGGGGTGCACCCTCTACCAGCATACGGAATGGGCTAGCCGAAACGCTAGTATGTGTGAAACGAGACACATTCTTGAAGATTCGATACCGACCAATGCATGGCCGTTTGGGGCGCAGCCCCAAGCCCCCGGCAGGGGTGCACCCTCTACCAGCATACGGGATGGGCCAGCCGAAACGCTAGTATGTGTGAAACTAGACACATTCTTGAAGATTCGATACAATATCTGTGGTAGATTATCCCTGATAGATTTGATAGATTTTATAGGTTTATGTCCGAAAATGCTGCCAGCCAAGGCCAAGACGACGAGTGGATCAGCCTGCAAGAGGCCAGCGCGCTGCTGGGCGTCACCACGTCCACCGTGCGCCGCTGGGGCGACGCTGGGCGCGTGCCGGTCAAGCGCACGCTGGGCGGACACCGCCGCTTTCAGCGCGCCGCCGTCGAGCAGCTTCAGCGCGAGCTTCAGCCACCGCCCGCCGTGCCCGACGTGGCCCCGACCAGCCACTGGAGCATCGACACCCACGAGGTGCTGCGCCAGGACTGGCACACGCGCCTGTCGACACAGTTCGTCTCGGAGCGCATGCGCGGCCTCGGCCAACGCCTGCTCGGCATGCTGATCCAGTTTATCAACAGCCGCGGCAACGACGAGCGCCTGTTGCACGAGGCCCGCGAGGTTGGCCACGTCTACGGCAGTGAGTCCAGCGCCAGCGGGCTATCGATCGTCGATACCGTCGAGGCGTTTTTGTACTTTCGCCGCGCCTTCGCCCAGCTCGCCCGCCCCAAGCAGCAGAGCGAGCCGCCCGATCTCAGCGAGATCATTCGCGTGCGCGCCCGCCTCGATCAGTTTATGGACGAGATTTTGTTGGGCACCATCGCCGGCTACGAGCAAAAGCTCAGCGCCAATCAACGGTAGCAGAATAGGAGAACCACGGTGCAATTAGTTGTCGTCGGAGCACATCAGCGCACAGCTCCAGTTGCTATTCGCGAACAGCTAGCAATCGGCCCCGATGAGCTGCCAGCCGCCCTACACAAGCTGTCGCAGCTCGCCGATGAGGTCTTTGTGCTCTCGACCTGCAATCGCGTCGAAATCTACGCCACCTGCTCCGGCAGCGATGGCGGACGCGGCCTGCGCCAGTTCTTGGCTCACTACCACGGCCTCACCCTGGAGGAGCTAACGCCCTACCTCTACACCTTTGTCGGCGAGGACGCTGCCCGCCACCTCTTTCGCGTTGCCGCCGGCCTCGACTCGATGGCCCTCGGCGAGGCCCAGATCATGGGCCAGATTAAAACCAGCCTCCAGGCCGCGCAGGACGCAGGCACCCTCGGCGCGCTGCTCAATCGACTCATTCATAGCGCCCTGGCCACTGGCAAGCACGTGCGCACCGCGACCAACCTCGGCCGCGCGCAGCTCTCGGTCGTCTCGGTCGCCCTGCAGCTCGCCCGCGACACCTGGGGTGACTTCAGCGGCCGCAGCATTGTGCTCATTGGGGCCGGTCGCACCGCCGAGCTAACGCTCAAGCACCTCAAGTCCGAGACTGTCGGCGCGCTGACGGTGCTTAGCCGTACCTTCGAGCGCGCCGCCGATCTCGCCACACGCTACAATGGCCAGGCGCGCCCGCTCGCTGAGCTAGAGCACAGCCTTGCCAGCGCCGATATGGTGCTCAGCTGCACCGCCGCGCCCGATCCGATCATCAGCTTTGAGCTGGCGCAGCGCGTGCTCGCCAGCCGCCGCGACGACATCGTGCTGCTCGATCTGGCCGTACCGCGCGATATCGAGCGCCGCGTCGGCACCCTCCCGCGCGTCAAGCTCCACGACGTCGATGATCTGCAGGCCATCTGCGACGCCAATCGCCAGTCGCGCGCCGCCGAGGTCGCCAGCGCCGAGATCATCGTCGATGAGCACGTTCAGAAATTCATGCACTGGTGGGCCGCCCAGGAGGTTCTGCCCACCATCCGGGCGCTGCGCGATCACGCCGAGGCCATCCGCCAAAGCGAGCTAGAGCGCACGCTCGCACGCCTCGCCCACCTCAGCGAGGGCGAGCAGCAGGCGGTGGCCGCGCTCAGCACAGCCATCATCAACAAGCTACTGCATCATCCCATTACGACGCTCAAGCAGCCGCAGGCAAGCGACACGCTGGCCCAGGCGCTCCAAGAACTTTTTCACCTTTCAACAGTGAGGACACTCAATGGAACAGCAGATTCCGAAGTCAACTGAAGGTCAGCTCTTTGTGCAATATATGGCCTTCAAGGCCGCGCCGGAGTGGCGCCGTATGCCCCAGGCCGCCCGTGATGATCTGCGCGCCGCCTTCGCCGAGGTCGTGCAGGCCGCCGCGCCCGCCATCACCACCTACGCCTATAGCACCATCGGCATGAAGCTCAACTCCGATCTGCTGCTGTGGCGCAAGGGCACCTCGCCGGTCGCCATGCAGGAGATGACCAGCCGCCTGCTGCAAACGGGCATGGGCCTGTATCTGGAGCCGACCTACTCGTTCTTTGGCTACACGCGCCCTTCATCGTATACCAAGCGCCCAACAACCCAGGAGCAGGCCATCGACATTGAGGATCGCCAGACCTACTTGATCGTCTATCCTTTCACCAAGACCGCCGACTGGTACATGATGAGCCGCGACGCTCGCCAGGGCATGATGAACGAGCACATCCGCGTCGGCCACGAGTACGCCGATGTGCGCCAGATTCTGCTCTACACCACCGGCATCGACGACCACGAGTTTATTGTGGCCTACGAGACCGATGATCTGCCGCGCTTCCAGGCCCTCGTCATCGACCTGCGCGCGACCGAGGCGCGCCGCTACACGCTCAACGATACGCCGATCATCACCGGCATCAGCCGCCCGCTCGACGAGGCGCTCTCCATGATCGGCTAGCGCCCGCTGGCGCGGAACTTCACCTCGGCGGGGAGACGCTCCACGCCGAGGTTCTTTTGCCTGTCGGCTTAAGCTCAGCACGCCTGCCCGCTGCGGCGTGCCCCATAGATGTAGGAACACCATGACACAATCACGCTTTCTGCGCGCCTGCCGCCGCGAGGCCGTCGATGCTACGCCGGTCTGGTTTATGCGCCAGGCCGGGCGCGCGCTGCCCGAGTACCGCGCCCTGCGCGAGCGCTATGGCTTTATGGAGATCTGCTATCAGCCCGAGCTGTGCGCCGAGGTCACGCTCCAGCCTGTGCGGCGGCTTGGTGTCGATGCGGCGATTATGTTCGCCGATATCATGACCCCGCTCATCGCTACTGGCGTCGGTGTGGATCTCGTCGATAACGTCGGACCAGTCGTCGCCGCGCCGATCCAGTCGCTGGCCGATGTTGAGCGCATCCGCCCGCTCGATCCCGCCGCCGACATCCCCTACATCACCAAGTCGGTGCAGCTGCTCAAGCAGGAGCTTGGCACCACACCGCTGATCGGCTTCGCTGGCGCGCCCTTCACCCTGGCCGCCTACCTGATCGAGGGCAAAGGCTCGCGCAACTTCCTCAAAACCAAGGCCATGATGTACGGCGCGCCCGAGGTCTGGCACGCGCTCATGCAGCGGCTCGTCGATCTGACCATCGCCTACCTGCAAACGAAAGTTGCCGCTGGTGTCGATGCGCTTCAGCTCTTCGACAGCTGGGTTGGCTGCCTCAGCCCCCACGACTACGCCACCTTTGTGCAGCCGCACACGCAGCGCATCATCGGCGCGCTCACTGGCACGGTGCCGTTTATTCACTTTGGCACCAACACCGCCACGCTGCTGCCGCTGATGCAAAACGACGGTGCCGACGTGCTCGGGGCCGACTGGCGCATCCCGCTCGACGACGCTTGGCAGCTTATCGGGGCCAAGGCCATCCAGGGCAACCTCGACCCGGCTGTGCTGCTTGGGCCATGGGAGTATGTGCGCACCCAGGCCGCCGACGTGCTGCGCCGCGCCAACGGACGGCCAGGTCACATCTTCAACCTCGGTCACGGCATCCACCCGCAGACGCCGGTGGAAAACCTAGAGCGCTTGGTCGAGTTTGTGCATGCCTTCGAGCATAAGCGCTAGCCCAGCCATCCAGCGGCGCTCCTGATGCGAACATGCTGCTATAGGATCGACGCTCTAGAAGAGGTTTTGTTATGACAAACACAGCACCAACCGGCGTGCTCCTGCTGGCCTATGGCACGCCCAACATGATCGACGAGGTCGAGGAGTACTATATCAATGTGCGCGGCGGACGCCTGCCCACCGCCGAGCAGGTCGCCAACCTCGTTGGGCGCTACACGGCCGTCGGCGGCCACACGCCGCTCACCGAGCTAACCCTCAACGTCGCCGATAAGCTCCAGGCCCGCCTCAGCAGCGAGCGCCCCGGCCAGTTTCAGGTCTTCTTCGGCATGAAGTACTGGCACCCGCTCATTCCCGAGGTTGTGCACGCGATGCAGAGCAATGGCATCACCAATGTGATCGCCATCCCGCTCGCCCCGCACTACTCCAAGATCAGCATCGGCGGCTATGTCAAGCAGGTCGATCGCGCCATCGAGGACCTCGGCACGCCGATGGACGTGCGCTACATCGAGAGCTGGCAGGGCCAGCCGAAGTTCCGCCAGATGATCGCCGCGCGCATCCGCGCCGGTCTGGAGCAGTTCCCCGCCGACGTGCGCGATCATGTGCACGTGCTCTTCAGCGCCCACAGCCTGCCCGAGCGCATCCTGCAGTGGGGCGATCCCTACCCGCAGGAGCTACAGGAGAGCGCCGCCGCCATCGCCGCCATGCTCGACCTGCCACACTGGGGCTTCACCTATCAGAGCCAGGGCGAGACCGGCGATCCCTGGCTTGGTCCCGACATCCTGCACACGCTCGATGAGCTAGCCCAGTCCGGCGTGCAGCACGTGCTCAGCGTACCCTTCGGCTTCATCGCCGACCACCTTGAGATTCTTTATGATCTGGACATCGAGTGTAAGCATAAGGCGCAGGAGCTTGGCATCGACTTTAAGCGCATTCGCCTGCTCAACGCCGACGATGATTTCATCGATCTGCTGATTACGATTGTTGAAGAGCAGCTTTAGCCAGTTTGGAAGCTCGTCGATCTGGCGGGCTTCCGCTGTTATCCTTCCATGAAAATTACAATTGGCACCCGCAAAAGCCAGCTGGCGCTCGTGCAAACCAACGCCGTGCGCACCGCGCTGCTGGCCGCTCACCCAGGACTGACCGTCGAGATCGAGCACATCACCACACGCGGCGACCAGATCCTCGACCGCCCGCTCAGCCACATCGGCGACAAGGGCCTCTTCGTCACCGAGATCGAGGAAGCGCTGCGCGCCGGCCGCATCGACCTTGCTGTCCATAGCGCCAAGGACCTGCCGTCGGTGCTGCCTGACGATATGACCATCGCCGCCTACCCGCAGCGCGCCGATCCGCGCGATGTCCTGATCAGCCGCAGCGGCCAGCCGCTCGCCGAGCTGCCTGCGCAGGCGCGTATTGGCACCAGCAGCCCGCGCCGCGCCTGCCAGATCGCCAGTCTGCGCCCTGACCTCGCCATCGTCGATATTCGTGGCAATGTCGATACGCGCCTGCGCAAGCTTCAGGAGGGCCAGTACGACGCCATCGTGCTCGCCGCCGCTGGCCTGGAGCGCCTGGGCTTGCTCGCGCACGTCAGCGAGTTTTTCGACCCCCAGACCTTCATCCCCGCCGTCTCGCAAGGCACGCTCGCGATCGAGGCCCGCGCCAACGATCAGCGCATCGCCGAGCTCGTTGGCCCGCTCGATGACCCCGACGCCCGCAGCAGCGCCAGCGCCGAGAAGGCTGTGCTCGCCCGCATTGGCGGCGGCTGCCAAGTGGCCGTTGGAGCCTACGCCCACCACGATCGCAGCACCCTCTTGCTGACCGCCATGATCGGCGCACCTGATGGCCGTCTCGTCCGCGCTGCGCTCGCTGGCACCATCGATACCGCCGCCAACCTTGGCCGCGTGCTCGCCGACCAGCTGCTCAGCGTCGGCGGCCGCGAGCTGCTCCAGATAGCCGAAGCCTAGAACTATGGTATAGTGGCGCACAAATTCGCCTATTAGCTGTGTGGTTTCGGTGAGCGCAAGCAAGACTCAGTAGATCACAGGATTGGCTCGGGTGGCGTGTAGGGTCGGTACGGTGCGAGCGGGATAGCCCGAACCATGCCGTAGATGGCCGTTACGGCA
>JABXJS010000193.1 GCA_013538855.1 Herpetosiphonaceae bacterium
CAACCCGGCCGCGCGCTCGATCACCACGCTGCGCGCAACTGGCTCGGAGCCGTATCGCCTGGGCAGCCGCACCATCCTGCTGCCGACGCCGCCAATCGTCATCACCGACGGCCAGACGCAGACGGTCACGCTGCCGATCAGCGTCGGCCGCGCCTACGCCACCGCCTACAACGACGCGCTGTACATCTTCGTCGAGGAAGGCGCAGGCAGCCATCTCTGGCGCACCGATGGCACCGTCGCCGGCACCACCGATCTGGGCGCGAGCGCGCTGCCAGTCAACACCGCAGCCTACGCGATGTCGCCGGAGCCGTTCCAGCAGCTCGGCAGCAAGGTGCTGGCCTGGAACGACGAGACGCTGTGGGTGCACGATCTGGCGACCAACACGTCCAGCGCCTGGGCCTTTAGCCTGGGCAGTGGCGCATTTTTGACGGGGCAGACGTTTGTGATCGGTGATGTGCTGTACACCATCTCCGTCGGTGCGAGCCAAGTGCTCTGGCGCAGCGACGGCACGCCGGGCGGCACGGCGATGCTGCTGAGCGCGCCGTCGGTGATCGAGGTGCTGGGCCAAGATGCGCAGTCGCTGTATGTGGCGGTCGATGGCAGCGTGCAGCGCACCGATCCGGCCAGCACCAGCATGAAGCAGCTTGGTAGTGTTGCTGGGACAATCCAGCAGTACCAGCAGCTGCCCAGCGGCAGTATCGTGCTGCTGGTTTACAACCTATCGAATAGCCAGGGGACAATCTGGTCCGTCGGTAGCAATGGTTTGGAGCGGCTGTTCGCGCCGCGAACCATCAACATGGGGATGCATTCCAAGAATCTGGGCGCTGTCGTGCTGTTCGAATGGGATGATGGCCAGATTGGCAACGAGCTATGGGTGACCGATGGCACTGTCGCAGGCACGCAGCCCCTGCTCGAGATGAACCCCGGCCCGGCAGGCGCGTTGTTCGTATTGGTGTCAACTGAACTCCCCACCCGGCAACTGTTTATAGCCTCATCTACGGCACAGACTGCGCTGTGGAGCACCGACGGCACGCCCGCTGGTACGCACAAGCTCGCCGATGCTGTGACGAGCGAGTTCAATGTGCTTAGTCAGCATCGGGGCTATATCTACTTCACCATGCGTGATCGGGATGGTGTGCGTGCCCTCTGGGTCAGCGACGGCACGCCCGCTGGCACGCACCGCTTGATCACTGTCGACATCGATATTCTGCCATGGCACCGCAGTGTGGACTTTTTCGGCGTCGCTGGCTCTGCCGTCCTGTTCAAGCTTGAGCCTGGGTTCAACCAAGGCTATGAGCTATGGGGCACGCAGGCTGGCGCGGCCACGATCAGCCAGCTCGGCGACATCTACCCTGGCCCCGCTGGCTCCGCACCGGAGCTGCTGGCCAGCGCTGCTACGCACGTCTTCTTCAGCGCCGACGACGGCACCCACGGCCGCGAGTTGTACGTCACCGACGGCACGCCCGCTGGCACTGTCGCGCTCGGCGACATCTACCCCGGCCCCCGTGGCTCTGCCGTGACGTTCGCCACGCTGCTTGATGATCAGCTGTTCTTCGCCGCCGACGATGGCGTCCACGGCCTGGAGCCGTGGATCAGCGACGGCACGCCCGCTGGCACGTCCATGCTCGCCGACGTGGCCCCCGGCGTTGCTGGCTCCATCGGCGAGCCAGCGCAGCGCTTCGACAGCGATCTCGCCGCCGCGTTTACGCCGGAGGCCGGCATGCAGCTCTTCACCCTGGTGGGCAGCTATGTGACCTTCACGGCCAACGATCTGGTGCACGGCTTCGAGCTGCACGCCATCGCCCTCGACCCTGCGCCGAGCATCAGCGCGCCCGACCATGCCTTTGCGCCGCCGCTGGGCCTGGCCCGGCTGCCGATTGCGCTGCGCAGCGGCGCCCAGCCGATCTCCGGCGCGGTCACGCTCACGCTCACGCTCGATCCGGCGCTGACCTACGTGGACACCACCGCGAGCGTGACGCCGACGCTCAACGGCACCACGCTGACCTGGGTGTTCGCGACGCCGCCGGTCGAGCAGCCCTGGCAGGCGCGGGTGCAGCTGCCTGACGGGCCGCTCGGCACCAGCTACGCGCTCCAGTGGTCGGTGACCACCAGCGCTGGCACGCTGACCAAAGACGTAACCCTGACGAGCGCCGCGCAGGTGTTCCTGCCCAGCGTGCGCCGCTAAGCACCTGTGTTTGTCCGCAGGCCGCCCAGCGCCATCCTCCAGCGCTGGGCGGCCTGTTTGTGCGCCCGCGCTCGGCTCACGGGGCGCTGCGGGTACTGTGGCGCGATTGTGCCGCATGGCTGGTCGGGCGCTGTCTATTTGAAAAAGAAGCGTCGATGGTTGAGCGTCCGTGGTTCAGCTGCGACGCGGCGCTGGTGCCAACCCCCACGTTCGATTGATCGGCGACCACACACGCGGTCGGACCAGCTCACCCTGCACTGTTGCGCGCACAGCGCAATACGTCATAGTACGATGCATCCTCCAGAAAATACTCACGGAATGGGTCCATCAAACAAGCTGGCCATGGCGCAGCTCTGGCATCGACGAGCGCTTGCTGCTGTAGCTACTGCTTTGCACATGGCTGCTAACGCTCGGCTGCTACGGATGCTCACAGTGATGCTTCTTAGCGGGCGGCTTGCTAGCCTGACTACCGCCGCCGCGCCGCTGCCACAGCCAAGCGCCAGCCGCCCGGAGTTGGCTCGCTCCACGCCAGCAGCGTTGCCTGGTAGGGCCAATTAGCTATGGTGGCCGCGCTGGCGGGGAATCGTTACACTGCGGCGGGGGATTTTTGGGAAATGCTGGCTGCTGGTTGGGCCAGCGGCTCAGCATGGTGTCTGCGCTGGTGGTTGCCGCAGCGCTGATTGCCCTGGCAGCGGCTGGCGCTGTGCGGCACCCTGCTGCGATGGGGTGCGCCGTGCGCTCGGCGGCCAGCGGCTGCGGGGCAGCCCACCCGCAGCCGCAGCGCCCCACCGCGCAACGGGCGGGCCTGATCAGCGCTGACTCTGCTGGCTGAGCTGTGGCGGTTTTCCACCGCCGCGTCTTTCAGCAACCAGCGGCGCACGGGCAGCCGCCCAGCGCTGGAGGATGGCGCGAGGCGGCGGTGTGGGGCGGCGAGCGGCGCATGCTGGCAGGAAGACCTGCGCGGCGCTGGTGTGCGTGGCGGCCGCTGCGCCTCCGTTGTGGATAGGGAGCCGCCCAGCGCTGGAGGATGGCGCTAGGCGGCGGTGTGGGGGGTTAGCGCCGCACGCTGGGCAGGAAGACCTGCGCGGCGCTGGTGAGCGTAGCGGCTTGGCTGCGCGTCTCCGTTGTGGACTGCACGGTCCACAGAAGTGCATAGTGGGTGCCGAGCGGCGCGCTTGGCAGGCGCACGCGCACCTGCCACGGCTGCTCGACCGGCGGCGTTGCGAACACCCAGGTCAGCGTGGTGCTGTCCACGGTCGGCGTGACGCTCGCGGTGGTGTCCACGTAAGTCAGCGCCGGATCAAGCGTCAGCGTCACGGTCATTGGGCCGCGCGGGACTGTGATGCCGGAGGTTTGCAGCGCAAACGGCAGCCGCGCCAAGCCCGCTGGCGGCGCATAGCTCTGTGCAGGCGTGTCGAAGCTCAGCGTATTGAGCGTGATCGCCCACAGCTCGTCGCCGTGCACAAGGTCGTTGGCGTAGAACACAAGGTAGTCGCCGACCGGCTGGAAGCGCGGCTGGCGTCCGGCCACCGTGGTCGCATGGAAGCGTGGCGCTGGCTCGCTGACGCCGCTGGCGCTGCCGGGAGCGATGTCGCCCAGCCTGAAGGTGCCCAGCTCGGTGCCGTCGCTGACCCACGGCTCGGTGCCGTGCTGCTCGTCGCTGGCGGCGAAGACGAGGCGGCCGTCGATCAGGGTGGCTGTGGCGGCCTGGGGCTTTAGGCCAGCGGGGCCAGGTATGCTGTCCTTGACCATGCGCGTGCCCGCCGGGGTGCCATCGGTGCGCCACAGCTCGCGGCCGTGCACGCCGTCATCGGCGCTGTAGAGCATGGTCTGCGCGTCGAGGGCAGCGAGCGCCTGCGGGTCGCTGCTGGCGGTGCCGGGCTGGCTGTCGCCAAGCAGGATGAGCTGGCTGAAGTCGGCGCTGGTGGCCCACAGCTCGCGACCAGTGGCGGCGGTGGCCAGGGCCAGGAAAACGTGGTCGGCGCTGGCGGCGAGCACGGTGGGCTGAGCGGTCAGCGCCGCAAGCTGGTGGGTGCCTGCGGGCGTGCCATCGGTGCGCCAGAGGGTGCTGCCGCTGGTGTCGGTGGCGCTGAACAGCAGCTGGCTGGTGCTGGTGACGAGCGCGGTTACGCTGCTGAGGGGGCTGGTGCTCAGCGGCAGCGTGCCGCCGGGGGTGCCGTCGGTGCTCCACAGCTCTAGGCCGCTGGGGCCAGTGCCAGTGAAGAGCTGGCGACCGTTGGTCTGCGCAACAAAGTGGACGTCGGCATCGGCGGGGCCGGGGTTGATGTCGGTCAACTGCACGGTGCCGGTGAGGGTGCCGTCGGTGGCCCATAGCTCTCTGCCCGTGTCGGGCGAGTGGAAGGGCACGAGCATGATCTGATCGAGCGCGACGGGCTGTTGCAGGTCTATCCGCGTCGTCGTCAGGAGGATCTGCATCCCGCTTGGTGTCACGCCGCCCAGCGACAGTCCACCGTTGGAATAATCATTATATCCCTCGAAAATGATGGTGCCATTTGCGAGATTATAGGTAAACGGCAGCCAGAGGCCGCTGGCGAACTGGCCCAGATAGTGTAAGGTCGTACTGGTGGGATCGGTCAGGTAAAAGATATGCAAAGGGAAGGATCGGGCATTGAAGTAGTAGGCTGATTGGTCGGCGGTGCTGCCGAGCATGGTGAAAGCCAGTGGACTATTAATGGACGTGCTGGTGAGCACGACAGTGTTGGTGAGGGTGCCATCGGTCGCCCACAGGGCGCCAGGAGTAAGCGGTGTGAACTCAGCCGAAGGTGGCTTGGCATAGCTGTAGACATACAGCCAGTTCTCGGTTGCGAGCGTCTGCGCTAGGTTTGCGGGCGGTGATGATACCATGTACGGGCGCGTGGACATGGTGAAGGTGTCCATATTGATGAGGCTGAGTTGATAGCTGGTGTTCGCTTGAGAGGGCCACAGCACGAGCGTGTGCTTGTAGAGCGTGGCGTAGTCGTTGGTGCGCTGCCCCGCGCCGACCTGCAAGGAGAGGGCAAACTCTTTGATGAAGGTGGTGCCGCTGCTGGTGCCGTCGGTGCGCCAGAGCCGCGTGTGCGCGCCATCGATATCGACGAAGATGTAGAGTGCGCCGTTGTACTCTACGCTCAGGGCGGTGCCCGCGCTGATCGGCAGTGTTTCGGTCTCGGTCTGCCCTGCGGTGATCACCAGCGGCGGGCTGGGAAAGATCAGCGTGTGCGGACCAAACACCACTGGCTCCAACGTGTCTTCTGTGCGTAGCGCCTGCACCGCGTGCTGCGCTGGATCGATGGTGAGCAGGGTCTGGCTGGCGTTCGCGTTGAGCTGCATGTACTGGATGCCAGCTGTTGTGGTGATGACGCTGCTGTCCGGATCGTTGTAGGCGCTCAGCGAGCCAGGCGCGGCGCTGCTGATGTCGGTGATCTGCTGCGTGCCCGCTGCGGTGTTGTCGGTGCGCCAGAGGCTATCGTAGGCGTTGAATACAGTCCCCTGACCCCATAGTGTGAAGCCTGACACCGCTCCAGCGCTGTCATTGCGCTCAATCAGCCGTTCTAGCCGCGTGCCATCGTAGCTGTGAAGATAGTATTCATCAGGAACTTGGCCAGGCCGAAAGTATGAGCTGATGTAGAGGTGATCTGCTGTTGGGGTGAGGCTGATGACACTGTTGATGAGAATAGTGGGTTGAGCATTGGCCTGTGGCTCTAGCACAGCCATGTACGTTTGAGTTGTCATTAAAAGAACCGCCAGCTTGCCGTTGATCGCATTCAGCTCAACAACTTTCTCATATGGGAATGCGTCAACGGCCTCATAGGCGGTGACGGTGCTGGCGCTGCCAGGATCGTAGAGCCGGATCACACGCTGGTTGGGGCTGATGTAGGCGAGCTGGCCGTTGATCGGCGTCAGCCCGCTCCCGCACTCGGCGGCGATTATCTGCGTGCCGGCGGGCGTGCCGTCCGAGCGCCATAGCCCACACGAGCCATCGGCGCGCGTGGCGCGGAAGTACAGCGTGCTGTCAGCTGCGCTGACCTCCTCTACCTGCACATCGGCCTGCACCAGCGTGGTGTTGGCCGTGCTGTGATCGGTGCGCCACAGGCCCCAGCTCGTCCCATCGAAGGCCGTGAAGTACAGCCAGCCGTTAACCACGATGAACTGCTGCGGGTTGCTGCCCGCCGGGCCGGGGTTGATGTCCTTGACGCGCACGGTGTCGCTGCTCGCGCCATTGGAGCGCCACAGCTCGGCCCCGCCCGCCGCATCGACGCCCACGAATAGCAGGCGCGCATTCAGCTTGACCAGATCGTCGCCAGCGACGATCGTATCCACATAATCGTAGGCCAGCTCAAAGACGTGCGTGCCCGCGGCGGTGCCATCGGTGCGCCAGAGCTGGCGCGGGCCGCCGACGGCATCAAAGGCCCAGAACCAGGCTTCGCCGTCGATGGCGTGGAAGAAGCGCGGATCGCTGCTGGCGACACCGGGCAGCAGGTCGGCCAGCAACTGCGTGGTGCTGGCGGTTCCATCGGTGACCCACAGCTCACGGCCGCTGGCGGGCTGGAGCGCGGTGAAGACGAGGCGCGTGTCAGAGAGCGGCGTGAAGTCGGCCAGAGCCGTATTGACTTCGCTGGCGGGCACTGGCTCGCTGGCGTAGTCATCGATTAAGAACGGGTGGGTGCTGCTGGCGGCGGCGGACGGCGGGGCTGATCGCGTAGGCTGCTCGGCAGCGACAGGCGCGTGTGCTGGCATGGCGAGCAGACCGATGAGCACAGTCAGCAGGATGCATGCGAAACGATATGGGCGCATAATCGCTCTCCTTATGGTGTGATGGTGATCTGATGGTGTCGCGTTCATAATCCATGACTCGCCGTGCCGCCGAATCGTTACACAGCTGCTGCTGCCACGTGCGCTGTACCCTTGCACAGCGTGACGGCACGCTTCAGCGTGGTTGAGCGTCCGCTGGTTGGGCTGGCAGCTGGTGGTGTCGCCCCACGCCGCAGTGCGACGGCAAAGCCGTGGACGGGGCAAAAAGCGCCGTGGTTATGCGCTGCTCGTGCAGGCGGCCTGCGCGGCACCGCGGGCGCAGCAGCATGGCCGCGCCCTGTAGAGCGGACTGCCTGGTCGTGCTTCGATTACGATCCGCCTAGCGCTGCACCAGCGGGACGTGCACCTGATACGCGCTGACCAGCTCGATCTGATGGATAGCTGTGCTGGTCATCTGCGGGCTGCTGAGCGTCGCCTGGTAGCGGCTGCCGACTGTTCCGCTCGGCAGCTGGAGCTCAACGCTCCAGCTGAAGCGCGCCGCCGCCTGCGCCGGGATGCGCCAGCTAATCTGCTGTCCGGCAATGCTTGGGGTGAGGCCGCTGCTGTCGCCAAGGTAGGTCACGCCAGGATCGAGCGTCAGCGTCACGCTGATTGGCTGGGCTGTAAGCTGCTGGTTCTCTAGCGCCAGCGGCAGCACCGTGCGCTCATGCACCAGCACGCGCGCTGGTGCCGCAAGCATGCCCAGCGCCGTCAGCGGCAGATGCTGCACTGCCGTGCCATGCACAAGGTCGTCGGCGGCCCAAAACAGCTCGCTACCGTTGTCGGTGAAGCTTGGCCATCCGGCCTGCTGTGGATCATCGCCGCGGTTGATCGGCGCAACGCTCCAGTTGTCGGTTGAACCATAGGAGCCATACGCCGACCATAGCCGCGGGTTGGTCGTGTAGCGATCCTCGAGCCGATACAGCGAGCTGGCGGGGCCTGGCGCGGTGTCAACAAGCAGCGTGGCCTGCGCGCTGGTGGCGAACCATGGCTCGTAGCCGTGCCGACCGTCGTTGGCGGCCAGCACGACGCCGCCTGGCACCGCATACAGCGCAAATGGCACAGTGCGCTGCGGAAATATCCACGCCGCATTAAAGGTCGGCTGGGGGTTCACGCCGTCAGCTGGGCCAGGGTTGATGTCGGCCACCAGATGCGTGTGCGCCGGATCACCGTCGGTGGCCCACAGCTCATGGCCTGTCGCCGCGTCAAAGCCCACGAAGAAGAGCGTGGCGCCTGACACGCGCCACGAGCCGCCGGGAGAGGCCGCCAACACCGCATCATGAACTCGTTCGGTGACGCTGCCGTTGGAGCGCCACTGCTGCGTGCCGCTGGCGGTGTCGACGCGGAAGTACAGCCACTCTTGAAACGCCACCAGGTCGTGGATGGAGCTGGCTGGCGGCAGGGCCTCGCTGAAGGTGTGCACAACCTCGGTGCCCGGTGGGGTGCCATTGGTGCGCCAGAGCTGCTTGACGCCAGCAAAATAGACATAGTCTTCAACCCGTGTGAGATCGTGAAAGACCGGCGCGAGGAACGGTGTCGATGTCAGGTAGAGGGTTTGCTGCCAGCCAATTGCCTGGCTCCATAGTTTGTAGCTGACACCGTTGTAGTCGTGGCGAACGGTGTAGATGATGCGGTCGTCCAGTGCTACCGCCTCGGCGAAGTCATACGAGAGCGTATCGGCTGGCGGCAAGATCTGCGTGCCCGCCGCTGTGCCGTCAGTCTCCACTGTATGGCCGCCGTCATCGTTCTTGTAGCCCATCCAGAAGGTGCTAGCGTTGGCGGTGTCGCGCTGGTTGGCGGTCGGCCACGTTGTCAGCGTCAGATTGTTCTCCGCTGAGCCATCGCTGCTGAACAGGATCATATTAAAGCCGCTGCTGCATGCGCCAACCAGCCGCGCACTCTGGTTGGTCGGCGTGATCCGGCGCATGGTTGGGCACCAGGAGCTGCTGCTGTAGTTGCTGGTGCGCGTATCAAGCTGTAGGACGGTTGTGCTGCGGCTGGCGCTCGTCGCCAGCACCGCGTTGGGCAGCGCGGCGATGCTCAGCAGCGTTGTCGCTGGTGCGCTGCCGCCGATGTCTTTGATGCGATAGGTGCCTGCCTCCGTGCCGTCGCTGAGCCATGGCTCGCTGTTGACATTGCAGCACCGGTATCCAGCCCGCACATCGCCCTGAAAGATGACGTGATCGCCCCACGCCGCTAGCTCACTCGCGCTGATTCCGGTCTCATAGGTGGTCACAGGGTCAAGGCTGCTGCCGTCATACTTGTAGAGCCGGAAGTCCGACCAGTGCGCTCCCCAGTCTAGCTCAGCATAGATGTGCTGATCTGTGCCGATAAACAGCGTTTCATTGGCCGCGACGATGGTGCTGATCGTCGTCCCATAGCCGTACATACCGCCTTCCATCAGCGGAACTATGCCGTCGCCGATGGTGTAGCGCAGCAGGCGCGAGTCGACGCGGAAGGGGCTGCCGTCGGCTTCAAGCCAGCCGATAAATCTGTGCTGGACAAGGTAGACCGAGCTAGCGCCCAGCGCCCCGCGCCCGGCCAGCATCTGCACAATGCTGCCTGTGTCGCTGTAGACCGCCTGCGCGCTCAGCGCTGTTCCGTCGCTAACGTACAGCGTGTGCTGGTCGGCACTGGTAAAGGCCAGCGCGCCGCTGACGTCGGTGAGCATGCGTCCACACGCTGTGGCCACTTGCACCGTCCCGGCCTGGCTGCCATCGCTGCGCCAGACGCCACAGTTGCCCGCTGCATCGCTGCCGCTGAAGTACACGCCCTGCGCGCTGGCGATCATCGCGGTAATCTGGACGCCAGGGTAGATCTGCGTGGTGTTGGCGCTGGTGCGGTCGGTGCGCCAGAGGCCCCACTGCTGGCCATCGAAGGCGCTGAAGTACAGCCAGCCGCCCACGCCGGTGAAGTGCTGCGGATCGCTGCTGCCGGGGCCAGGGTTGATGTCCTTCACGCGCACGGTGTCGGCTGCGCCGTTGGAGCGCCATAGCTCCGCGCCGCCAGCGGCATCCACGCCCGCAAACAGCAGCCGTGCGTTGACCTTGGCCAGCTCGCCTGACCGAATCTCGCTGACTTTTGCATAGGCCACGCTCAGCGGCATGGTGCCGCTGCTGGTGCCATCAGTGCGCCACAGCTGGCGCGGCCCGTCGTCGCCGTCGTAGGCCCAGAACCAGACCTCGCCATCGATGACGGTGAGGTCAATTGGGTCGCTGCTGGCCGGGCCAGGGTAAAGATCGGCCAGCAGGAGTGTGCCCGTCAGTGTGCCGTCGGTGGTCCATAGCTCGCGCCCCGTCTCCGCAGTGACGGCGGTGAAGAGCACCTGTGTGGCGCTCAGCGGCGTAAAGTCCTGCGGTGCCGAGCCACTGTTTTGCAGCTGTGCGTCGCTTGGGTCGTACAGCAGTGTGTCGTCCGCGAAAGCTGGCGCGCTGGCTTTCGCTGCCTTCGGTGTCGCTTGTGTTTGGCTGACGCTCGACAGCAGGCCAAGCAGCAGCATGCCGAGTATCAAAAGCAGCATAGATCGATTGTTCATGGCTTATGCCTCCTCGGTAGCATGGGTCACGCTCTGATATGCTTCTATACATGCTGACTCACCTGGGCGTCATTAAGTTACAGCCTGCAAGCGAAACACGCCGCAAGCGCCTGCGCCCGTTGCGCCATGTGGGCGCAGGCATGCCGAATGCGCTAGCGCTAGCGCTTCAGCAGCGGCAGGAATACTTGCGCCTGCGCCTCCACGCTGGCCCAGGGCAGCGCCCACAGCTCGTAGCCGTGCACGAGATCGTTGGCGTAGAACACGAGATAGTCGCCGACGCGCTCGAAGCTCGGCTGGCGCTCAGGCACATCGACCGTGAGCAAGCGCTGCGCTGGCTCGTTCACTCCGCTGGCGATGCCCGGCGCGATGTCCGCGAGCATTCGCGTGCCCAAGCGCGTGCCGTCGCTGACCCACGGCTCCACGCCATGCCGCCCGTCGCTGGCACCGAAGAGCAGCCGCCCGTCGATCACGACCGCCGAGTCGGCCTGCAGCAGCATGTCTGCTGGGCCTGGTGTGAGCTCGGTGACCATCTGCGTGCCGACGGCGGTGCCATCGGAGCGCCACAGCTCGCGCCCGTGCACGCCGTCGTCGGCGCTGTAGAGCAGCGTCTGATCGGGCAGGCTGCCGAGGGCCTGTGGATCGCTGCCATCCGGGCCAGGCATGCTGTCGGCGAGCAGGGTCAGGCCGTCGCGGCTGGGCGTGGTGGCCCACAGCTCGCGGCCGGTGGCGCTGGTGCTCAGCGCGATCAGGTAGCTGTCGTTGAGTATGCCAAGCACGCTGGGCTGATCCGTGCAGGTGCTGAGCCGATGGGTGCCCGCTGCAGTGCCATCGCTGATCCACAGCCCATGGCCCGCCGCTGTATCGGCGCTAAACAAGAGCGTGTCGCTGGTCTGGGAGATCACGGTCACATTGCTGATTGGAGCGGTGACCAGCGCCGCCGTGCCGCCGGGCGTGCCGTCGGTGCTCCAGAGCTGTGCGCCGCTGGTGCTGCGTCCTGTGAAAACCTCGCGGTCCTGCACTTGCCCCACAAATCTGATCTGTGAGTTGTATGGGCCAGGGTTGATGTCGGTCAACTGCACGGTGCCGCTGATCGTGCCGTCGCTGGCCCACAGCTCATCGCCACTAGCGCTCGTGCTACTGCGCAGCAGCAGGCGCTCGCCAAGCAGCGCGGGCGCGTAGTAGTCGATGATGTAATTAGCGGGGAAGGTCTGGAGCGTTTGCATGCTGCTCGCCGACAGCGCGGAGACGCTGATCTCATTCGTCGTACTGTCATCCGTGATGATCATCAGGGTGTTGTTAGGCAGCATTTGGTGATAGCGTAGGCGGTCGTCGTTTGTGCCTAGCAGAGTGAGCGTTGATGTGGTTGGATCGGTGCGGTAGAACCGCGTGGTGTGGTCGGAGAGCGGACCAATGCTCAGGTACAGCGCATCCTGGTCTGCGGTTGCGCCGAGCATGGTTATCTGATCGACGTTGTCATAGAGCAGACGTGTGTTCTGGGGTGTGCCATCAGTGGCCCAGAGACCAGCGTTGTAGGGGGCCTGCATAGCGCTGTCGATATACAGCATCGTGTTAGTCTGAAAGATGGCCTTGGTCTGCGTCAGCGTGAAGGGTAAGCTCTGAGCTGTTGCGGTCAGCGTATCGAGGTTGATAAAGATAGCGGTTTTCGGGTACCACAGCACCAGCGTGTTGCCGAGCAGTGCAATATCATCAGCGCTGTGTGTATCTGATCCGATTGGCAGGGTAAAGTTAAACTGCTTGAGCATGCTCGTGCCGCTGAGCGTGCCATCGGTGCGCCAGAGATAGCCGCGCCGATCACCAACCTGGAGAGCGTAGACCGCATTGTTGTAGATAAACGGGCGCTGTGCGCCAGCGCCAATCGGCAGCATTGTTGCTCTGTTCCGGCCCTCGGTGAGCACAATCGGCGGGCTGGGAAACAGCAGAGTGTGTGGCCCAAACTGCGTCTTGTTCCAGTGACTCTCATTGCTCAGCAGGGCGATGGATGGGTCGCTTGGATTAATCGCAATTGTCTCGTGCTGCTGGGTGTGCGCATCGTACAGGTCCATATATTTAGCACCGCCGATGTTGGCTAGCTCCTGGCTGTCTGGGCTGTTGTAGAACTGCATGCTCGCCGGTGCAGGGGTGTTAATCGCTTGCAGCTGGCGGGCTGTGGTCGTTCCGGCAGCTAAAATCCAGGGATTGCCAGAAAATGCGTCGCTGAAGACAAGCTGGTTGCCCCATGGGGTGATCTGCTTGGCTGGTGCGCGCGCTATCTCTGTCCACGTCTGTCCATCATACGTCTGGAGCGAGGAGTCGCGGCCGTAGAAGTCGATCCAGGTGGAGCTAGCGTAGACGAGGTCTGCGGTTGCGGTCACTTCTACGGTATCGTACGCGCTGCCAACCTGGATCGGCTCAGTATTTGGCTGTGGTGCGACTCGGTAGAGTCCATCCGTTGTGAAAAATACGAGCCGCCCGTGCAGGGTTACGATGAAGCGCAGGCTGCCGAGTACGTCGCACACTTTGGCGCTGCTGCCGTTGCTGATGTTGTAGAGCCAGATTTCACTCCGCGCTACGTTGAGAAAGACTAGGTTGTCGTTTACGATGGTTAGCTCAGATCCGCACATATCGCCTAGGTGCTGCGTGCCCGTCGGCGTGCCATCCGAGCGCCACAGCCCACACGTGCCGTCGGCGCGCGTGGCCCGGAAGTAGAGCGCTGGCCCATCCACCACCATCTCCTCAACCTGCACATCGGCCTGCACCAGTGTGGTGTTGGCCGCGTTGCGATCCGTGCGCCACAAGCCCCAGCTCGTCCCGTCGAAGGCCGTGAAGTACAGCCAGCCGCCTGCCACTGTAAACAGGTGCGGATCGCTGCCCGCCGGGCCGGGGTTGATGTCCTTGACGCGCACGGTGTCGCTGCTCGTGCCGTTGGAGCGCCACAGCTCGGCCCCGCCTGCGGCATCGACGCCCACGAACAGCAGGCGCGCGTTCAGCTTGACCAGGTCGTCGCCCTCGACAATGGCGCTGACGTAGTCGTAGGCCAGGTCAAAGACGTGCGTGCCCGCCGCCGTGCCATCGGTGCGCCAGAGCTTGCGCGGGCCGCCGATAGCATCGAAGGCCCAGAACCAGGCTTCGCCGTCGATGGCGTGCAGGTGCTGTGGATCGCCGCTGGCCACGCCGGGCACGAGATCGGCCAGCAGCTGCGTGGTGGCGCTGGAGCCATCGGTGACCCACAGCTCGCGCCCGCTGGCTGAGTTCAGCGCGCTAAAGACAAGCCGACTGTCCGAGAGAGGCGTGTAGTCGGCGGCCTGCGCACTGGTGTTGTACGTTTCAACGTGCTGATTGTAGTCGTCGATCAGAAACGCGCCGCCGTTAGTGTGCGCTGCTGTGGGCGCGTGTTCAGCGGCTGGCGCTGGCTGGCTGTGGCTGCCAAACACGATCATCAGCATCAGGGCCAGTAGACCGCGACCAATGCTCCTACTCTGTATCCAGGCCATGCGGGCGCTCCTTTCGCTGTGTGGGGTTTTCTGTTGTCTATCAGGTTGGCGTGCAGGTGATGCTGCTGGCGTACAGTGTGCGGCGCTCAACGCTCGTGCCAGCTGGAGAAGTCGCAGCGCGAGCCGTATGGAACGTCACGTGGTCCCCAGACAAGCCCGAACCGCGCCAGCGTGCACAGCGTTCTGCATGCTGTTGTGTACAGATCTGCTGGTTCGCGAACCGTGTTGGCGGGCTGCATAGTCTAGTGCGCATGGGGAGGAGCAGGCTGGAGCGTGTGCGAGATGTTTTGTAGTCCGTCTGCTATGTATGACTCGCCTAGCCCGCCAATCGTTACACCCGCGCCGAAATTCTTTTAATTGGCGCGCTCCGCGAGGCTGGATAGCGCATACAGGTGCATGTATGCTGAAAAACAGCGCGGTGGTTGGGCGCAGGCGGTGCTGCTGCGGCGTCAGGCCCGTGGTTGTGCGCGCGCGCTGGCCCGTCGCAGGCTGGCGCAGCACCAGGCTGGCGTGCGCTGGGTGCACAGTCGGCTGCTCGGCTGGAAAAAACAGCGCGGTGGTTGGGCGCAGGCGGTGCTGGGGCCGCGTCTGGCTGGTGGTGGTGCGCACGCGGCGTGGCCTGGCGCTGGACGGCGCGGCGTGGGGCTACGGCGGGCTGACTGGGCTGGGCGGCAGTGTGTTGAACCACAGCGCGGTGGTTGGGCGCAGGCGGTGCTGGGGCCGCGTCTGGCTGGTGGTGGTGCGCACGCGGCGTGGCCTGGCGCTAGACGGCGCGGCGTGCGGCTGCGGCGGGCTGGCTGGGCTGGGCGGCAGTGTGTTGAACCACAGCGCGGTAGTTGAGCGCTGGCGCGTGCTGGAGCGAGGCAGGCGGTGGTAGTGCATCCGTGGCGGCGGCCTTGGGAGCTTGCTGCCCGCACATCTGTTTGTGCTCTGCCTCATTAAATGCCACAGCAACCATAGACCGAAGTCCGGCCGTCAGTGCGCATACGCAGCGTGAATGTACTGCATGGAAGGGGCTTGTACACCAGTTGGTAGATGACCGCATTGGGGGCGTGCATGATCGTTGTTGCCTGCTCAACGCGATCCCATTCAATCACGTTTTGATCGTTCCGAAAGCTGTCGAGTTCTACCCACCAACCCAAATCGTGGGTGCGCAAGTAGGTGCTGAACTGCTCGCGAGACGTGATCGTTGCGCCTGTTTCGAATCGATCCTCAGGGCCGCAGTTGGGCGATGAGTCCAGCACAGGCCGTTCAAATGGGTCTTGGGGAATGCTGCATTCCTGTCCCACCGGGTCTTCCCCGCATGCTGGGAGTGGAATGGGCGATGGTGCGGGCGGCACAGCCTGGCCGCATCCAGTGACGGCGATAAGGAATCCACACAGAAGCCAGCGATGAAAACGGTTCATAGTCTCTCCTAGCACTAGAGTGTATGAGAGACGGTCGTCGTCGTGCTCAGGTTCCAGGTATGCCAATAACTCGTTCTCAAATGGGATTAATCCGCTTCCTGCCCAGCACCTGCATTGCTGTCACCTGCTACCACGTTGCAGGCTTGTCTATGGAATATGGACAGAACCTATGGTGTTACCGCCGCCGCGCTGCCGCACCCGCAGCGCCGTGGTCGCCACCCACAAGGCCGGGTTGATTGAGCAACGCAGCCGACCCTGCCGTCTGAGCTGCTTCAGCACAACCACAGACGATTCTTTCCCTAGCTAGCCCGCCTTGGGCAGGCTCAGGACGACGGTGGTGCCCGCGCCCTCGCGGCTGTCGATGCTCATGCTGCCGTGCTGCGACTCGATCAGCGCCTTGGCGATCGCTAGCCCGAGGCCCGCGCCAGAGCTGCCGCTGCCGCGCGAGCTATCGACGCGGTAGAAGCGCTCGAAGATGTGCTTGAGGTGCTGGGCTGGAATGCCCTGGCCCGTGTCGCGGATGCTGATCTGCACACGCTGGCCTTTTGGCTCGGCGGCGAGCGTGATGCTGCCGCCAGCGGGCGTGTGGCGCAGCGCGTTGTCAAGCGCGATCAGGATGACCTGGCGCAGCCGCGTCTGGTCGGCCAGCACCGCGCCGTCTGCGCTAGCGACAGCGAGCCGCACCTGCTTCTGCTGCACCAGCACTTGCATCTGGCGCTGCACATCGTGGAGCAGCGTGGCGCTGTCCAGCGGCTTGAGGTCAAACTGAATGCGCTGGGCATCGAGCCGCCCAAGCAGCAGCAGGTCCTCGACCAGCTGGTTCATGTGGTCGCTCTCGGCGATCACGTCTTGCAGCAGCTCGCGGTTGGGGTCGGCGGCGTCCATGCCGCGCAGCGCCACCTCGGTGGAGGCGCGCAGCAGCGTCAGGGGCGCGCGCAGCTCGTGGCTGGCGTTGGCGATGAAGGCTTGCTGGCGCTCCCAGGCGAGCTGGGCTGGGCGCAGCGAGCGCCCGGCGAGCCACCAGCTGGCCCAGCCCAGCAGCACGGCCATGCCCACGCTCAGCGCCAGCAGGCCGCTGACCAGCTGGCGCAGCACCGCATCCTGATCGCTCAGCACCCGGCCTACCTGGAGCACCGCCGGGCCGTCGCTGCGCGTCAGGCGCTCGGAGAGCAGGCGCACGCGCACGCTGTTGGAGAGCGTGACCGTGCGCCAGACGCGCTCGCCGCGCAGCGCCTCCAGCGCCGCCTCCTGATCGGGCGGCAGCGGTGGCCGCCACTCATTCGGGTCGTAGAGCGGGCTGCCGGTGCTGTCAAGTGGGTACACAAACGTGGCCGAGAGCGTCGTGGCCGTGCGCGAGCGCTCATCCTGGCTGACGTTCGGCGCGAACAAGCGCAGCCCTGGCGAGAGCGGCGCGTCGAGGTAGGTGAACTCAAGCGCCATGCGCTCAAGCAGCGCCCGATCAGTGGCGGCGGAGAAGTGGTTGTCGATCAGCCAGTAGCTGCCGCCGCCGATGCACACCAGCAGCAGCAGCGCGGCGCTGATGTAGACCAGGGTCAAGCGCCAGCGCAGGCCGTTAAACATCGCTGACCTCAAGGCGGTAGCCGATGCCGCGCACCGTGCGGATGGGGTCGGGCTGACCAGGCTGGTCGAGCTTGCGCCGCACATAGGAGATGTACACATCCACCAGCCCTGGCTGCACCTCGCGCTCATATGACCAGACATAATCTAGCAGCTGTGCTCGCGAGAGCGTCTGGCCAGCGTTGCGCATCAGGCACTCCAGCAGCGACCACTCGGTGGCTGTGAGGTCAAGCGCCTGCGCCCCGCGCCTGGCCGTATGCGCGCGCAGGTCGAGCACAATATCGCCGCAGCGCAGCTCAGAGGCATCGTTGCCGATGGCGTTGAAGCGGCGGCCCAAGGCGCGCACGCGCGCGGACAGCTCGTCGAATGAGAATGGCTTGGCCAGGTAGTCGTCGGCTCCGCTGTCGAGGCCCGCCACACGGTCCTCAACTTGCCCGCGCGCCGTCAGCATCAGCACAGCGAGCGGCAGCCGCCGCTGGCGAATCGCGCGACAGATGGCCGGGCCATCGCGCCCAGGCAGCATCCAATCGACGATCGCCACATCGTAGATGCCGCGCAGCGCTAGCTCTAGGCCCGTGTCGCCATCGTCGGCCACATCGACGTTGTGGTACTCATCGGTCAGCACCCGCTCGATCAGCCGCGCGAGCTTGCGATCATCCTCAATCAACAAAATCTTCATGGGCTACCTCCGCACTCTATAGTAGAGCAGCATTCTTGGAATTTGCTTGGAAAATTACCGTACCATTCTAAGGACTCGTCAGCCGAAACTCGCTACACTAGAGGCACGATGAGCAACCAAGCCGACAGCGCAGCACGCACAGTCGCGCTATGCTGCAGGAGAATCACTATGAAAACCCGTGTCGCCCTGTTCCTATCAGCGTTGATCACCACCTTTGTCCTGGTGCTCGTGGGCAGCGTCGTGAGCCGCTTATCACAGCCCGCCCCCGCCGCGCTGGCGGCAACCGCCGATGCGCTGAGCAGTCCGCCAGCGCCTGCGCTCGCTGATGCAACCGTCGCTGCGCCCACGCCCGATCAGTCTGCGGCCTACCAGCAGATGCTCGATGAGGCCCGCACCCGTCTAGATCAGGCCAATCAGCAGCTCACCGATGCTTACGCGAGCCAGAGCACGCCGATTGTGGTGCCTATTCCTGCGCCCGCCGCCCAGCCCGCCGCGCCGCCGAGCCAATCCGCTGCGCCCGTCGCCCAGCCCGCCGCGCCGCCCGCCAGCAATCCTAGCCCGGTTCAGCCTGCTGCGCCTGCTGTAGCGCCCGCTGGGCCTGCCGCCGAGCCGGACGAGCCAGGCGAGCATCCGGAAGAGCCGGTTGCGCCTGCCGCGCCTGATCTAATCAGCGCCGATCAAGCGGTGGCTGTGGCTGTCGCCTACCTTGGCGATCCCGCTGTCGAGCGCGTGGAGCTGGAGCACGAGTCGAACACGCTGGTCTACGAGGTGCGTTTCGCCAGCGGCAGCCGGGTCTATGTTGATGCCTATCAGGGCGTTGTGGTGTATGCGCGCGTTGAGCAGCCCAAGGGCGGCGATGGCGAGCACGACGATGACGACTAGCCGCGCATTCTAGCCAGCACTGCAAGGAGCATTCTATGAGCAAACGATCCCATCCAGCGTCCCATATCAACAGCGTGGTCACAACAGCGTCGATCGCCGCAACCGTTATCGGCTGGGCTGTGCTCAGCCACGTCGATGCCGCCCAGCAGGCCGCTAGCGCTCCGCCAGCCCCGATTGTGGCCGCTGTCGAGCTGGCCGCGCCGCCGCCGACACTTGCACCGCTGCCAACCTTGGAGCCGCTGCCGACGGTGGTGCCGCCCCAGGCCCATACACCGCGCGTGGTGCTGGTGCCCCAGGCGGTCCCAGCAGCACCGGCAGCGCCAGCGCGCCAGCCTGTAGCAGCAGCGCCAGCAGCAGCACCAGCACCGGCAGCGCCAGCACCGGCAGCGCCAGCGCCAGCAGCGCCAGCGCCAGCAGCAGCGCCAGCAGCAGCGCCAGCACCGCCACCGCCACCAGTCCGCCGCACGCGCTCATCACGCTAGGAGCGATATCGATGTATGAGCATACCTTTCGCGCCATGGGCAGCGGCATAACGATGCTGGTCGAGAGCGCCAGCCCGCCCGATCTCGCCGCTGCCGAGCAGTGGTTCCACGACTGTGAGCGCAGCCTGAGCCGCTTCAACCCCGCCAGCGAGCTGAGTCAGCTCAACACGCAGGGTGCGCTCAGCGCCAGCCCTATTCTGTGGGCGGCCCTGGACCATGCGCTCGCTGCGGCGCGCTGGAGCGCTGGCCTGGTTACGCCCACAGTCCTGTCGGCGCTGGAGGCGCATGGCTACTCCGCATCGTTTGACCAGCTTCGCCCGAGCGCTGGCGCACCTGTGGCCCGCCCAGCGAGCGCATGGCAGGCGATCACCTGCGAGCCAAGCACGCGCCACATCCAGCTGCCACCTGGCGTGCGCATTGATCTCGGTGGCACCGCGAAAGGCTGGGCCGCCGACCAGGCCGCCGCACTGCTGGCCCCCGGCGGCTCGGTGCTCGTCGATGCTGGCGGCGATATTGCGCTCGCCGGTGCAGCGCCAGCCGCAGGCGGCTGGCCGATTGGCGTGCCCCACCCGCTCGACGAAGAGCGCCAGCTGGCGCTGCTCTGGCTGGCGTCCGGCGGCGTGGCGACCTCTGGCCGCGATTTTCGGCGCTGGCAGCAGGCCGACCGCTGGCAGCACCACTTGATCGATCCCGCGACTGGCGCACCGAGTGCGAGCGATGTGCTCAGCGCAACGGTCGTCGGCCCCAATGCCGCCGCCGCCGATGTCGCCGCCAAAATTGTGCTGCTGCTTGGTCGCGCCGCTGGCCTCGACTGGCTCGATGCGCGCCCTGACTTCGCTGGTCTGGTCGTGCTGGACGATGGCCGCGCCGCGATGAGCCAGCGCTTTGCTGACTATTGTTGGCCCAACACCTTTGATGCATTGCTTGCCGGAGGCCCCCAATGACCGACGAGAAAGCCGCGCGCCTGGCCGCGATCCGCGCGCAGAACAGCGCCAAAGCGCCACAGCCCGCCAGCCCGACCAGCGACGAGAAAGCCGCGCGCCTGGCCGCGATTCGCGCACAGAACAGCGCCAAAGCGCCACAGCCCGCCAGCGCTGCCAGCAGTACAGAAGCTGCTGCTGGTGCGCATAGCCGCCCCAGGTCTAGCGCAGCTCCGTCGCTCGCTGCGGAGGAGCCAGCCGTGCGCGGCGCGCTGGTCGCGCTTCTGTGTGCGGCGGTGGTGCTGGGCGCGCTCGCTGCCACGCTCGTGATGCCACGCTGGGTGCCTGCGTTGCAAGCTTCGCTCAGCGGCGCTGAGCCGAGCGCCTTCTGGTATATCTCGCGCTCAAGCGCGCTGGTCGCCTACAGCCTGCTGTGGCTGTCCATGCTGTGGGGCTTGACGCTCTCGGGGCGCGTTGCGCGCATGTGGCCGGGCGGGCCGACTGCGCTTGATCTCCATCAGCACGCCAGCATTCTGGGCCTGGCCTTTGCCTTGCTCCACGCGCTGATCCTGCTTGGTGATCACTACATCGGCTACAGCCTCGCGTCTGTGCTGATTCCATTTACGGCGGTGAGCTATCGTCCGCTGTGGGTCGGGCTGGGCCAGGTTAGCCTCTACCTGATGGCGCTGATCGTGGCCAGCTTCTATGTCAAAAAGACCATTGGCCGCCGCGCCTGGCGGACCATTCACTACCTGAGCTTTGGCCTGTTTATGCTCACGCTGGTTCACGGCGTCGCCAGCGGCACCGATACGCAGGCCGCGCCTGTGCAGCTGTTCTACTGGTTCAGCGGCGGCAGCGTGCTCTTTCTGACATGCTTTCGTATTCTTGGCAGCGCGCTCAAGCCGTCGCAGCGCAGCCTTAGCCGGTGAAGGGCAGCGCCACTGCCAGAAACCAGCCAAAGATGATCGCTGCGGCCAGCACCTGCGGCCAGCCGTGCTCTACCCGCCGCAGCCAGCTGCCAACCAGCCCAAGCAGCCCAAAGCACAGCACGAACACTGGCAGCACCAGCAGGATGAAGCCTGTGTCTGGCCGCAGCATTGTTGCGCCCAGCAGCGCTAGCACAAAGCTACAGCGCGCGCCCAATCGCCCCCAGCCGCTGCGCTGAATCAGCGCGTCGACGCTGAAGTATGGCAGCATTCCCAGCACTGCCAGCCCCAGCCACGGCCAGCGCCCGGCTGTCGGCCAGACGTTGAAAAATGTTGTTTGGGCTGGCACGCCGATCAGCAGCAGCAGCACCAGCGCTACGCCTAGCCCTAGCCCCCACAGCTGCAGCGGGGCGGTGCGCGCCAAGCGCCATGGCCGCAGCCGCACCCCCGCCACCCAGGCCAGCAGCAGCTGCAGCAGCCCATACACGGCGAAAAATGCCACGATGAAGCCAGCGAGCAGCATCGGCATCCAGTTGGCCGGCAGCGGCAGCAGCACCAGCGGTGTGAGCAGCGCTGGCCCCAGCTCGATGAGCCAGCGCCGCCACCCGTGCACCGCCGCTTGATCCGCTGCTTGAGCGGCGGTTACTGGTGGCGGCCAGCGGCGCAGGAGCCGCCATAGTGCGATCAGCCCGCCCGCCAAGATCAGCGCTACCCATAGCATATGCGTCGAGTCCACAGCTACGAGCGTCGCACGGTTGCCTGCTAGCCCCGCGCTCTCCCGCGACCAGGCTGTCGCTGAGCGCAGCATCGCTCCAGAGAACAGCACCGCGATGTGTTCAACGCCCGGCACCCACTCCAGCCGCCGCGCTGTGCCCGCTGCTAGGCTGCCCGCCGTTGTTCCTGGCGCTGGTGGCGTGCCGCTGCTGGCGTTGGCCAGCGCTGCGAGGCTGGCCTGCTTAATGTTGGCAAACTCCAGCGCGCCGGTTGTGATCAGCAGGTTGTGGGGCAGCGTCGGCGTGGTCTGGTCGCTCACCAGCGAGATGCCGATGGTCGCCGCAACCTCTGGATGCTCACGCCCATACTCAACCACCACGGCGGACCCCATCGAGTGACCAGCCAGCATCAGCGGCGCATCGGTGCTGCTTCTGGCGCGGGTGTAGCCGACGACCTGGTCCAGCGCGGCTATGAGCTGGCTCGAGTTGGGGCGTTGGCCGCTGCTGTCGATCATAAATGGCTGCGGATTTTGCCCATGGCCAGGAAAATCGAAGGTGACCGCCAGCAGACCGTTATGCGCCAGCGTGGTGGCGAGCGGATACATCAGCTGCTGCGAGCCGGCAAATCCATGTGCGATAACCACCGCCCCATGTGCGCGGGGTGGGATGAATAGCGTCACTGGGATACCATCGACATTGGTATGCTGCACCGCGATACGGCCATTAAACTGCTGCCAGAGCTGAGCCGCGCCCAGCCCGATCAGCGCGCAGGCCAGTGCTGCCCACGCTAGTTCACGAAGTCGCTGCATATGTGCTCCAAACATAAAGGGCAGATCACCGTGATCTGCCCTTGCTGCGTTGATTGTTGGGTGCCGCTAGCTCCGCTCAGGTGGCTCGTCGAGCGTCCAGCGCAAGCAGCCAACCATAATCACGCCAAGTGCCGCAATCAAGATAAACGCCCATGATCCGCTGGTCGCCACACCGCTGGTGACGACTGGCGGAATATCGCTATCCTTCGGCTGCGGCGTTGGCGCTGGGACCACATCTGGCATAGGCGCAACAGGCGGAGCCTCGATCGGCGCTGGATCGGCAGGCGCTGCTGTTGCTGGCGGAGCCTCGATCGGAGCCGGCTCAGTTGGCGCTGGCTCAACGGGCGGAGCCTCAGTCGGCGCTGGATCGGCAGGTGCTGCTGTCGCTGGTGGAGCCTCAATCGGCGCTGGCTCAGTTGGTGCTGGCTCAGCTGGCACTGACTCTGTTGGTGCGACCTCCGTTGGCTGTGGCACGCTGGTGGCTGGCACCTTGGTTGCGTCCGGCTCATTTGGCTGCTCGTCCATGAATGTTAGCACGGTGAAGCTGATTGACTCGCGTGCGAAGGCGGCATTCGTGGCATCAAAGGTCGTTGTAAAGTTACACGCGCCTTTTGAGCCGCCAACGACATCGACGGACATCGAGCGGCTCTGACCGGCGTTCATCGGTGTTAGGTTGGCCGCGCCCGGCGTATAGCTGGCGATACAGTTGCCGCCCGAGACGCTGTCAACAACGTGGTTGAGCGACAGATTGACCGCCACCGAGCCAACCTCGCCATTGTTGCCGTAGACCACTGTCACGCTCTTGTGCTCACCTGGTAGCACCACAACATTGCTCGGGCTAACCTGCCCATCGACGATGTGGAAGACGAACAGCGCTGGCTGTGGCACCGGCGTGGCCGTTGCTGTCGCTGTGTTCGTCGGCGTTGGCGTGTTGCTCGGCGTCGGCGTGTCCGTCGGTGTATTCGTCGGCAGCGGCGTGTTGGTCGGTGTGCGCGTTGGCGTCGGTGTGCGTGTGTTGGTCGCTGTTGGTGTGTTGCTCGGCGTCGGCGTGTTGCTCGGCGTCGGCGTAATTGTTGGCGTGTTCGTCGGCAGCGGTGTGTTGGTCGCTGTCGGCGTATTGCTTGGCGTTGGCGTGTTGCTTGGCGTCGGCGTGTTGCTTGGCGTCGGTGTATCCGTCGGTGTGTTCGTCACCGTCGGTGTATTGGTCGCCGTTGGCGTGTTGCTCGGCGTCGGTGTATCCGTCGCTGTCGGCGTATTGCTCGGCGTCGGTGTGTTCGTCGGCGTGTTCGTCGGCGTGTTCGTCGGCGTTGGCGTGAACGTCGGCGGCATTGGTGTGACTGTCGGCGTGTTCGGCGCGCTCACAAACCACGTGGTTGTCGCAGTCTTGGTCGGCGCATTGGCGGCACTGATTGTTGCCGTCATCGTACAGCTGCCGTTGCTGATTGCTGTGATTGTTGGACCAAGCACATAGCCCTGGTGGGCGGCGACTGTCGGTAGCCCCGTGCCGCCAGATGACGAGACCACGCACTCTGGCGAGCTAACATCGATGGTGAGCACAACATTCAGCGCCGCGACGTCACCTGAGTTGCCGAAGATCACCGAGATCTCGTCGCTTGTGCCTAGCTCTAACCCTGGATTGAATGGGTTGATCTGCCCCCGAATCAAGAGCGCCACGTATAGCTCTGGCGTCGGTAGCGGCGTTGGCGTCGGCGTACTTGTTGGCGTCGGCGTACTTGTTGGTGTGTTCGTCGGCGTTGCTGTCGGCGTGTTCGTCGGCGTGTTCGTCGGCGTTGCTGTCGGCGTGTTCGTCGGCGTGTTCGTCGGCGTGTTCGTCGGCGTGTTCGTCGGTACGACCGGCGTGTTGGTCGGTATAACTGGTGTGTTGGTCGGCACGACCGGCGTGTTGGTCGGTATAACTGGTGTGTTGGTTGGTACGACCGGCGTGTTGGTCGGTATAACTGGCGTGTTGGTCGGCACGACTGGCGTGTTGGTTGGTATAACTGGCGTGTTGGTTGCGATCACCGGTGTGATTGGTGTGCGTGTTGGCCGTGGCGTAGCCGAAGGCACAGCCGTGCTTGTTGGCAAGCTTGTCGGTGTCGATGTCGGTAGGCTTGTGCCTGTGGCTGTTGGTTCCGCCGTCGGTGTTGTTGTTGCGGCCACAGCCGTAGCCGTTCGTGTTGCTGGCACAGCCGTTGAGGTCGGATTAACGCGTGCTGTTGCCGTTGCTGGCCGTTGGGTCGCTGGATTGGACTGTGGCGTTGCCGTTGCCGGGCGCTGTGTTGCTGGATTCGTCACCGTGCTAGGTGTGCTGCTCGGTGTTTGTGTCGCTGGTGTTGCTGAGCTGCTGCCGCTGCCGCCGCCATCGCTGGATGCAGTCGGTGTGCTTGTTGCTGTCGTGGTGGCCCCAATCGGAACGCCGCCGGCGGCGTTGGTGGCCTGCGCGGTTGCCGTGGCCTGAATTGCGGCTACAGGCTCCAGGGTTGGTGATGGCGTGACCAAAATGACCCCAATTGGTATAGGTGTCTCGCCAAGAATCACGCTTGGCTGCTGCTGTTGTTGCTGCAGCGCCTGCAGCTCGCGATCGCGCTCATCAACGGCCTGCTGCTGAATCGGGAACGGTGCTGTGCCCTGCCACTCGCTATAGTCCACAAATGCTGGCTGCAAGATATTTGGCCCAGCCGCATTGATCGGTGTTGTCCAGCGCCGCATCAGCCCTGCTGTTGCACACAAAATCAGCAGCAGCAAGAGCATAACCAGGCCGCCGATGATCAGCAGCAGGCGATCACGCCGCTCATCATCAGCGTAGGCGAGGGGTGAGTTAGATTGACGAATTGATTTTTGCATAGATGCTCCACCCCTTCTTAGGCAGTTGCTACCGCTGGATAGTCCTCATCGGCGTGTTGAAAACGCTCTGGAGCAAGCGGAAAAACCACTGAGAAGGTTGATCCCTCGTTCACAGAGCTGTCCACCCATATGCGACCTTGCTGGCTCTCGACAAGCTGGCGTGCAATTGCCAGCCCTAAGCCTGCGCCACGTTCACGAACTGCCAGACCGCCCTGCTCGCCACCGCGCTGAAAGCGGGTGAAGAGTCGTTTTTGATCTTCTGGGGAGATGCCGCGCCCGGTATCTCGAATATCAATTTGCACGCCATCGTTGGTTTGGTGCGCCTGAATGGAGACAGAGCCGCTGTCCGTATAGCGCCGTGCATTATCTAAAAGCTGTGTCAGAACTATTTTAACATGATCTCGGTCAACCATCACGAGTGGGAGATCTTCTGGCACCTCAACGTTGAGCGCCAGCTTTTTCTCTTCGATAGATTTCTGCGTTGTGGCCAGCGCCTGCTGCACCAAGCTATGCACCTGATACGGTTGGAGATCGGGCTTCATGGTGCCTGCCTCGATGCTGGCGATCACAATCACGTTTTGCAGCACGTCAACCATCGACTGCGCCTGCTGCCGGATCGTCCCCAAGAACTCGCGCTGCTCCTCCTCGAGCGCGCCGGCAAACCCGCGCAGCAGCAGGTCGGTGTAGCCACAGATCGAGGTCAGCGGTGTGCGCAGCTCGTGCGAGATGGTGGCGATAAAATCGGTCTTGGCCCGATCTACCTCGCGCTCAGCGGTGACATCGTGCAGCACCAGCACCTCGCCGCCCTCGCGGCCCTCAACTGTGCGAATCGGGGCTGCGCTGACGCTCAAGATGCGCTTGCCGCTCTGGTAGAGCGTTGGCGTCGCCAGATCAGGCGACTGCGCGAATAGCTCTGGCGCGGCTTCCAGCGGCTCCAGCGGCAGCTCTGCAAATGTCTTGCTGTTGAGATCGCTTACGGTCATGTTGAGCATTGTGGCTGCCGCACTATTCGTGAGGATCACGCGGCGCTCTGTATCGACCACAACCACGCCATCGGCGATACTTTGTAGGATCGCCTGCTTGCGCAGCGCCTCGTCCTGCACCGTGGAGTACAGCAAGGCGTTGTTCATGGCGGTGGCGGCCATGCTGGCGATGGCGGTCAGCGGCTCAAAGAGCGGCTGGCTGTCTGCTAGCGGCTCGGGCATGGCCAGCACCAGCACACCAATCGACTGCTGCTGTGTGCGCAGCGGCAAGATCAGCTGGGCATTCGGCTCCATGCTGCGCACTGGCGCGGCGAGATCAGGCAGCTGCTGCGCATCGATCACCGAAGGCAGCTCACCTAAGGTGCTGCTGTCAAAAGGCGGGCTGATCGGCATCTGCTGGTTAGGTGTATACGCCTCCCAGTTGCCTGCTTGCACCACCAGCGCCGAGAGCGACAGCTGCGGCAGCAGCCGCTGAAGCGCCAGCTCGGTTTGCTCCAGCACGCCGCTGATCGATAGCTCGCCGCCAAGCTGACGGCTGGTGCGATACAGCTCAAGCAGCCGGTCGGTCATCTCGTTAAGCACGCTGGCCAGCGTGCCTAGCTCATCGTTGCGGGCTACATCGCTGCGCCGCTCAAGATGGCCGCTCTTAACCTCCAGCGCTGTCGATGCTAGCTCGCCAAGCGGGCGGGTGATCTGTCTGGTGACCCGTGCGCCCATCGCCAGCACGCTTAGCAGCGCCAGCAGCGCTACCAGCGCCACCGCCACCTGACTCTCTTGCCAGGCATCGCTGATCGCGCTGCGTGGGAGGCCAACGGCGAAGAAGCCATCGAGGGCGCGCCGAATGCGCAGCGGGTTGTAGAGCACCTGAAAGGCCAGATCGCCGCGATCAATGTTGGTCGACAGCGAGCCGCCGCTCTTCAGGCTTTCCAGCTGCTGCGCTGTGAGCTGAAACTCGTTGGCCTCCGGCGGAAAGCTGACAAGCACCTCGCCGCGGCCATTGAGCACGGCGGTGATCGAGGCACCACTTTGCCGATTGAGCGTGCTGACGATCAGATCAAGCGGCTGTGCAAAGATAAGCGCGCCAACCACTGTCTCGTTGCCGTTCTGTGTCTGCTTGACTGGCGCAATGACAAACAGCATCGTGTAGGGGTTTTGATCGCCAAACTGCAGCAAACTGGTGTACTTGTCGCCAAGCTTATCGACGCGGCCGCTCAGCACCGCCTGAACGAGTGGATTGGTAGCCAGCGCACCGGAGCCAACCAGCGATGGGCTGTGCTGCTCGACTTCACTCTTGGCTGCATCGGCGATCACGGTGCCGCTGGCATCGATCGCGATCACCCGCGAAATGTCGTTCTTATAAAAATCGAGCGCCAGTTTGGCGATCTCTTGTACCTGTTGCTGATCGTTAGATGCAAACGCATCTGCTGTTGACAACGCGCCCGTGCTTGGGTCGCCTGGCGCGATGGTCGCTAGCCGCAGATCGTCAAGAATCGTTGCTTCAATCTGCTCCAGCCTGGCCCCGGTGTTGGTCGCGCTCGTCTGCAGTGACTGGTTGAGTTGATCCTGCAGGTTATTGGCGATAATCCAAAACGAGAGCGCGCCAAGCAGCACCAGCAGCGCTGCCGCCAAAATCATGTACGGCAGGATGATGGTGTAGCGGATACGGCTTGTGAGCTTGTCTTGAAGCTTGTGCAACATAGTTTATGCCGGTGTATAGGGTGTGGTAAACGAGAATGTACTGCCCTGACCTTCGACGCTCTCAACCCAAATGCGCCCGCCGTGCGCCTCGGTTACCAGCTTCGAGAAGGCCAGGCCCAACCCGGTGCCCTTCTTCTGGCCAACCTGGACGAACTTATCGAAAATGCGCCCCAGATACTCTTCAGGAATACCTGGGCCGTTATCGATAACGCTCCAGCGCACCACGACGCCATCATTCGTATCCTCTGCTTCCTCTAGCAGTATTGCCTCAACCACCACTTCACCATTCAGTGGCGTAAACTTAATTGCATTATCCAGCAAGTTTTGCAGCACACGCACCAGCTTATCTTGGTCTACCTCGATGATCGGTAAGTTCAGCGATAGATCTTGGCGCACCGTGATGTTGGCGCTCTTCGCCGAGACAATGATGCGCTCGACGGCGCGCTCGACAATCTCGTACACCGAGCACGGTGTGCGATTTAAGACCAGCTGGCCCGCCTCCATCTTGCTGATATCAAGCAGCGTATTGATCATGCCGACCATCTCTTGGCTGCTGTTGTTGGCCAAGTCAAGCAGCTCGCGCTGCTGGTCGTTGATCGGCCCGGCGAAGCCCCGTCGCACCATGGTCAGGCCGTTGATGATGGCTGTCAGCGGTGCGCGCAGGTCGTGCACGAGCATGCCGGTGTAGTCGTCGCGCATGCGCACTAGCTCGCGCTCCTGCGTTACATCGTGAAAGACGATCAGCTGACCGATTTGTTCGCTGTTGGTGTTATGCACTGGCAGACGCACCAGGTGCACAAAGCGATGCTGCGGTCGCAGCACCTCTAGCTCGATGTTGTCGGTCTCGGTGATCGCAGTTTCGAGCGCCTGGCAGCGCTCAGCGATCTGCTCTAAGATGGCCGATCCCGCTTGGCCAACCAGCTTTTGCCAGCGCAGCCCAAACAGCTGCTCGATCATTGGGTTGGCTGTTACAACGGTGTCGTTGTTGTCAACCGTGATGATGCCGTCTTCGGTTGAGTTCAGGATCGCCTGCAGCCGATTGCGGTTTTGGGCCACTTCTTGGAAGAGGTTCGCGTTATCGATGGCGACGGCGATGGTGTTGGCCATGGCGCTGAGGCGCGCCGCGTCCTCCTCGGTGAACTCGCCATCGACCTTGTTGAGCAGCTGGATGACGCCGATCTCGCGGCCTTTGACAAACATCGGCACGCACAGCACAGAGCGCGTGACAAAGCCCACATCCTCGCTAACTTTTTTGTAGAAGCGCGGGTCGCTTTGCGCGTCGGCGACGATCAACGGCTTGCGGGTGCGAATAGCCTCGCCTACCAGGCCCTGGCCCGGCGGCACGCGCACGTTGGCGAGCTTCTCTGCGCCAGCCTCAAGCGTCATCACAAAGACAAGCTCGTCGGTTTGCTGGTCGAGTAGGAGCAGCGAGCCGGCCTCGACGCGAAAATACTCGTTGATCTTTTGCACCACCAGCCGATACACATTACGCGGGTCGAGCGTTGACGTGATCGTGGCCGCAATATCGTTGAGTGTGGCAATCTCGGCACTGCGCCGCTCAGTACGCTCTGTCAGCAAGAACAGCGCCAGCGAAGAGGCCACCTGCGATGCGATCATCTGTAGTACAGCGAGGTCGGCGTCGGTCCAGCTCCGGCGGCTGCGCTCGGATGCAAGCTCCAGCACGCCAACCACCTCTTTGTGCGCAATCAGCGGCAGGATCACGCCTTGCTGGAGGCCCTTATCGGTGTAGGGCTGCTTGCTTGCGGCGTCGGCGGCTTTTGTCAGCACGAACGGCTGGCCAGTGCGCAAGATATCGCTGGGCAGAAACCCTGCCATCACTGTATTGTCTGGATACTCTTTATTAATGTGCACATGATCAGCGTGATCGGTGAGCACCAAGAGGCGCACGTGGCTCACATTGAAGTGCTCACGGCAGATCTCAAGAATACCAGTGGCCAGCTCGTCTTGCGACGTGATGCGCTGATTAAGCTCGGCGATCGTGGCAGGTACGCTGCTTAACAGCGTAGTTGCACGGCTGGTCGCGACGCTGCTTGTCATGCTAAAAATCCCACTTCTAAAGAACGCTAGAATAGGAAAATTATACTGTATCAATTTAGGCTTTAGCAACCCATGACGCTAGTACCAAATTGAGGGATGCGTGTGGGGGAAGGAATGGTGATAGTATGACTATCTATCGTAGCAGGCTAGAGGTTATGCAACCAATAGCCTGCCCACGATCACTACCACAAAATGAGAGGGAGCTTGAACTCGATGCTCTTGGCGGCGGCTTCACGGAAGGTGCGCAGCGCTTTTAGCGCGCTCTCGGCATCCGCGCCGCTAACCTTGGCCAGCATTGGCTCAAGCTCGTTGAGCTCGCGGGCCAGCGCAACCGAGGATCCAAATGACACAACCTCTTCTTCCTCCCAGTCCTCCTCGTCGCTCTCCTCGCCCTCGTAGCTGAGCCAGATCGGCTCGTCGAAGTCGACCGGCAGATAGTAGCCACCCTCGCCCTGGTGGTTGATCAGGTGCGTGAACTTGGTCGGCTCGGCACCCTCCCAGATATCGGCCAGCAGCGGGTCGATCTCGTCCTCGTCGTTGGCATTAAGGGCGCTGACATCGTTGCCGCGCTCGAGGTGGGCCGCAAAACGGCGCAGATTATATAGGTCGGCAAATGCGTCGATGCCACCAACCCACTCCTCGGTGCCTGGAGCGCTGGTTAGGTTGACGTCGATACCTTCGTCGCGCAGGAGATCTTGGACGTCTTCGACCCAAGATTTTTCTTCTTCGTACATGGCCCGGTCTTCATCCGGGCTGACAGAGATCATTGATCCAACCACGAGGTCAAGCTTGTGGGTGGGCATGCCATCAGACATGAAATGCTCCTTATTCCTGAGTGATGCTTATCCGGCGACAAGCGTTCCTCATTATACCATGGCCGCTCAGGCGTACACTACCACAGTGTTGGCGAGCTTATCATGCAGCGTCTGCTTCTCGATGTCCCAGAAGGCCCATAGGTAGTCGAGCAGCGAAAACAGGCTTACCGCGCTGGTAAGCACCGAGTAGGTGCTGAGCTGCGAGAATGCGCTAAGATTGCGCAGTAGTACGAAGCTGAATATGGTGCTGATGAGGCTCGGTAGCAGAATAATGATCGTCCGACGCAGCCCTGTGTTCCAGTCGAGCGGCTGGTTGTCCCGCCGGATCACCCGAATGCCGACGGCGCGCTTGCCGATGGTTTGCCCATTGGTTGAGTAGAAGTACGTGTAGTAGGCAAAGTAGATGCTGATCGACACTAGACTGATCCAGAATGATCCGCGCACTACCGCCGCCGCACTGTTGAAGTTGAAAAAGGTGGGATTAGCTAGATTGCTTAATCCTGTGAAAAGCCCTAGCAAGCCCATGGCAAAGCCGAGAATCAGTGCATCAAGCAGGTAGGCCCCAAAACGGCGCCCAACGGTCGCGAGGCTCCCTGCCGCATTAACCGGTACGACGTAGCCCTGCATCCCACCATACACTGGCGGCATCTGTGCCCCATGGGGCGCTTGGCCATATGGCTGCTGACCATACGGCGGTGGCCCGTATCCATACGGCTGATTAGGGTTGGGTGGGCCATAGGGCGGTTGTCCGCCGTAGGGCTGATTGGGCGGCGGCGGGCCGTAGGGTGGCTGATTGGGCGGCGGTGGCCCGTAGGGCGGGCCATACTGTGGCTGATTGGGCGGCGGTGGCCCGTAGCCGTAGGGCGGGCCATACTGTGGCTGATTGGGCGGCGGTGGTCCGTAGGGCTGACTATACTGCGGCTGGCTGTACTGATCTTGACCATAGCCTTGCTCAGGCTGGCTGTTGTAAGGATTGTTGGGATCGGATGGTTGGTTGGGGTTGCTCATAACCCTCTCCTGTGTTCTACTGCGGCTGACGTGTGCTGCTGGTGTGTCAACAGCGAGGGGGAGATCGCGTGTGCTGTGGGTTTATAACAGCAAATGGCTGCACTGCTAGCGTTTAATGCCAGCAGTGCAACCATACATGAGCAGCGGCGATTAAGCGTTTACAACGACGGTGTTGGCGAACTTATCGTGCAGTGTTTGCTTCTCGGCATCCCAGAAGGCCCACAGGTAATCGACTAGCGAGAACAGGCTCACCAGACTGCCAAGCGATGAGCCTGCCGCGCTCGCACTTCCAAAGAGCAGCGCCAGCAACAGACCCACAATGTTGGAGATTTGAATCACCAGCGTGCGCCGAATGCCGGTGTTCCAGTCAAGCGGCTGGTTATCGCGGCGGATCACCCGAATGCCGACCACGCGCTTGCCAATCGTTTGACCAGTCGTGGAGTAGAAGTAGGCATAGTAGCCAAAGGCCAATAGCGCCAGTACAACGCTGGCCCCAATCGTGGTGCGCGCAAGCGCGCCTGCGCCGAATGCTCCGACTCCGGCCATCGCTGTGGCACCAAAGATTAATCCGACTACCACGCCAACAACAATGAAGATGACCGCATCAACTAAAACGGCCAGGAAGCGCTGCCCGATCGAGGCCAGGCTGCCCGCCGCATTGGCTGGCACCGCGTAGCCCATAGGCGGCTGACCATACGGCTGCTGCGGCTGACCATACGGCTGCTGGCCATACGGCTGCTGTGGCTGACCATACGGCTGCTGCGGCTGACCATACGGCTGCTGTGGCTGACCATACGGCTGCTGTGGCTGACCATACGGCTGCTGCGGCTGACCATACGGCTGCTGCGGCTGGCCGTAGCCTTGGCCTTGTTCGGGCTGACTGCCATAGGGGTTGTTAGGGTCGTAGGGCTGATTGGGATTGCTCACGGCATGCTCCTAGAAAATAATCCCCAACCTTCTCTCTGTGGTTTGGGCTTGTTGAAATTACCTCTACGTACGTCTGTGGTGCTCAATAGTTACAGGGATGGCGCTAGTCTTCGTCGTCGTCGCGGACAAATGTGTTGAGGACAATGCTTACCAGCGAGATAATGATCGAGCCGATGAGGGCTGAGCCGAACCCATCTACGTAGAACTGTAGGCCCAGGCTCGTAGCAATTGATGAGGTGAGCAGCAGCATGGCTGCGTTGATCACGAAAATAAATAAGCCCAACGTTAAGATGATCAGCGGACATGAGAGCAGCTTGAGGATCGGCCGGATAATTGCATTGATCAGTCCAAAGATCAGCGATACACCTAGCAGGGTGCCGATGTCGATGCTCAGCGAGCCGGCTTCATCGCCGCGGATGCCTGGAACAAGCACCACGGTGATTGCAATTGCTATCGCCAAGATCACCCAGCGTGTCAAGATTTTTGTCACTGACCAGTCTCCCTTCTTGGCAGCAGATGCATATGGGTATAGCCGCATTATCGCAAAAACTAGACCACAATACAAGCCAAGACTTTTTGTCAAGGCTCTGGCTTTCTCGTACAATGGCCGCGTTACACGCCAGCATCGAGCGCTGTGGATGCCTCGATCTGGCCTAGCCATTCGCTAAGGAGGATGCATGGCAAAGGAAGGCATTCATACCCGTGCCGATAACTATGCACAGTGGTATCTCGATATTGTGGAGCAGGCCGATCTCGCCGAGCCTTCAGGGGTCGTGCGCGGCGCAATGGTGATCAAGCCGACTGGCTACGCTGTCTGGGAGGCAATTCAGCGTGGGCTGGATCAGCGCATCAAGGCCACCGGCCACGTCAACGCCTACTTCCCGCTGTTTATTCCACAGAGCTTTCTGCAGAAAGAGGCCGAACACGTCGAGGGCTTTGCGCCCGAGGTCGCTGTGGTCACCCACGCCGGTGGCAAAGAGCTTGAGGAACCCTATGTGGTCCGCCCAACCTCGGAGGCGATCATCGGCCACACCTACGCCCGCTGGATCCAGTCATGGCGCGATCTGCCGATCTTGATCAACCAGTGGGCCAATGTGGTGCGCTGGGAGCTGCGCCCGCGCCCCTTCCTGCGCACCACCGAGTTTCTCTGGCAGGAGGGCCACACCGCCCACGCCACCGAGGCCGAGGCCGAGACCGAGACGCTGCGCATTTTGCACGAGGTGTATGCCGACTTCGTCGAGAATGTGATGGCGATCCCGCTCTATCGCGGCCTCAAGAGCCGTCGCGAGACGTTCGCCGGCGCGCTGCGCACCTACGCCATCGAGGCCATGATGCAGGACGGTCGCGCCCTTCAGGCCGGCACCTCGCATAACCTGGGCCAGAACTTCGCCCGCGCCTTCGAGATCACCTATCAGACGCCCAGCAATGAGCGCGAGTATGTTTGGACAACCAGCTGGGGCGCTTCGACGCGCTTGATCGGCGGGCTGATCATGGTGCACTCCGATGACGACGGCCTCGTCCTGCCGCCGCGCTTGGCCCCCATCCAGGTGGTGGTGGTCCCGATCTTCAAGAATGATAGCGAGCGCGCCACGGTGATGGCGGCCATCGAGCGCATCACTGCGCCCTGGCAGGGCAAGCTGGCCTTTAAGATCGACGACCGCGATCATCTCTCGCCAGGCTTCAAGTTCAACGAGTGGGAGCTGAAAGGCGTGCCGGTGCGCGTTGAGGTCGGCCCGAAAGATGTGCAGAAGGACAGCGTCGCCATCGCCCGCCGCGATGTCCCTGGCCGCGAGGGTAAATCCTTTGTGCCCCAGGCGGGCCTGACCGAGCGCTTGGTCGCCCTGCTCGATGAGATCCAGCAGAGCCTGTTTGATCGCGCGCTGGCCTACCGCAATCAGCGCACCGTCGATGTGCGCACCTACGAGGAGCTGGCGGCGGCTGTTGAGCAAGGCTTCGCCCGCGCCTACTGGGACGGCAACGACGCCGACGAGGCGCGCATCCAAGAGGAGCTGAAAGCGACCATTCGTGTGATACCCTTTGATCAGCCAGAGACAGCTGGCACGTGTGTGCTCACCGGCCGCGAGACAACCAAGCAGGTGCTGTTCGCCCGCTCATACTAGCGCTTGTCGCGCCGCCGACTCTCACTCGCAAGCATGATCTGAAGTACCAAGGAATAACGGGACTGCGGCAGCGCTGTGTGTTGCCGCAACCCGTGGTAGCATAGACTCACTATCCCTGGGAGGCTGATCATGGAACTGACTGGAACATTTGAGAGTTTTCCGCTCAGTGAGTTGCTCGAAATGATGCAGCATAGCTCGATGTGTGGCGTGCTGGAGATTCAGGGCCGCCACGGCGCTGGCTATGTCTGGACGCGTGATGGTGTTATCTGCCAGGCGCAGTATGCCGGCGAACAAGGGCGTACTGCCATCGGCCGCATGTTTGAGGAGGGCAAGGCCGCCTTCACGGTGCGCGCCGATGGTGCGCATCCCTGGGGGCCGCCTGGCCTTGGCGATGCCGCAACGCTTATCGCCGAGGGCAAGCAGCTGGCGCGCCTCTGGTATCAGATTCGACGGCGCATTCCCGATCTGGGCTTGGTGCCAGTCGTGCGCTCACGCTCCTTCAACCGCCAAGATTTGAGCGATCTCGATATGGTGGTGCTAACGGCGATTGACGGTCAGCACACCATTCGCGACCTGACTGAGCCAACGGTGCTGGAGCTGATCGATATCTGTCGCTCGCTGATTCGGCTGATCGACGCTGGCGTTGTGGAGCTAACGCAGCGCGGTGGGCTGTCGCAGCCTGTGTCGCCGCATGTGCCTGGTCCGCTGCCGGAAAGCGCGCCGCCGTTCGCTCCCGCACCCAGCCCGCCGACTGGCGGCGGCCTCTTCAAGCGCCCGCTGGGCCAAGATGGCGGCGAGAGCAGCAGCAAGTCCGGTCTGCTCTCCCGCTTGCAGCAGCAGGCGCTCCGCCAGGGCTAATCTGTACATCTTTTGGGACGTTGGTCGGTGCCGCCTGCGCGTTTGCGCGGGCGGTGGCGTTTAACCAGGGGTACAATGAGGGAACCGTATCCATCAATCACATCCGGTTGATGGCTGATTCAGCACCTCAGTCGCTGTGCCCCACCCCATCCATCCCATCAGCCTGCATGTGGCACAGCCGACTAGGCAGCAAGGAGGAGTGCATGCGCTATCGCACGTTGGGCCGCACTGGGCTGAAAGTTTCTGAGCTGTGCTTGGGCACGATGACCTTCGGCTGGAGCGTCGACGAGGACGAGGCATACCGCATCATGTCCACAGCTCTTGAGCACGGCATCAACTTTTTTGATACCGCCGATATCTACTCGCGCTGGTCCGAGAAGTCGTACGCTGGCAAGACCGAGGAGATCATGGGCCGCTGGTTTGCCGCCGACTCGTCGCGCCGCGAGCAGGTCGTGCTCGCCACTAAGGTGCGTGGCCCCATGGGCGACCGCCCCAACCAGCAGGGCCTCTCGCGTCGCCACATTATGGAGGCCGTCGACGCTAGCCTGCGCCGTCTACAGACCGACTACATCGACCTCTATCAGACCCACTTTCCCGATGAGGAGACGCCGATCGAGGAGACGCTGCGCGCGCTCGACGATCTGGTGCGCTCCGGCAAGGTGCGCTACATCGGCTGTTCAAACTATCGCGCTTGGCAGCTGATGGAGGCGCTTTGGACCAGCGACAAGTTTAATCTGGCCCGCTATGACTCGCTGCAGCCCCACTACAACTTGCTCACACGCGCCGAGTTCGAGCGCGAGCTACAGGCGGTGTGCCTGAAGTACGGCGTCGGTGTGATTGTCTACAGCCCGCTGGCTGGCGGTCTGCTCACCGGTAAGTTCCGCCGTGGCCAGCCGATCCCCGAGGGCACGCGGGTGGCCGAGCGCGGGCGCAACGACAAGCGCCTCAACGAGAACCTGTGGACGCTGATGGATCGCATGGAGGAGCTGGCCAAAGAGCGCAGCGCCACCATTCCGCAGCTGGCCGTGGCCTGGGCCAGCGGCGCGCCCGCCATCACCTCGGCGATTATTGGCGCTACCAGCGTCAAGCAGCTCAACGACACGGTGGGAGCCGCCGGTCTTGAGCTGACGGATGCCGAGCGCGCGACGCTCGACGCGCTCACTGACTGGAAAGAGCAGTAGCGTTTATCTAAGGAAAGCAGCCGCGTAGCCACAGCGGGCATCGTGCAGCGCCACGGTGCCCGCTGCTACATGCGCCACAGCACCACCGCCCACGTTGCCATCATCACCGCCAGCACCTTCTTTGGTGTCACGCGCTCTTTGAACAGCGGCACGGCCAGCAGCGCGGTCAGCGGCGTCTTGATGTTGAGCGCCAGCAGCACAAGCGGTGCGTTGTTTGCGCTCAGCGCCAGCGCCTGCAGCAGCGACCAAAACGCGCCGAACATACACACGCCGAGCAGCAGCCCCCAGCGCAGCTCGGTGTGCTTGATCGTTGGCAGCTTGCGCCAGTTGATCAGTGCGCCAACCACGTGATTGACGGCGATATAGAACAAAATCTCTTGGAAAAAATGCGTGTAGAAGGTGTAGGTGATGGTGCAGAGCGCCAGCAGCAGCAGCGCCACCAGCACCGACCGCGACAGACGGTCAACTTGGTCGAGCTTAAGACTCAGCAGGATGGCCGCGCCGGCCACCATGATCGCCAGCACGCGCGGCAGCGTCAGGTCGGTGTCGAACATTGGCACAAAGAGCACCAGCATGCCCGCCAGCACGAGATTAAGGCTGGTGATCGCAAAGACCATCGATGTCGATGAGGTTCGGAGGGCCTGGAGCTGATACACAGACGAAAAATAAAAGAGCACGCCAGCGCTCACTGCCAGCATCGCCCCTTGCCAGGAGCCAGACCACTCATTGCGCCACGCCATCACCCCGACTGCGCACAGGGCAACCACCAAGGTTGCGACTGTGACAACCTGATCGGGGCGCGTGCGGCTGGACGCGAATTTAAACAAACAAGCGAGCAATGTATAGAGCAGCACCGCTGCCAATGTTAACCCTATCATCGGGCCTCCTTGAGGAATGAGGTCTGCGTATCATACCCGTTAAGACCCATGATGCAAAGAGTGCACCACGCCTTTCTGTGCGCCTAGCTGTATTTGCCAACTTTCTTGGGGCCTGCTACCATACCCACGGCATCACGCAACTGCGTTGCGTCCCTACCTTTTAATCAACCATCTCAATAACTGCACATTCGGAGGTGCAATGAAGCTTCACGAATACCAGGCTCGCGAGATTGTCGCCAAGTACGGCATTCCAGTGACGGGCGGCGGCGTCGCGAGCACGCCTGCGGAAGCCCGCAAGCTAGCGGAGGAGATCGGCGGTAAAGTTGCGGTGAAAGCCCAGGTCCACGTTGGTGGTCGTGGCAAAGCTGGCGGCATCAAGCTCGCCGATACCCCGGAGGCCGCCGAGCAGGCCGCGCAGCAGATCCTCGGCATGGATATCAAGGGCCTGACGGTGGAGAAGGTCATGATCGCCGAAGCCGTCACCTACGAAAAAGAAATCTACCTCGGTGTGATCCTCGATCGCGGCACCAAGCGCATCATGCTGATCGCCTCCTCTGAGGGCGGCGTCGAGATCGAAGAAGTCGCTAAAACCAACCCCGATGCCATCATCAAAATTGCCGCCGACCCGCTGCTCGGCCTCCAGCCCTTCCAGGCCCAGCAGCTGGCCTTTGCCATCGGCCTGACCGACGGCAAGCAGGCGCGCCAGTTCGCCAGCATCGCCATGGCGCTCTACAAAGCCTTTATCGAAAACGATGCCGAGCTGGCCGAGATCAACCCGCTAGTGGTGCTCGCCGATGGCTCGCTCAAGGCCCTCGACTCCAAGATCGTCCTCGATGATAGCGGCCTCTTCCGCCACAAAGACCTTGCCGCCCAGCGCGATGACTCGGCGGACCCGGCGGCCGAGATCAAGGCCCGCGAGCATGGCCTGACCTTCATCAAGCTCGATGGCACCATCGGCTGTATGGTCAATGGCGCTGGCCTGGCCATGGCCACCATGGACGTGGTCAAGCTGTTCGGCGGCGAGCCGGCCAACTTCCTCGACATCGGCGGCGGCGCGAACGCCGAGAAGGTCGCTGCGGCGCTCGATATCATCCTTGATGATCCAAATGTGAAGGCCGTTATGGTTAATATTTTTGGCGGCATCACCCGCTGCGACGAGGTCGCCCGCGGTATCGTCGAGGCGCAGAAGATTATCAAGCGCCAGGTGCCCATGGTCGTGCGGCTGGTCGGCACCAACGAGGCCGAGGGCCAGCGCATCCTCGCCGATGCGAGCCTGATCCCAGCCAACACGCTGGCCGAGGCTGCCCAGAAGGCCGTCGAAATCGCGCAGGGCTAGCTGGCGAGCTGGCGCAGTGCCTGAGCTAGTAGCTGCCGCTCACGCTCGTCGTGGCTGGCGGCGTGCAGTGCGCTCAGGCGCTCGCGCCACTCGTGGCACACCTGCGCCGCTGCCTGTGGCACTTGTGCGATCCAGTGCAGATCACGCTCAAGCAGGCGCAGCTGTAGCTCTGTCTCGGTGTAGCGCGGCGCAACCGTCGGCAGGCGCATGGCCTTGCCCGCTGGGTAGAATGTCGCCGCCACCAGCTCGGCTGGCTCACAGCGAAAGATGCCCGCCAGCAGGATAACGGTGCGCTCGGATGGCACGGCTAGATCGGCTTCGAAGTGCGATAGCGCCACCCGCGACAGCCCCAGCCGCTCTGCCAGCGCCTGCTGGGTCCAGCCGTGCGCCTGGCGCAGCTGTGCTAGCCGACGTCCTAGTGATTCAGGCATGCCTGCTCCTTGTACTGGTACAGCGTCTCGCGCGAGCACACTGCGCGCGCATTTCTATTGTTGACAATATTTCTCTCAGCAGTGCTAACTAGGTTAGCAGCGCTGAGGCGCAATCTGCGCTAGGCTGAGGTCCGCTGATTTTTGCCAAGAGTTCATATCAGCCTAGCGTGGAGGTAAGCATGAAAAAAGTAGCGTTGATTACCGGCATCACTGGCCAAGATGGCTCGTACCTGGCTGAGCACTTGCTCAAGCAGGGCTACACCGTCGTGGGCATGATTCGCCGGACAAGCACAGTTAACTTCGAGCGCATCAAGCACATCCAAGATGAGATCGAGCTGGTCTCCGGCGATCTGCTTGATGAGGTCTCGCTGATCAATATTTTACAAACCTATCGGCCCGCCGAGGTCTACAACCTCGCCGCCCAGAGCTTTGTGCAGACGTCGTGGAGCCAGCCGGTGTTCACCGGCGAGGTGACCGGCCTCGGCGTCACGCGCATGCTCGACGCGATCCGCTCTGTCGATCCGGCCATCCGCTTCTACCAGGCCTCTAGCTCCGAGATGTTCGGCAAGGTCCAAGAGGTGCCTCAGCGCGAGTCGACGCCGTTCTATCCGCGCTCGCCCTACGGCGTGGCCAAGGTCTACGGCCACTGGATCACCGTCAACTATCGCGAGAGCTACAACATGTTCGCCACCTCGGGCATCTTGTTTAACCACGAGAGCCCGCGCCGTGGCCGCGAGTTCGTCACGCGCAAGATCACCGACGCTGTGGCCCGCATCAAGCTCGGCCTGGCGCAGGAGCTGCGCCTTGGCAACCTCGAAGCCCAGCGCGACTGGGGCTTCGCCGGCGACTATGTGCGCGCGATGCACCTGATGCTCCAGCAATCCGAGCCTGATGACTATGTCGTCGCCACCGGCGAGACGCACTCGGTGCGCCGCTTCTGCGAGATCGCCTTCGGCCACGTTGGCCTCAGCTACGAGGACTATGTGGTGCAGGACGAGCGCTTTATGCGCCCAGCCGAGGTCGATCTGCTCATTGGCGATCCGGCAAAGGCGATCTCAACCCTTGGCTGGCAGCCCGAGGTCTCCTTTGAGCAGCTGGTCACGATGATGGTCGAGGCCGATATCGCGCTGCTCAAAGATGAGCATCGGCTCTAGCAGCTCTTTCTGCGTGGGGCCGCGCTCCACGCTCTGTCATAACTCTCAAGCTGGCTCGCCAGCGCCATGGCAGCCAATACGTCACATAAGGAGGACTCCGTTGAGTATTTTGGCCGATAAAAATACCCGTGTGCTGGTCCAGGGCATCACGGGCCGCGAAGGTGAGTTCCACTCGCGCCAGATGTTGGAGTACGGCACAAATCTTGTGGCCGGCGTAACGCCAGGCCGCGGCGGGCAGAAGGCTGTCGATAATCGCGTGCCAGTGTTCAACACGGTGCGCGAGGCGGTCGAGGCCACCGGCGCAAACGCCTCGGTGATCTATGTGCCAGCCCCGTTCGCCCCCGACGCCATCCGCGAGGCGGCCGAGGCCGGCATCCCGCTGATTATCTGCATCACCGAGGGCGTGCCCGCGCTCGATATGGTCGCAACCTATGAGTATGTCAAGGCCAAGGGCGCACGCCTGATCGGCCCCAACTGCCCCGGCCTGCTCACCCCCGGCCAGGCCAAGATGGGCATCATCCCCGGCTCGATCGCCTCTCCCGGCCCGGTCGGCGTGGTCTCGAAGTCGGGCACGCTCACCTATGAGGCTGTCGATGCTCTGACGCGCATCGACCTCGGCCAGTCCACCATCGTTGGTATCGGCGGCGATCCGATCATCGGCACCAACTTCATCGATGTGCTGCGCCTGTTCCAAGACGACCCCGAGACCAAGGCGATCGTGCTCATCGGCGAGATCGGCGGCTCCGCCGAGCAGGAGGCCGCCCAGTTCATCAAGGAGTATGTCACCAAGCCGGTCGTCGCCTTCATCGCTGGCCAGTCGGCCCCTCCCGGCAAGCGCATGGGCCACGCCGGCGCGATCATCGGCGCTGGCGGCGAGGGCACGGCCCAGGAGAAGATCGAGGCCCTGGAGGCCGTCGGCGTCAAGGTCGCCAAGCTGCCCACCGACATCGCCGAGCTGGTCCGCGAGCGCCTGAGCGCCTAGCGTTCAGCGGCGACGCACCACCTCTGCACTGGTGCGTCGCCGCCCCTGGAGGAGGTTCACCATGAAGCTTGCCGAGGCCCTTGTCGAGCGCAAGGCCACCCAGGAGAAAATCCACGATCTGACGGTGCGCCTACAGCGCGTCGCGCTCATTCAAGAGGGCGAGACGCCCGCCGAGAATCCTACGCTCCTGCTGCAGGAGCTAGAGTCAGCTACCTCGCGCTTTGAGCGCCTGGTGACGGCGATTAATCAGACCAACAGCCTCGCGCTTTTGCCCTCGGGCCAGACGATCACCGCCGCCCTGGCACAGCGCGATGCGCTCACTCTGCGCATGCGCGCCTTTGATACGCTGCTCTCAATCCTGGGCACATCAACGCAGCGCGCCCGCGGCAGCGAGATTCGCCTCCAGCGCACGCTCGATGTCACCGAGCTTCAGCGCCAGCGCGATGCCCTCGCCCGCCAATATCGCGAGTTGGACTCCGCGCTTCAGGCGGCGAACTGGTCGATCGATCTGGCCGCCGAGGTCTAGTCGCCAGTCGGTAGCGGCCGTTGGTCGGGTGCGTGCTCACCCCGTGGCGCAAGCGGGTAATCTTGACGCAGAAGATTACGTATCTTCCCTATGCAGCTCACGCGGCACGTGGCACATAGCACATGCGCAGGCCGCACCGAGCACAACGCACTACCAAGCACGAACGATCAGCGCCGTGAGGGTGGGTCAGGGGACCTGGCGACTTTCCCCGCACGGGCCGTGTCGCGAAAGACACGGCCTTTTTGTTGTTCGGTGTAAAGTATTGTTGCCGCACCCGAGGTGCAGCGCAACACCGAGCTGACCGTCAACAACTTTTTGTTGTGCGGTGTCAAGGATTGTGTCGCACAGTCTGCGTGTCTGCCAATCAGGCGACGGTTTTGCGCTGCCGCTCTGTCCTAAACCGACAACCGTTTTTCGACTGTCTGCGTGCCCAGCGGCGCAACAGTGTTTTTTACTGCTTGTGTCCGACTCAACGTGCTACGAGTGTGGGATTCGTCAGTGCTGAGCGAGCCGGGCCAAGGTTTTTAGAAAAACTGCGCTGTGGTTGCGCGCCAGCGGTGCTGTGAGCGCCTGCGCCGCTGCCAACTCTCTCGCCCATTGGCTCATGGCCCAACGGCTCCACCCTGCGCTCCCGTGCGATGGCGTGAGCAGTGGGCTAGCTCCGCGTTGGCTCGCATCTGTTGGCCGCAGCAGTTTAAGAAAAGCAGCGCTGTGGTTGCGCGCCAGCGGTGCTGTGAGCGCCTGCGCCGCTGCCAGCTCTCTCGTCCATTTGCCCTAGTCACTGTGGTAGCGCCTACAGTTCACGTGCGACTGCTTGAGGAGTGCGTTTAATTCGTGTATACCGCAGCCGCCGCATCCACGGCGCAGCGGTTCAGCCTGCGTCAGCCGTGACCGTCGCCGCACGGCGCGAGGTGACGCAGCCCCGGCGCTCGGCAATCGCGGCCAACGAGCGAGCGTGCGCGGCCTGCGCTACGCCGCGCCAAGCTGGATCAACCACAGCGCAGCGGTTCAGCCTGCATCGGCCGTGACCGTCGCCGCACGGCGCGAGGTGACGCAGCCCCGGCGCTCGGCAATCGCGGCCGCGGCCAACGGGCGAGCGTACGCGGCCTGCGCCACGCCGCGCCAAGCTGGATCAACCACAGCGCAGCGGTTC